>NZ_RQYN01000031.1 GCF_003860135.1 Tannerella forsythia
TTTGCAGGGTTTTATACTGTAAAGATACAAATTCCTGCAAATATATACAACTGTTTTTGATATTATTTTATTGAATCGCAAAGTGTTAAGCGGATATTAAGGAGCGACTAAATAAAAGGATAAAACCCCGTCTCATCCTCCCCTTAAACCTCTCCTCGGAGGGGGGGGGGCAGGATTACTCCGGCTGCTTTAAAAAAGCATTACTGTGATGATTTCTTGAATGATTCAGTCATGAGTCATTTTCAGCTCATAAAAACAAGCGTTTTTGTAGTGATATAATCCCCCCTTATTTTATTCGTGTTCTTCCGAACACAAGAAGAAAATAAGGGGGGATTTTTTTAAAACTCTGCGTTCTTCGGGGTGCGCGGGAACGGCATCACATCACGGATGTTAGACATCCCGGTGACGAATAGCAATAACCGCTCGAAGCCCAGTCCGAATCCGGCATGAGGACACGTCCCGAATTTTCGGGTGTCGAGATACCACCACATATCCTTCATCGGGATGTGGAGTTCCTCAATGCGTTGGAGTAGTTTGTCGTAGTCTGCTTCACGCTCCGAGCCTCCAATGATTTCGCCGATCTTCGGGAACAGTACATCCATGGCACGTACCGTCTTCCCATCCTCGTTCTGTTTCATATAGAAGGCCTTGATCTCTTTCGGATAATCAGTCAGAATGACGGGGCGTTTGAAATGTTCTTCCACGAGGTAGCGTTCGTGCTCCGAAGCGAGATCGGCTCCCCAATAGACAGGGAATTCGAATGAATGTCCTTTGGCCACAGCCTCTTCGAGGATGCGTATACCTTCCGTATAGGCCAGACGTACGAAATCGTCTTTCAACACGCTTTCCAGCCGGTTGATCAGTTCCTTGTCGAACATATCGTTGAGGAATTGAATATCGTCGCGGCAATGGTCTAAAGCCCATTGCACACAATATTTGATAAACTCTTCCGCAAGGTTCATATTTTCTTCGATTTCGTTAAAAGCCACTTCCGGCTCAATCATCCAGAACTCGGCCAGGTGGCGCGGAGTGTTCGAATTTTCAGCACGGAACGTAGGCCCGAACGTGTAGATGGCTCCCAGTCCCATGGCCGCCAGCTCGCCTTCCAACTGTCCGGAAACCGTCAGGCTGGCCTGCTTGCCGAAGAAGTCGTCGTCGTAATTGACGGAGCCGTCTTCGTTCTTTTTCACCTGCTTCAGGTCTTGTGTCGTAACCTGAAACATTTGCCCTGCGCCCTCGGCATCGGAGGCCGTGATGATAGGCGTATGGAAGTAGAAGAAGCCCTTCTGATGGAAGAACGTGTGGATGGCCATAGCCATGTGATGGCGGATGCGGAATACGGCGCCGAAGGTGTTGGTGCGCGGACGCAAGTGGGCGATCTCGCGCAGGAATTCGAGTGAATGTCCTTTCTTCTGCAACGGGTATGCGTTTGGGTCGGCTGCGCCGAGCAGTTCGATCCGATCGGCCTGCACCTCCACCTGCTGTCCTTGTCCCTGCGACGGTACGAGCTTTCCGCTGACACGAATACATGAGCCGGTCGTGACCTGCTTCAGGTTTTCTTCGCCCAGCTTCTCGATGTCCGCAACCACTTGCAGGTTATGAATCGTCGTTCCGTCGTTCAGTGCGATAAAAGTCACCTGCTTACTGCCTCTTCGCGTACGTACCCATCCGCAGACATCTACATCCGTGCCGCACGCCTCGCCTTTTAATAGGTCTGTAATCTTTGTTCGTTTCATTGTGGATTTTACCTCCTATAATGCTTATTCAAATGCTCCCATGCGTAAAGCACTTACTTCCTGTTCGTTCAGATAGCGCCATTTGCCACGGCCCAGATTCTTCTTCGTCAGCCCGGCAAAATAAACGCGGTCGAGTTTGGTCACGTGATAGCCGAGTGCTTCGAACATACGGCGTACGATACGGTTTCGTCCCGAGTGAATCTCGACTCCGACCTGTTTTCTGTCGGTCTCGCTGGCATAACTGATCGCATCGGCATGGATTTCACCGTCTTCCAGCTCCAGTCCGGTAGCCAATTTTTCCATATCTTCGACCGCGACATCCTTGTCTAACCACACGTGGTAGATTTTTTTCTTTTTAAATGACGGATGCGTCAGTTTCGATGCCAGATTACCATCGTTTGTCAACAACAATACACCGGTCGTGTTGCGATCCAGACGACCGACGGGATAGATGCGTTCGTGGCAGGCGTTCTTCACCAAGTCCATAACCGTGCGGCGATTTTGTGGGTCATCTACCGTTGTCATACAGTTTTTCGGTTTGTTGAGCAGGATGTAAATCTTGCTTTCGATGCGCACCGGTTGGTCGTGAAACATCACCTGATCCTGACGGGTAATCTTTGTACCGAGTTCTTTCACTACTTCGCCGTTCACTTTTACGACGCCGGCCTGAATAAATGTGTCTGCCTCGCGACGTGAACATACACCGGCATTGGCCAGAAATTTATTCAAACGGATCGGTTCGTTCGGATCAGTCAGTTCTTCTTCATATTTTACTTGCTTTTGGAAGTTGAACTTCATGTTCGGGCGTGAGCCTTTCTTCGCCTGTTTCTTGGGCTTGCCTCCCGGACGGTTGTTGCTTCCGGGTACTCCGGGACGCCGCTCGTTATTTTTCGGTGCACGGAAATGTCCGCCTTCGTTTCCTGTGCGTGGCACATAGGGACGCCGTGGTCTGCCCTCAGGCGATTGCGAATAGGAGGGCATATAAGGCTGGCGTTCGCCACCCTCCGGATCACTTGCGCGAAGCGGCCGTTCTTCTTCCTGCATGTAGGGGTCAGCTTGCCGATAAGAAGGTCTTTCTCCGAAAGGTCTACCGTACGGAGGCCGGTTATAGTCAGCCATGCGGCTATCCTTGATGCGCGGACGACGTTTGGCGACCGGGCGGCTTGCTCCTTCCATCTGGTAGCCTCCGCCATCTCTCGTGGCGCGGTAAGCAGGCTTCCGTTCTTCCTTTTCGCTACGCGAAACACTGCCCCGTTGATTCTGATTTTCCGGGTTTTCATTTTCTGGACGAGGTTGGCGTCCGTCTTTTTCTTCTAAATCCATACTGAATAGTAATAATTGATTGTTAAACGTGTTACACAGTCTCCCGACTGTTTTAAAATGGTTATTCTATTTTTTGTTTTCGTTTTATATTCCTGTATAATTATGCGGGGTTACGGCTTTCAACTCTTGTTTCACAGCGTCGCTCAAATCGAGAGCGTCGATAAATTGTGCAATCGATGAAGCCGTGATCGCTTCGTTTGTGCGTGTCAATGCTTTCAGCGCTTCATACGGTTGGGGATATCCCTCACGGCGCAGAATGGTTTGAAGAGCTTCGGCTACGACAGCCCATTGCGCATCCAATTCGCGCGATACGGCTTGTTCGTTCAACAGTAGTTTGTCGAGGCCTTTCATCAAACTTTTGAGTGCGATTTCAATATGAGCCAGCGGTACGCCGATATTACGCAATACGGTCGAGTCCGTCAAATCTCGCTGTTGCCGGGAGATCGGCAGCTTCATACTCAGATGCGTAAGGATCGCATCGGCCACGCCGAGATTGCCTTCGGCATTTTCGAAATCGATCGGATTGACCTTATGCGGCATCGCCGACGAGCCGACCTCGCCCTCTTTGATCTTCTGCTTGAAATATTCCATCGAGATGTACTGCCATACGTCTCGACAAAGGTCGATCAGGATCGTATCGATGCGTCGCAAACCGTCGAAGAGAGCCGCCAGATTGTCGTAGTTCGATATTTGGGTCGTCCATGCTTCACGCTTCAACCCAAGCACGCCCTCCACAAACCGATTTCCGAATTGCTGCCAGTCATGCTGCGGATAAGCCACATGATGAGCGTTGAAGTTGCCCGTCGCTCCCCCGAACTTGGCCGAGATGGGCACGGCCTTGAGTAGTGCCAGTTGCTGCTCAAGCCGATAGACAAACACCTGAAACTCTTTTCCCAAACGGGTAGGGGAGGCAGGTTGCCCGTGCGTTTTGGCGAGCATCGGAACGTCTTTCCACGCTTCGGCATATCCTTTCAGCTTGGCGATCACCGCTTCAATATCGGGGAAATAAACCGCCGCTAATGCTTCTTTCAACGAAAGAGGAACAGCGGTATTATTCACATCCTGCGAAGTAAGTCCGAAATGAATGAACTCTTTGTACGCTTGTAACGAGAGCGCATCGAATTGCTCTTTGATGAAATATTCGACGGCTTTCACATCATGATTCGTCGTCCGTTCAATTTCTTTCACACGTCGTGCATCATCGAGCGAGAAGTCAAGATAAATCTTCCGTAAGGTCGTTTTTACATCGTCTTTATTCAAGGCTTGGATAGGTGGCAAAACTTCCGCCAACAAACAAACATATTCGATTTCTACGCGCACACGATACCGGATCAGCGCAAACTCCGAAAAATAGGCAGCCAGCGCTTCTACCTTGTCCCGGTAGCGTCCATCTACCGGAGATATAGCTGTCAAAGCAGAAAGAGTCATTCTTTATCGTAAAATTGAAGTGCAAAGATAGTACTTTTCCGTAAATAACTGCGAGTGCGTGCCATAAAAAAACAAGGGCATGACGTATTCAAAGGTCTTTGTTGGAACGGTATTCTCCGTAGAGTTTATGAGGCTTTCCGCCGATGCCGTGAAGTATCCGTAGAGTTTATGAGGCTTTCCGTTGATGCCGTGAAGTCTCCGTAGGGTTTATGGGGCTTTCCGCCGATGCCGTGAAGTATCCGTAGAGTTTATGAGGCTTTCCGTTGATGCCGTGAAGTCTCCATAGGGTTTATGGGGCTTTCCGTTGATGCCGTGAAGTCTCCGTAGGGTTTACGAGGCTTTCCGTTGATACCGGGATATTTTTCGCATGCCTCATCGGGAATATCCCTTATGGTCTTTGTCCGGTACGATTCCGTTCTCTATCGGATTTTTATCTTTTTTATTGCGCCGGCATAAAATATCGGCTTTTTTGTCTATGTTTGCTCGGTAAATAAAGAACGAAAATAGATGTAGATGGAAGATTTGATAATTATTCTGTTGGTAATATTGTTTATACTTGTGCCGATTATCGGTTGGGCGATGTTGCTCGGTCGTATCAGAGATGTTTCGAAACGGCTTCTCTCAATGGAAGCGATGTTGCAAAAATTACTGGAAAAGAAGACAGACGCATCGGCCGAAGAAGAGGCCGTTCCTGAGCCTGTTGCGCAACGTTCGGTTGTTGAATCTCCGACCGTTCCTCCGCAGACGGACAGTATGAAAGAAGTCCCCGAAGCGCGCGAATATATAAGCGTTGCGCCTCCACCGCCTCCGCCACGGGAAATGAAAACTTCCGCCGCGCCTGTGCCTCCGCCTCCAGCACCGGTCGAGGTCCGTCCTGTCATAGAATCGCCGATGCCTGCCGCTTCGGCCGCACCTTCTGCTCCGAAGCCTTCGAAAAAAATCAATTACGAAGAATTTATCGGTGGAAACTTGTTCGGCAAAATCGGTATCTTCGTGCTGGTGGTCGGTATCGGGCTGTTTGTGAAATACGCCATCGATAACGAGTGGATCAACGAAGTGTCGCGAACCATTTTGGGTTTTGCCACAGGCTCCGGTCTACTGCTCATCGCTGCGAAGTTGCAGAAGAAATATCGCGCTTTCAGTTCGTTACTGACCGGTGGCGCCTTTGCCACGTTCTACGTCACCGTAGCCGTGGCGTACCATTATTATCAATTGTTCTCTCAGCCGGTTGCTTTCGTGATTCTCGTCGTGCTGACCGTATTTATGGCCGCGCTCGCCGTTCTGTACGATCGGCGCGAACTGGCTGTTATCGCGCTCCTCGGCGGGTATATCGCGCCTTTCCTGACGAGCAGCGGCGAAGGCAACTACATGGTGCTGTTCTCCTACATCGCCATCTTGAACGTCGGCATGTTCGTGCTATCGCTCTTCAAAAAGTGGGCGGAGTTACCGATGATTTCGTTCTTCTCCACGTATCTTATTATGCTCCTATTTCAGATGAACACGAGCGTGAACGACCCTGTCATGGCGTTGCGGTTGCTTCTTTTCGCTTCGCTCTTCTACGTGATCTTCCTTTTGCCTCTCCTGTCTATCCTGCGTAACGACCGGGGATGGGTGTGGACCAACCGGATGCTGTTGATGACGGTCGTCCTGAATAACTTCGTTTATATGGGATTCAGTTTGCTTTTTGTCGATCACTTGGCGCTCCCGGTGAAGATTCACGGCCTGTTCCCACTCGGCATAGCCATCGTCAATATGGTGGCCATTCTGTGGTTGCGAAAACGCGGGCTCGAATATCAATTCCTGCTTCATACGTTGCTTGGCGTCGTGCTGACCTTCGTCTCCATTGCTGTCCCTGTTCAGCTCGAAGGCACGTTCATTACGCTTTTCTGGGCTTCTGAAATGGTGCTGCTCGGATGGCTTTACGCCCAATCGAAAGCGCGGATGTACGCATACTTTTCCTTTATCCTCGCATGGCTTACGTTGATCTCATTCGTGATGGATATCGTTCCGTATGAAATCGACCTGACGGAAGGACAAACGATCTTTGCCAATAAATTGTTTGTTACGAATGCCTTTGTTTGCCTGAGTTATCTGGTGCTCGCTGTATTGATAGGCCGTTATCGTGAAGCATTCGATAAAACGTATATCCTGAGATATACGCCGGTCAATGCCGTACTGATTCTGCTTTCCGTCTTTCTGGGAAACGTGGTTGTGGTATGGGAAATGTCGCGTTTTACCGTCGCGGGAAGTCATATTTCGCTGTTTCAGACGAGTTATATCCTCTTCCTGAGCATTGCCTTGTCGCGTCGTTTCCGGCTCGGTGCGGGCTGGTCGTGGGCGTACTTTTCAGGGATGATTTTCAGTGTCGTGCTTTACGCGCTCACCATTCTGCCTTACGAGCCCGAAAGTGCTCGTACGGCATGGATGATTCTCGCAACGGTCGTGGCCGAACTGGTGTGGGGCGGTGTCCTCTACTATCGAAATACGCCGGCACGAAGCTCGGCCAGCAACGGTTTTACGATTTACCTCAGTCTGTTGGCTACGGCCACGTGGACGCTGGCTGTTCGTCACCTGCTGCACACCGTCGGATGGAACGACAGTCTGAGCGCCGGTTTCTCCATCGCTCTGTCGGTGGCGGGATTCGCTCTGATGACCTTGGGGATGCGGAAACACCTTAAGACGCTCCGGATGTTGAGCCTCGGCGTATTTGCCGTCGTGCTCGGCAAATTACTGATTGTCGATGTCTGGACGATGCCGATAGCCGGAAAGATAGCCGTATTCATTTTGCTCGGTGTTATTCTGTTGCTGTTGTCGTTCCTGTATCAAAAGCTGAAAAACGTATTGTTTAGTGATGAACGTGATGAAACCGAAAAGGAAGAAAATAAATAAGGCAACTTTTGTCGGCTTTTGGCTGATGTTGGCGGCCAGTACCGTGATCGCTCAGACGCATCGTGCCGTCCTGTCTCCTGTCGATGCAGACGGCTTTTATGCCATCGATCTGCCGGCTCCGTTGATCGGCGCAGCCCGTGCCGATTTGGCCGACCTGCGTATACGTGACGAGCACGGGCGTGAGGTCGCGTATTTTGTGCGCGAAGCAACTTCCGTCAGTCGAGGCCATGACTTCGAACCGTATCCCATCGAGCTGAACCGGCGAACGTCGCAGACGGATATCCGGATTCAAACGGACGGTGAACGCGTCTCGTCGTTTACGGTACGGGTGAAGAATGCCGATACCGATAAGCAGGCCATTCTTAAAGGCAGCAATGACGGTGAAAACTGGTATGCGGTGAAAGACCGTATTCGCCTGTCGGAACAGGCTGAGGTGCGCGGAACGGAAGCGTGGCTGACGGTTTCGTTTCCGGTCTCCGACTATCGTTATTATCTGCTCTCGGTAAACGATTCGCTGTCGGCACCCCTGAATATCCTTTCCGTCGGACGTTATGGGGCGGGAGATACCCGCATCCGTCACCTGATGAACGTGCCCGCCACGCATTACGCATTGCGTACCGATAACGTGCGGAAACAGACCGAGGTGACGTTGGCTTTTCCTTATGCTTATCGCTTTGAGGACGTGGTCTTTTACATATCCGCTCCCGAAGATTACGATCGGGGGGTATGGCTGAACGATGTAAAAATCGGTCGATTGCGTTCCGAAGCCGGCAGTGCACAGGCTCTTCCAAGTCTTCCACAGAACATGGATACATTGCGTTTTCGGATTGCGAACGGCGATGACCAACCGCTCCGGATTGATTCGGTTGCCGCGCGAATTGTGCGTCGTTATGTGGTGGCGCAGCTCAAAAAAGGACATTACACATTAACGTATGGCGATGTCGGAGCTTCTGCGCCGCAATATGATTTGACGTTTCGTAAACGTGTACCGGATGAGCTACCGCATCTATCTGTCGTCTTGATTGAACGTACCGGTGCTCCGGACGAGCCTCCTCATCCGTGGATGGTCTTTCTGAAGACATACGGCGTGTGGATCGTTATCGCTCTCGTAACGATACAACTTCTCTATATGGTTTGGCGGATGATGCGGAAGAGCGAAGGATGAATCAATCGGTTTCGTTGTCCGTATAGTTTCGCTTCTCGTCGATGATATATTCCGGCCGGTTTTTGATTTCGTCAAAGAGCACGCCGATGTATTGTCCCAACACGCCGATGGTAAGCAGTTGGACACCCCCGAAAAAGACCACGACGGTCATGATCGAAGTCCAGCCGGTCTCGGCGTTGCTGAACCCGTACAATTTGCCGAGCATAAACCAGATGGCCAGAACAATCCCGATGATGACGGCGATAAATCCCAGGCTCATCGCTAATCGCAACGGTTTCTTCGAGAAATACAGCAAGGCGTTCGACGCAAATCGGATCATTTTACTCAACGGGTATTTCGTCTCGCCGGCCACGCGTGCCTTGCGCTCGTAATAGAAAGGTACTTGCTTGAAGCCGATCCAGCTGACCAGTCCCCGGATGTATTTGCCGTGTTCGCGCAGGCGGTTGAACTCGTTCATGATTTTCCGGTCGATCAGGCGGAAATCGCCCGTGTCAAGCGGAAATTCGACTTCGCTCATCCGGTTCATCGTCCGATAGAACAGCCTTGCGGTAAGAAGTTTGAAGAAGCTCTCCTTGTCGCGCGAGCGGCGCACGCAATAGACGCTGTTCGCCTGCTCTTTTTCGCGTAAGGCGAGAATCTCCGGAATCAGTTCGGGCGGGTCTTGCAGGTCGGCGTCCATGATGATCGCCAAGTCGGTATGGCAATTTCTGATACCGGCCGAGACTGCCGGTTGATGGCCGAAGTTGCGGGAGAAATGAAGTACTTTGACATGCGCGTCTGACGCCGCGATCTCGTCGAGCATAGCACGTGTCTTGTCAAGGCTGCCGTCGTTGACGTAGATGATCTCGGCATCGCACGGTAACGTCTCCAAAACCGCCTTGGTGCGTCTGTACGATTCACGAAGAACTTCTTCTTCGTTAAAGCAGGGAATAATTACGGAAAGACTTTTCATTCCTCCTTGTCCGATGTGTCGTTTTCATTTTTCTCTCCGTGGATGATCCGGGCGATCTCTTCCTTGTTCAACTCTTTTACATTCGTGACGGTAAAAGCTTTGGACAAGAAGTTACCGTATTGGTTACATTCTCCAACAATGGTTTCAATCAGTCGTTTGATATCGGTACGTATCGGCATCAATACGAGCAGGTCGGCATAGGTTTCGTGTACGGTCAGCCGTTCGATTTCGCAGTCCGCGTTCTGCATGGCGAAAGCAAATTCGCGCTCGATTACGTTCCGCTGATAATCGAGAAACGGTTGGTTCTCGCTTGCCTGAAGCAGGAGATAGAAGCGAAGTTTTTGGCCTTTACCTCCCAACCCCGTGGAGATATAAATCTGCTTCTCTTCCGAGAGTTCGGACTCCAGCATGATCCGGCTCTCCATCAGGGCCATGTAGGCCCAGTCGGTCAGTCCCGGATCGGGCGACTGCACGTAGCGTTCCAATCTGCGGTACGATTTGACATCTCTCGAAACGGCGAATATGGAAAGGATACGCCGTTTGTATTCCTCGGTCGATTCGGGATTGTAGAGGTCGCTCTCGAATTGCTCGAAGTCGTCTTCCGTCCATGGAACCGCTTCTTTCCTCAGTCGGTCGGAGAATTTGAAATACTGCAATTGCTTCTCTACCGGAACGCGTTGTTCAAGCACATGAAAATCTCCTTCCGTCTCCGATAGGAATTTTTGAAATTGTTTGAATTCACCCGGTTGTTGCATTGTCTTTCCTCCGTCTTTTTCTGAACCGAACACAAATATACGACATTTTTGCTAAATCGGGAAAAAAGCGTAGTTTTGCCCGCAAAAATAAAATCGCAAAAAACTAAAGCAAAAAATACACAATTTCTATGAGCAGTCAGCTTATTCTTCTGATAATCGTCGCCTATTTCGGTCTATTGTTGTTGATCGCATGGATAACGGGACGTAAAAGTTCGAGTAATGATGCTTTTTTTCTGGGAAACCGTAAGTCGCCATGGTATATCGTAGCCATCGGGATGGTCGGTTCGTCGCTCTCGGGGGTGACGTTCGTGTCGGTACCCGGCTGGGTACGCCAGATCGATATGACATATATGCAGACGGTCTTAGGCTTCTTTTTTGGTTATGTGTTGATTGCGAATGTACTGCTTCCTCTCTACTATAAGTTGCGACTTACCTCCATTTATACGTATCTCGAAACGCGTATCGGGCGGAGGAGCTACAAAACAGGGGCTTCGTTCTTCCTGCTTTCGAAGATTATCGGTGCAGCGGCACGGCTCTATCTCGTGGTACTTATCCTACAGACCTACGTATTCAGTACGTGGAATATCCCGTTCGGGGTCACGGTCATCGTCAGTATCCTTCTCGTCTGGCTCTATACCTACCGCAGTGGCGTGAAGACGATTATCTGGACGGATACGTTGCAGGCGCTCTGTCTTGTCGGGACGCTTGTGGTGATCATCTGGCAAGTAAAAGATCGGATGGGACTGGACATGATCGGGATGTGGCAGACCGTTACGGACAGCTCCCATTTCCGCATTTTTGAGTGGAACGACTGGGGGAGTACGCAGCATTTCGTAAAACAGTTCTTTAGCGGGATATTCATTACTATCGTGATGACCGGGCTCGATCAGGATATGATGCAGAAGAATCTTTCGTGCAAGAGCCTGAAGGATGCGCAGAAGAATATGTACACTTACGGACTGGCCTTCACACCGATCAATTTTTTGTTCCTCTGTCTCGGGGTCTTGTTGATCACGCTTGCCGCACAGCAAGGAATCACATTACCGGCTTCGGGCGATGACATTCTCCCCATGTTCTGTACTTCCGGCATTTTGGGAAGCACCATTCTGGTTTTCTTTACGATCGGGATCATTGCGGCGGCTTTCAGCAGTGCCGACTCAGCTCTGACGGCGCTCACTACTTCGTTTTGCGTCGATATACTCGGAATCGAAAAAGAACAGGCCAAGAAAGCCAAGCAGACGCGTATGAAAGTGCATCTGCTTATCTCGGTGCTGTTTGTTATCATCATTATGATATTCAAAGCGCTGAATAACCGCAGCGTGATCGATGCAATCTATGTCATTGCTTCCTACACGTACGGGCCGCTCCTCGGACTGTTTGCTTTCGGGCTGTTTACGAAACGTCAGCCGATTGATCGGTATGTACCTTATATATGTATCGCCTCGCCCCTGATTTGTTTCGCTCTTGAACAACTGGTGTTGCGGGTTACGGGCTACCGTTTCGGGTACGAGATGCTGATGATTAACGGCGCCATCACTTTCGCCGGGCTGTGGCTTACTTCGCTCTGGAAAGTGAAGGAACGAACAGTCTGATTTCATCCGTCCGAGAAACGAGAAAGAGGTGTGATCTCGCGCTTAACTCAAGAGGAGTTACCGAAACGTTTAGTCTCGATACCTCCTCCGGAATAAAAATGGGATTGCTCACCCTTGGAACGTTTCTGAGACTTATTCTCGACCGCTCCAGTTGATGCGTTGCGACACGTACATGATGACTGCAAGAATCACAAACAGCCCGATGCTTCCCGCAAGCAATGCATACGTCTCCATCTGTATCAGTACGAAGATATACACGTACAGACAGGCCAGCAGTGCACCGATGGTCAATGCCGTTCGTTTGATTTTCAGTACGCCGGCCATGTAACATGTGATCAGCGAGACGGTCATGGCTGATGCCACGGTGTAGGCCGTCGTGAAGCCCGTATGCTCCGAAATAGAGATCAGCAGTGAATAGAACAGGCATAACGCCAATCCGATAAGCAGATACTGAAGCGGATGTATCTGTTTCTTTTGCAGCACTTCGACGAAGAAACTGACGACAAACGTGAGCAGGATGATGAGCATCGCGTACTTGACCGAACGCATCGATTTCTGATAATGTTGCACAGGCATCAGCATATCCACGCCGAAAACCGATTTAATGACTTCGCTGTTCCAGTTGCTCTCGGTCAGCATCTGTGGGTAGTTGCGGTTCAGGTGCATGACTTTCCAATCGCTCGTGAAGCCGGTTTCCGTCACATCGCGATGGTCGGGCAGGAACGCGCCGTTGAAGCTCGGTGTCCGGCAGTCCGAACTCAGCGCGACACTCGTCGTCTTACCCAGAGGTGCGAAATAGAGCGACTCCGATCCTCTAAGTTGCAACTTCACGGAAAACGATATGGTTTTCCCGTTGTTGAACAGAGGGCGGACATCCGCCTTACACGATACGCCTGATGTGAGCAGCTGGTTATGCGGAATGCCCGGATTGAAAACGAGTGTCTCTCCCCCGAAAGTCATCGTTACCTGTTCTCCGATACCGCGCAGGTCGGAGATGCCGATATTGATCATTGCTTCATCCAACTGCAGATCGTTAAGATTGCCTCCCGGAATGTTCAGCTCCTCAGGCAATACGAATGTACCTTTCATCTCGATGGGTGAGTTATAGACGACGACTTCGTACAGACCGCGTTTCAGTTCCTCTGTTCGGATGTCGCCGATGATTTCGAGTGTTTCGGGCAGTACATTGACAACGCTGATCGTTTTCTCGACTTTCCCGTCACTGTCCATTCTGACGACTTCTTTGAAGGGGATGGTTAATACGGGACCGAGTACGGTTTGTGCACTGCTCCATTTCTGATGTACCTCGTCGGTTGCATTTTCAGCTGTTCGCTCTCGTTCGCTAATCAGATTTTCGATCATCATCATCGGGATTATCAGCAGTAGGGTCAGTACTCCGATCAGTGTCATTTTGATGAACATACGCCAATGTGGAGGTAAGTTTAACTTGTCTCTGACCGGAGGAGGAGACGGTACTTCCCACTGCGGGGGTGTCGGTTGCTTTCCTGTTTGCGGATTGTTTTTTTGAGTTTCCATCATTTTCTACTTTTTACTTGTTTATACTATGATTATGATTAATGTTTGTCTGCGAAAAAGAACTTTGAATTGCAAAGTTTAGGTGCAAAAAAATTATTTTTGATACGGTTTCATCTGTTCTTTCAGAAAGGCTTCGAGGGCGTTGATGTGGGCGATAAACGCTTCACGTCCGCTCTTTGTAATGGCAAATGTCGTATTCGGCTTACGTCCGATAAATTGCTTGCTGCTCTGAAGGTAGCCGAGTGCTTCCAGACTGCGCGTATGACTGGCCAGATTGCCGTCCGTTAATTCGAGCAACGATTTCAGCGTGACGAAATCGACCGATTCATTCACCATTAAGACAGACATGATGCCCAGCCGAGCCTTGCTCTCAAACGCTTTGTTCAGATCTTCCGGTATCGGTTTCATCGGGTAGGCCGGTCGTATTTGAGATAAAAGAAAATGCCGTAAACGATGTGGAAGATTCCGAAGCCCATTGTCCAGAACAACAAGGCGTGTCCTTCGACAAAGCTGTCGGCCAGACCGAGTAGCAGTTCGGCATAGCCCAGATAGCGCGTATTCGAATACGTATAGCTTGAGGCATTGACTAAGGCGATACCGTAGAAAATCAGCATTACTGATGAGGTCAATCCGTAGTGCTCCTTCCAGATCAGCGAGAGGCAGAGGATACCGCCTACGACGAGCGGCAGGAAAAAGTTCAGCAACATCCGTTGCGCTGTACGGTCGAACACGAAACGTTGTCCGCTCCGTTGGGCTTTCCGTCGTGAAAAGAAGAATACTGTGGCCAGACAGAGCACAACGAGTACCGCCGCAAAGGTCAGCATCAGCTGCATGCGATAAGGCGTATTGACCTGCAGGCGCGGAAACGAAAGCAGGTCCTGCGACCATCCGCCCGTACCGCCCAGCATGTAATACGCTACGACAGCCGAAACACACGCATACACACCGACTAAAATGGCCGATGCACCGCTTAAACTCAAAACCTTCGACGATTTCTCCATCAAAGATCTGATTTCGTTTAAGGTGTTGAATACTTCTTTATTTTCCATCTTTTAAAAGTGCTTTGCGGTGCAAAGTTAATGCGAATATTCAAACCGACAAATAAAATCGATTAAAAAGAGGGAAACGTTTTTTACAACCATGAATTTGAGTGTTGTAAAATTTCTATCATTGCTGAAAAAAAAGTTCATCCGATATTTGGAATGATAGATGTATTATATATACAATCAATCTTTTATGCGAAGGGCTTGTTTGAAATCATCTTCTATCATAGGCACCTTGATAATAGTAAAGATATTACATTTGATAAACGGAGGGAATTCTTTGATTTCCAGAATGCTACAATAGCAATTCACCGTATTGCAAATGAACTTTTACACCTTATTGAGCCTAAGTTTTCGACTGTGAAAAAGGTGTAAATCAGTAGGGCATGTGATTTAAACCCTTTGTTGCGGAAAGAGAGGGATTCGAACCCCCGGAACCTCGCAGTTCAACGGTTTTCAAGACCGCCGCAATCGACCACTCTGCCATCTTTCCATACTTTCTTTCAAAAGTTGTGCAAAGATAGCTGTTTTTCTGTAATTCCCTACGGACAAAATCATTTTTACATATTGAATCATTTAATTTAATCTTACAACCACCTCTTTATTAGAGAAATGATTTTTGTTTGACAAATGTGTTTTATTTAAATCAATCGTATAATCGTAAAGACCAGTGAACCTTTTTGGGCGTTTTTGACTAACTATGATTGTTCGTTAGCGTGCCATCCACCTTCTCAGAATAAGTATCAACTGCAAAAGTCCGATGGCGTAAGATGAAGAGTTTTTTGCGTTTTTTCTTGAAGTATAAACAATCGGAAAATAAACATCAGGTTATAGGCGATCATCGAAAAAATCAAGGATACTTTTGTAGTACGAAAGTCGTTTAAATTAAAATTGTCCGATAAACTCATGTCTTTGTCTGATTTTTTGTCTTACGATGAAGATTCTTCTTGACTTTTTTCAAGATGGTGTCAGACAAATTTTATCGCAGATTTCAATTCCTTCCTCACGACGAAGCCAAAAGGTAGCCATCATCTTTAATATATTATTAGCAGAATCCATGAAAAGAAGATGCTGATTTCTGAAAGAAAATCTACAATTGTGCCTATTGGTACAAGGCTAAGTTATAATTTGATATCACACTTTAAACATGCTTGTCTTCTGCCCTATCTTATATCTTCTTTATAATCTTACACAATATTCGCTTCAAAAGGTTACCGGCCTAACTCCTTTACCCTTTACTTATTCAATAACAATCAAAAACATCAGATTCCTTTTTATCTATCGCTACGTATGAAAAATTTGAGCAATAGCAATAAAGATAATCTTCTGTATTGCGGAATGTGGGATAAAGCAATTATGCGATTTTATTGTCTGTCTTTTTCTTTGAAAACCGAGTGCTGAAAGACTAATTTTTAGAGTCCAAATGTTAAAATTTTACGGATGTATAGCATGAAAAATGAATATATTATATATTTGTCAAAATAAAAAATTAACCTATATGAAAACATATCGATTTTATGCGTCACTTTTATGTGCGACAGTAATCCTGGCCGGAATGACATCTTGTGATAAAGAAAGGCTCGGAGGTAAAGATGAACTGGATGGTGGGAACGGAAATGGTCTTACTTATAAGATCGGAGAGTGCGAGATGAACGGAAATACGGCAACGATTCATTTCGAGATTTTTAACAACAAACCGACCGATGAGGAAATTTCATTTGAAAATGTTTATTCCCAAGAATACTCATGGATATATGATGATTGGGGTAACCGTTATGCCAAAATGGAGAATGTATACATTCGGATAGGAGAGGTAGAAAGTAATGATTACACCGTGAGAACTGTACTTCCCAAAAAGAAGAAAATCAAGGGTATGATTAAAATCAGAGAAGTCTCGACTCAAGCCTCTGCCCTTAATTTTAAGATGCACACGAATCAGGGCTTTGATTTGAAAAAAACAAACTTGCAAATTCCTGACCGGGTTCCGTCTCTTCCCGAGAATAAGTTGAATTTGGTGAAATCGGTTGCCGGTTTTGAATTCACAGTGCTATCTTATCAGATAGAAGGAACAACTTGTACGATCCATTATAAAGTGAAAAATACCAATGCAGAAATGAAGAAACTATCTTTTGAAGGGACTACATTTGAAAAAAGTTGGTTATTTGATGATTGGGGGAATAATTACGAAGCAAATACGACAATATCTCTTGGAAGAAATGTTAATAAGTATACAATTGCAGAGTTTGTTCCATCTGATATTACACTGTATGGGCGTTTAGTTATTCGAGAACTTTATGTAAAAGCTTCATCATTAAGTTTCAATCTTGCTGCCAATCTGAGTGATGATATCCGGTTCGATGATGTTAAGTTGAAAGAAAGAACTTCTTCTCTACCTGTGGGTAAAGCTACATATAAAGAAGTTAATGTTCCTTCAGACAAATTAGAATGCAAGATAATTAAATGTTCTAGAAGTGGAACTTCCGTTATTATAGACTATTCCATTAGAAACAAAGACGCTGGCAGAAGGAAGTTTAATTTTTACATAGGTAATTCTTCGATCACAAATCAATTAGATGAAAAATTCTCCCGTTTTAGTATTAAAGCCCATATAGGAAATAAAACTGACTCATATAGTGTTTCAGAATCAATCCCTTACAATGTTACGGTTTATGGAAGGATTATACTCTCAGATGTCAAAGAACATTCTAAATCGTTGAATTTAAAATTAGAAACAAATTATCCAATACCATGGTCAATTAAAGATTTGGTGATAGAATAGAATAATAAGAATTCCCCGGCCTTCTTCTCTGATGACCGGGGAAATACATCTAATTCTCAAAACTTAATTCATTTCCGTCGAATCCGACTACGACCGGACGCTCGCGATTGATCTTGCCGCCAAGAATTTCTTTCGACAGCTCGTTAAGCACGAGGTCTTGGATCACTCGCTTGACGGGGCGCGCCCCGAACTGCGGGTCATACCCTTTCTCGGCCAGATAAGCCATCGCTCCGTCGGTAAATTGCAGGGTGATGCCGTTTGCGGCCAGCATTGCCTGTACATTCTTCAGTTGCAGATCAACGATCTGACGGATTTCCGACTCGTCAAGAGGCGTGAACATGATAATCTCGTCGATACGGTTCAAGAATTCGGGACGGATGCTTTTCTTCAGCAAGTCGAGTACCTGCGTCTTCGTCGCGGCAATTACCTGCGGACGATTCGCGGCCGTCATCCGCTCGAAGTTTTCACGTATCAGCGATGAGCCCATGTTGCTCGTCATGATGATGATCGTGTTCTTGAAGTTCACGGTTCGTCCTTTGTTGTCGGTCAGTCGGCCGTCGTCGAGTACTTGAAGCAACACATTGAATACGTCCGGATGCGCCTTCTCGATTTCGTCGAACAGCACGACCGAGTACGGTTTGCGCCGGATGGCTTCGGTCAGTTGCCCGCCCTCGTCGTAGCCGACGTATCCCGGAGGCGCTCCGACCAGTCGCGTGGCGCTGAATTTTTCCTGATATTCGCTCATATCGATGCGCGTCATCATGTTCTCGTCGTCGAAAAGATACTCGGCCAGCGCTTTGGCTAACTCGGTCTTCCCGACGCCTGTCGTACCGAGAAAGATAAACGAGCCGATCGGACGTTTAGGGTCTTGCAGCCCTGCCCGACTGCGACGCACGGCGTCGGCAATGGCACGGATCGCTTCCTCCTGCCCGACCACACGCCGGTGCAGCTCGTCTTCGAGGTGCAGCAGTTTGTCCCGCTCGCTCTGCATCATCTTGCTCACGGGGATACCCGTCCACCGCGACACAACGTCGGCGATATCTTCGCTGTCGACCTCTTCCTTAATCATTGCCGCGCTTCCCTGCATCTCGTGGAGCTGCGTCTGAATGGCTGCGTTCTCCTCCTCCTTGGCTTTGATCTTACCGTAACGTATCTCGGCCACCTTACCGTAATCGCCCTCGCGCTCGGCACGGTCGGCCTCATATTTCAGCGACTCGACGTCGATCTTATTCTGTTGAATCCGGTCGATCAGATTCTTTTCGCTTTGCCAGCGAGCCATTTGTTTTTTCTCGTCCTCCCTCAGGTCGGCGATTTCTTTGCTCAATTGCTCGAGTTTGGCTTTGTCGTCTTCGCGTTTGATGGCTTCGCGTTCAATTTCGAGCTGAGCGATGCGACGCGATACTTCGTCGAGCGACTCGGGCACCGAATCGACTTGCATCCGCAAACGTGCCGCGGCTTCGTCCATCAGGTCGATCGCCTTGTCCGGCAAAAATCGGTCGGTAATATAACGGCTCGAAAGCTGCACGGCGGCAATGATCGCATCGTCCTTGATACGTATCTTATGATGATTTTCGTATTTCTCCTTCAGGCCGCGTAAGATCGAGATCGTATCGGCCTCGTCCGGCTCGTCGACCGTCACCGTTTGAAAACGACGCTCCAACGCTTTGTCTTTCTCAAAATATTTCTGGTACTCGTCGAGTGTCGTCGCGCCGATCGCGCGCAATTCTCCGCGTGCCAACGCCGGTTTGAGGATATTGGCCGCGTCCATCGCGCCTTCGCTTTTTCCCGCGCCGACCAGCGTGTGAATCTCGTCGATAAACAGAATAATCTGTCCGTCCGAACGGCTGACTTCGTTGACTACGGCTTTCAGACGCTCCTCAAATTCGCCCTTGTATTTCGCTCCCGCAATCAGAGCGCCCATGTCGAGCGAAAAGATTTGTTTGCTCTTCAGGTTCTCCGGTACGTCGCCCCGCACAATCCGATGGGCCAATCCCTCGGCGATCGCCGTCTTACCGACTCCCGGCTCACCGATCAGGATCGGATTGTTCTTCGTCCGGCGACTTAAGATCTGTAACACGCGACGAATCTCTTCATCGCGCCCGATCACCGGATCGAGTTTCCCCGACCGTGCCCGTTCGTTAAGATTGATGGCGTATTTGCTCAGCGAATCGTAAGTATCTTCGGCCGATTGACTCGTCACTTTGCTGCCTTTCCTCAACTCTTCGATAGCGGCGCGTAAGTCCTTCTCGGTCATGCCGGCGTCTTTGAGCATCTGCGACGCGTCGCTTTGTTCCGTAAGCAGCGCCAATACGATATGCTCGAGCGAGACATACTGGTCGCCCATTTTCCCGCAGTAATCGATGGCTTTTTGCAACACGGCGTTAGCCTCGCGGCTCAGGTAAGGCTCGCCTCCCGCAACCTTCGGATACGACTCGAGTTTTCGATCCAACAACTGATTTAAACCCGCTGCATGGATGCCCAACTTCTGAAACAGGAACTGCATCATGCTCTCCCCTGTCAGAATGACAGCTTTCAGCAAGTGCGTCGCTTCGATACTTTGCCGGTTCTGCATCCTCACCAGCTCGACCGCCTTCTGCACCGCCTCTTGCGATTTGATAGTAAAATTGTTTAAATTCATTTCTTTCTCCTCCTTTGTTTTTTACGATAATTTGTTTGATACGAGACATACGGCAAATAAAATGCCACAGAGCGAATCATGACAGAATGGCACATTTCTTCCTCGCGTGGACGCGGAGGTTCTTTTTCATCGGTTTAACGTATAATTTTCGATTTTATGATACCTTTGTTGTCCGAAAATCATGATCAAGCAATGAGAATATTACATATCGAGACATCGACTAAAGTTTGCTCCGTCGCTTTATCCGAAGGAGGGAGCGTTGTTTTTGAGAAAGCATCGTTCGAAGGGCCCTCGCACGCGTCTTTGGCAGGTCTGTTTGTCGAAGAAGCCGTGTCCGTGGCAAAGGGAACGCTCGATGCCGTGGCGGTCAGTGCCGGCCCGGGGTCTTACACCGGATTGCGCATCGGGGTTTCGTTGGCCAAAGGATTATGTGTGGGAGCGGGTGTTCCCCTTATCGCCGTGCCGACGCTTGAACTGCTTGCTTCCGAAGCCATCCGGAAGCACGGAGACGCCGACGGTTTGTATTGTGCCATGATGGACGCCCGACGAATGGAAGTCTATGCAGCGATTTACGATGCCCGTTTGCATCCCGTGCGGGAAACAATGGCAGAAATCATTACGCCCGAAAGTTACGCTTCATGGCTGGAGACACGACGCGTATGCTTCTTTGGCGACGGAGCCACGAAATGTCAGTCCGTTCTCACATCGGAAAATGCTGTTTTTATCGACGAGATCTATCCATTGGCAACTGCGATGGTACCATTGGCCGAAAAGGCTTTCCTCGAGAAAAGATTTGTCGACACGGCCTATTTCGAACCGCTCTATCTGAAAGAATTTATCGCAACGACCCCTAAGAACAAAGTACTTGGAAAATAAATCAGATGAAACGTTTCTATTCTTTTATCTTGTTGTTTTTTTGCAGTGGCGCGCTTTACGCGCAGCAGCCTGCGGGAGAAGGCGCATTAAGTCGTATCGACAGCTTCCGAACGGTCATCCGGGAGAAGATAGAGGCGACACGAACGAATTATAATGCCGACAGCGTGCGCGCGATTATTGAAAATGGCCCGTATTTCGGAGTGTTTCGGGATAATTATTTTATCGGCGGTATCCCTGTCGGTCAAAAGATCAAAGCAGAGAACTCGAATGTGAAATTTCAGATCAGTGTGATCCAGCGTCTGACAAAAAGTAAATTACCCTTCGATACGTATCTGTTTCTTCAGTTTACGCAAAAAACGGTTTGGAATGTCTTAGAAGAATCTCTGCCGATGCGTGACCTGAATTTCAATCCGGGGATTGGGCTCGGCCATCTGATCGTCTATCAGAACCGATACATCGGAAAGGCTTTTTTGATGCTCGAACACGAGTCGAACGGAAAAGATGGAGAGGCGTCGCGTAGCTGGAACAAAGTATCGCTTAGCGGAAGTTTAATGGTCAGTCCGCATGTGGAATTGCAACTCAAAGCCTGGATACCGATTATCGACGGGGAGAACAACCGAGATATTCTCCGATACAATGGTCTGGGACATTTCGGGCTCAGTTACCGCACGAGTAACCGGCGGATTCAAGCCGGAATGCTGGCTACGTGGCGGCACAAATCTTTTAGCTTCAATACGCAATGGGAGCTTAGCTATAAACTCCATAAGAACGAAAACCAATATTTGTTCCTCCAGTATTATAACGGATACGGTGAGAATCTGTTGGATTACGATAAATTCAAGAGTGTGGTTCGTGTCGGCATGGTCATCAAGCCGCGAGACTTTAGCATTTTCTGATATTCTTTCTGCGGATAATCGTTGCTGAAAAAAGGTTTGAATCCGAAAAAAAGACGGAAGCCGCCAACGCAGCCTCCGTCTTGTTCCGATTTATTTCGCGGTATTTCTTACATCACTTCCGATGGGATATCGATTGCTTTTATTTCCTCTTTATCGGGAGAGATACCAACAATACGATCGACCACATAACGCGAGTAGCCCCGCCAAGGAATCGCGCCAAGATACTCGACGTAATGAAGTTCTACCGTCTGGCCTCCCGCGCTCATCAGTTCTTCCGCCACGGCTTTGTCCGAAACGGAAAATATGAATTCGTTCGATTGGATGCCTCCGTCCGCACTGGGGCGAATACCCGACTGGATCAGTCTGCCCTCATAGGTTTTAAAGACAATACCCTTGTAAACGACGTAATTCAACCGGCCGGTTTTGATACCTTTGGCAAATGGAAAGTAGTAATAAAACGAACCTCCTGCCAGCAAAACCGCTACGATTACCAACAACGCGATATTACGTATCTTGCGCCATTTGCGGCGGCGTTGTTCCACTCTTTCTACTTTATCTACCAACGATTCCATACCTTATGATTTATTTAATGCCCAGTTTTGATTTGATGGCTTTAGGCAATGCATCTTTATGAAGGACGATGTTCATGGTCTTGTATGCGACAAACGTTTCCGATGCATACCAAAGTCCTTTGTACTTGCTCTCCGTACCCCACGAATTTTTTACCATGTAGAACTTTTTGCCCGTTTGGTCTTTCGCGATACCGTAAATCAACATACCGTGATCGTCGGTTGTCTGATAATTGTCGTAAGCCTGTTGGCGAAGCTCCTGCGTTACTTCGATTTCTTTGCAGGGCTTTTCCACCATTTTTCTGATTTCGGCCTCTTTCTCTGTTCTGCTCAGCCCGACCCAGCGTGCCTGATCCGAACCGGACGATTCCAAGGCTTCGATATCGGCGGCTACGGCAATCCCGTTGCGGGTAAAGCCTCTTTCGCTTACGTCCGATCCCCATGCAATCGCATAACCGTTATTAATCGCATGATCGAATACTTCCATCAGTTCATGGATCGGGAGGTTATAACTCTGTGCCCAACGCCAGTTGTCTTCGATTTCGAGCGGGAACTGTGAATAAAACGGATGATGCGTATAAGACGTCAACGAAACGTAATCATCGAAGTTCAAACCTAACGACTCGCCGAAGCTTTTGGGGGTATATTGCTTGCCCTGATACGTAAAGGTCTCGGGGAGTTTGCCCAGATACGTGTCGATGACGCCATCGAAGCCTTTTTTCCATGCCGTCGACAGTTTTTTGTCGGGATTCTTGATGACCGCATTCACATAAGCCGTAGCTATTTCGGACAATTCTCCGTGCACATGAGTGTTTTCGCCATATTCCAAACCCTTGTAAAGGTCGGCCGGCACAGCGCCGTAATGTTTGAATACATAAATTACATCGGCAAATGAACCTCCCTGTGCAAAGTTCAACTTACCGTGTAACCGTACGAATTTATCGGCCTTATCTTTGTACGAATGGTTGGCGATGAACATCTCCGAAAGGTTATATTCGCCTTTTCCCGTCCGCAACAGCTCGGCTTCGATCAGTCCCACGCCCGAGAACGACCAGCATGTTCCCGTACGATTCTGGTTCTTTACGGGCGTAATCTTCACTTCTTTGACGGTCGTAAACTGATAGCCGTCTTCCTTTTGCACTTGCTGTTCCTCTTGTGCATACATCGAAGAAAACGATGCGAACATGAGGACACTCAGTGTCATCCATTTTTTCGTCATGATATGTTTTATTTTGAATAATGCGCAAATATACGTTTTTCGTTTTATACATGCGATTTTTTCGCTACTTTTGTTGAAAAAAATACGCGAAAAAGATTTAAGCAAGAAGAGATGAAACTGGAAGGAAGAAGAGAGAGTACGAACGTGGAAGATCGCCGCGGAAAGTCCGGCGGACGTAAGGCTTCGTTAGGAATCGGAGGAATGATTATTGTCGGGCTGTTGATGTGGATGATGGGCGGTAATCCGCTCGATGTTTTACAGCAAGTCGGAGGGATGGGGTTTTCGGACGGATCCGAAACGGAATATGTACCGACCGAAGAAGAGCAGAGACTGTTTACCTTCTCAAAAATCATTTTTGCCAGCACCGAAGATGTCTGGACCGATCTCTTCGCGCAACGCGGACTGACGTATAAAAGCCCGCGACTCGTTATTTTTCATTCCAAGACGACATCCGGATGCGGAAATGCGTCATCCGCGACGGGACCATTTTACTGCTCGGCCGATCAGACGGTCTATATCGACTTGTCGTTTTTCAGTCAGATGGAAACTCAGCTCAAAGCAGGGGGCGATTTTGCGTATGCTTACGTGATTGCTCACGAAGTAGGACATCATGTGCAGTATCTGCTTGGTACGCTCGATCAGGTACACCGCCAACAAAGCCGAATGAATCAGGTGGAGAGAAATCGACTGAACGTACGACTCGAATTACAGGCTGATTTCTATGCCGGCGTTTGGGCGAATCACGAAAACAAACGTTTTCAATCCATCGAAGACAAAGATATCGCCGACGGACTGAATGCCGCTTCGCAAATCGGTGACGACCGCTTGCAAATGGAAGCGCAGGGATACACCGTACCCGATGCGTTCAACCATGGTACTTCCGCGCAACGCATGCGCTGGTTGAAGAAAGGAATTCAAACAGGTAATCCGGCCGATGGCGATACGTTTGCACCGAATTATTCGGATCTATAAAGAACTTTTTTCTCAAACAGATACCTAAGATGAAACACGAACTTTGCTGCATCGGCCATA
This sequence comes from Tannerella forsythia, assembly GCF_003860135.1. Taxonomy (GTDB): domain Bacteria; phylum Bacteroidota; class Bacteroidia; order Bacteroidales; family Tannerellaceae; genus Tannerella; species Tannerella forsythia_A. The sequence continues at coordinate 24,429 of NZ_RQYN01000031.1, forward strand.
TCACCCTCGATAAGGTCGTTACTCCCGGAAACACGGTTTATATGCCCGGAGGGACATCTTTCTACGTCTCGCACGCACTCAAACGCTTCGACGATCTCGACTATGCGCTGGTTACCGCTGTCGGGGTATCGGAACGAGATGTTACGGACGAACTGACGGTGTTGGGCATCCGTACAACCGTTCTGCCGAGCCCGTATTCCGTGTATTTTGAAAATATTTACGGTGACAATCCCGACGATCGTACGCAGCGTGTGCTGGCTAAGGCTGCTCCGTTTACCATAGAGCCGCTGCATGAGGTAGATGCCGAGATTTTTCATCTCGGAGCGTTGCTGGCGGACGATTTTCCCCTCGACACGCTCCGGTATCTGGCGGGCAAGGGCATGATTTCGGTCGATTCGCAAGGATATTTGCGTGAAGTACGCGATACGCACGTGCACGCTATCGATTGGACGGACAAACACGAAGCATTTCGATCGATTCACTTCCTTAAAGCCAACGAGCAGGAGATGGAAGTGCTGACGGGTTACAAAGACGCTTCTCGTGCGGCAAAAAAGCTCTATGAATGGGGAATAAAAGAAGTGCTGCTCACTTTCGGAAGCATGGGCTCGCTGATTTACGACGGATGCAAGTTTTATCGCATACCGGCTTATGTTCCTCGCAAAGTGGTCGATCCGACCGGCTGCGGCGATACCTATATGGCCGGATACCTTTACCGACGAGCGAAAGGAGCGACCATCGACGAGGCGGGAAACTTCGCAGCGGCCCTCTCGACCTTAAAAATCGAACGCTCCGGGCCGGTAGACGCAAGCATGGAAGATGTGAACCGGGTGATGCGTGAAAATGCGACCTCCATGCCGAATATCGACGGAAGCATTCATCCATGAAACTAAAGCGAACGAGAAAATATCTCGTTTCGTAGTTTAAAAAAGAGGATTAGGAAGACAGATGATCCTGCATGATACCTCTTATGATGTCACAAGTTATTTTGTTTTTCAAGACAACGTATCTTTGTCACTGAGTCCGAATAAAAAATAGCAAATGTCTCATCAGGGCTGCCGTTATAGTTTGCCGACATTTACTTTGTCCTCCTCTATGTCTTCTCGCGAATGCCCGTAAACACTTTAATAGCCTAACATGGCTTCAGGAGAGATGCCTAATACTCTACATAGTAGTCTTGCTATCTTTAGGGAGGGCTCTGAACGTCCGGAGATGTAATCATTCACTCTTGATGGACTAACTCCAATTTCTCCGGCTAGTTGCTTTTGCGTCATACCTTTTTCTTGAAGCCCAAACTCAATCAAGTCCGAAACCGTTGGTTTGTCGATAGGATAATGTTCTTCCTCGTAAGAGATAATTATATCAGAAAAAATAGTTAGTAAGACGGCATTGCTGTCAGTTACAGGTACACTGTCATCTACGAGAGGTAAAAGTTCTTCAACTTTTGCTAATGCGACCTCGTACTGCTGTTTTGTTATTTTGCTCATGTCCTTTTTCTCCATTATATAGTTGAACAATCAATCTTTTCATATTCTTTATGAGTTCCAATCCAGCGTATATAAACATATCCTATGGTAAACTTAATAACTACGACCAATCGATAACTGTTTCCTCTTATGTTGAATACATAATGTTGGTTACCCACATAGTCGGTAGCAGGAAAATCAACTTTTATATCCGATAGGCTTCTCCAATTAGCCTTTTCGGTTACATCGTACCAGCGCTCCAGAGCTAAACGTGTATCTTCACGGCCTTTCGTTTCATAAAATTCTTTTATTTTTTTTATGTGATACGATTCTCATTCTTATCTTTTTTACGATACAAAGATAGTACGAAAATTTTCTATAGTAAGATTTTGAAGCGTGAAAGTTTTCGAAAATAGAATTTCGTTTTTTCCTGTTTATCTTTTCTCTCTTCTGTTGGGAAAGTTATATTAGACAAGAAAAAAGTGATTGTAAAATCTTATATGATGCTGTGCAAAGTGGAATTTTGTGGCTATTTTGAGAGTGATTTTAAAAAAAAGACACCGATCTTTCCATAAAAGGAATCGGTGTCTTTAAATCGTTTTGTCGGGGTGACTGGATTCGAACCAGCGACCACGCGCCCCCCAGACGCGTACTCTAACCGGGCTGAGCTACACCCCGCAATCGCGTTTTGCGGCGCAAAGGTATAAAATTAATTGAGAACGGACAATGCTCGGCCGATATTTTTCTCGTCAAGTTAAAAATATACCGTACTTTTGCAGGCATAAAACAGAAGAAAAGACAAAAGAGATGGAACGAATCTTAGTGACCGGGGGCGCCGGGTTTATCGGTTCGCATTTGTGCGAACGACTGGTAAGAGAAGGTAACGATGTGATTTGCCTCGACAATTATTTTACGGGAAACAAGAACAATATCCGCCATCTGCTGGGCAACGACCGTTTCGAGGCCGTGCGGCACGATGTGACTACACCCTATTACGCCGAGGTAGACAAAGTATACAACCTCGCCTGTCCCGCATCGCCCGTTTATTACCAATATAACCCGATCAAAACGCTGAAAACTTCGATCTACGGCGCACTGAACATGCTCGGACTGGCCAAACGCGTGGGAGCGAAGATTCTTCATGCTTCGACGAGCGAAGTATATGGCGACCCGACGGTACATCCTCAGGTCGAATCGTACTGGGGCAACGTCAATCCGATCGGTATCCGCTCATGCTACGACGAAGGGAAGCGCGCGGCCGAAACGCTCTGCATGGATTATCACCGGCAGCATGGTATACGTGTCAAAATCATCCGTATCTTCAATACGTACGGCCCGCGAATGGATAAAAACGACGGTCGCGTGGTGTCGAACTTCATTGTGCAGGCCTTGACGGGAAAAGACATCACGATTTACGGAAGCGGAACGCAAACACGCAGCTTTCAATATATCGATGACCTCGTAGAAGGGATGTTGCGCATGATGAATACGGGCGACGACTTCAACGGCCCCGTTAATTTAGGCAATCCGGGCGAGTTTTCGATGCTCGAACTGGCGCATGAGGTGATTCGTCTGACCGGATCGAAATCGAAAATTGTCTTTGAGCCCTTGCCGCAGGACGATCCGAAGCAGCGAAAGCCCGATATTTCGCTCGCGTTCGAGAAATTAGACGGTTGGCAGCCCACCGTCAAGCTCGAAGAGGGATTGAAGAAGACAATCGCTTACTTCGACGAGTTGTTGAGGAGCGAAAAATAGACGCGTCACTGATTTTTCTGTTCTTCGCGGCATCGGAACGACGATCTCGCGAATAAAAACGGCCGCGCGTGCCGTTAAAAGAACACTGTGGGGGACTGTTTCGACACGCAACTTGTCGAAACGGTCCCCCAAGGTTTCGTGAATCGTGTTAATGGGGCGGTCGTCCGTGTCCTTGTCCGAAAATACCGGGCATGCGCATGTCCGAAGCCTTCCCGCCGCCTTTGAAAATGCTGAAGCGGTAGATGAAATACAACATGCCGTAGCTGTTCAAAGTGTTGTATTCCGTATAACGGATGGCGCTGGCCGTGGCACTGTAAGAGATGTTGCTGCGTTGCCGGAGGATGTCGTAGACTTTGAATCGAAGTATTCCGGCATTGTTCTTGAGGAATGTTTTGGAGACGGAAGCGTTCCAAAGCCATTCTTTCTGTTCGTATCCGGCGGAATATCCGGCGTTAGCCGAGTAATCGATATCGCTTTCGACCTGAAAGTTGTACGGAAGGTAGAGCGTTGTGGAAGCTCCGCCGCCGTAGTTGAAGGTATGCAGATCGTTTTGTCCTTGTAGGGTGTTGTGTGTCCGGTTATAGCGAACGTTTCCGTTGAGACTGAAATCGAAAAGATCGGAACGGTAGTTGATGGCCGCGCGTTGAGAGAGAATCATGGCTTTACTGGTATTCTTTTCACCGTCGATGTATCCGCCGGTGTTGGAATAGCGTGCGAAGGTCATTCCAAAGACGGAGAACTTATTGTTTTTGAGTGGCACGTTGAGGATAGCACGTACGTCGGCGTTGAAATTTCCGTCGACGTTTTCGTAAGTCGTGGTGCGTTTGCCGGTACGTCGTTCGGTGGTCGTTTTATTGACAATGTCGTTGATGATATAGTTTCCGTTGGCCATCAGCATGTAGGCCGTTTGCGTTTCGGGGATGAATTTGCCGAAGCGAACGCGAAGGTTGTTCGTGTAAGTCGGACTCAAGTTCGGATTTCCGATGATGGTGTTGAGCGGATCGGAAACGTCGGCCACGGGTTGCAGTTGCTCCATCTCGGGTTGTCCGGTACGTCCGTCGTAATCGACGCGCAAGTCGGTGCGTTTATCGAAGCGATAGCGCAATTGGGCGGTGGGAGAATAATTCATGACGTTGCGCGACATGGAATAGAGCGTGCGGTCGCCGACGAAGGTTTCGGTTCGGGTGTAAGAGGGATCGACGTTGAATCCGATCGTAATGTTATATTTTTCTCTTACGGCTTTGAAGGCAAGACTGACTCGCTGTTCGACGGCATGATTGCGGGTGCTTTTGCTGTAGGCCGTGTCGAGTCGGGTATAGTTTCCGCTGCCGTCGTCGACGTAGGCGTCTTTGAGCAATTCGCGTCTGTTTTCTCCGATTCGGTACGTGGCCTGTATGAAATTGTTGTGTCCGACGGGTTCTACCCACGAGACGAAGGCGCGATAGTTATATCCGCTGTTGTCGTAGCGTACGCGCTGGTCGATAAGGCCGACGGAGTCGGGGAAAAGCAGGTATCGGGTGGAGGAATGGTTCTGTCCGTTGCCGTATGAGCTGTTGAGCCCTCCGGAAAGCGATCCGCTGAGGGTGCGTCCCTTGCTGTTGAGCTTGCGACTGAAGTCGAGTCGTGCCGAAGCGTTGTAGCCTTCGCCGTCGGAAGAGGAATGGGAGCGGGAAGTGTTGACCGAGTCGCGCCGTCCGCTTAGCGTGTAGGAATCTTCGTGTTCTTCGTTACGCGTTTTGTGATAGGAGAACTCGGGTTGGAAGATGAATTGGGTCAACGTGTCCGGCTTCCATTCCATGCGGAGGTTGACGCCCAAGTTATCGCTGCGTGTGCGGGCGGAACTTTGGCTGTAATCGTATGAAGAGCTGTCGGCGGGCAAGATATTCTGCCGGTTGCTTTGCGAAAGGGCGTCGTTGTCGGAATGAGCGTATCGCACGTTTCCGCCAACGGTGAAGCGCGGGTTGAATTCTTTGCTGAAGTTCGTCCCGATGTTGCCCGACGAGGTGATTCCGTTACCGGCGCCGAAGCCTCGAAAGCGTCGGCGTCCTCCGCCCATGCCGCTGAACATGGCGGCGGCAAAATCGGTAAATCCCATGTTGTTCGTGTTGTTGAGGCCGCCCATGAGGGAGAACTGATCGTTTTCGACAAAGCGATTAATCATCATGTTGCCGTCGTAACGCTTTCGGGTGCCGTATCCGCCGATGAGGTTGCCGAACCATCCCTGTTTCATGCCGGGTTTAATGGTGAGGTTGATGACGGCTTCCTCGTCGCCGTCGTCAAAACCGGTCATCTGCGCCATGTTGCTGCGTCGTTCGTAGGTTTGTACCTTATCGACCATCTTGGCGGGGAGGTTTTTGGAGGCTACTTTCGGGTCGTCCGAAAAGAATTCTTTTCCGTCGACAAGTACTTTCTTGATCTCTTTCCCGTTGATCGTCACCTTGCCTTCGGAATTGATTTCGACGCCGGGCATTTTTTTGAGCAGGTCTTCGAGCATCGAGCCTTCGGCTACTTTATACGAATCGGCGTTGTATTCGATCGTATCGTTTTTGACTTGAACTTCAATGGCCTTGGCCGTGACGACGGCCTCGCCGAGCATGACGCTTTCGTCGCGCATGGTAATCGTACCGACGTCGACCGGATTCGTTCGATTCGTTACTTCGAGCAGTTGGTAGACGGGTTCATAGCCTACGAAAGTGACATGCAGCAGATAATCGCCCGCTTTAACGCTCCGGAGGATGAAGGTTCCGTTACGGCCGCTCACCGTACCGTTCACCATCGAACTGTCTTTCATGTTGAGCAGTCGTACAGTGGCCTGTTCGACGGCTTCTTTGCTCTGTTCTTCAATAATTATGCCTTTCACGTCCACCTGAGCGACGGCGCAGATGGTAAAAAGAAGAAAGGCGAGCATAAAAAATGATTTACCTCGTCGTGTCATAAATTTCTTTTCTTCGTTTGTCGTTTTATTATAAGCAATAGACGCAGCCTGATCGGAATAGTTTAAATAAAATCTTATTTTTTTTGAATTTTATGGAGAGAATACGGACTGAAAGCGAGAAGTTGCAGGATGTCAAATATTATTTTCGCCATAAACCGGATACGAACTCGCCCGAACCGGATCGATTTTGGTTACAGAGGTGTACTTATTGCAACAGTAAGGATTATTTTTGACAATAAACGTAAAATAATCGCGTTTCAATGAAAAAATAAGTCCATGAGGGTTTGAAAAACTTTTCATTTTATTTCTATGAATATGAAATTAAAGAAAATAATCGCGTTGTTCCTCTTAATTTGTCCGTTTTACGGATGCGATAACCGTCATAACCGGGCCGCTTCCGAGATGGAAATCATCCAAATCGATCCCATGCAGGCAGATGAGTTTATTCCATTATCGGAAATCGCCGACTCAATCCAATGCATCCGGTTGCAAGTCGATTCGGGAGACGTAATGGGGAGAATACGGGAAATCATCATCAAAAAAAAGCATATTTATGCCGTAGATATAAGCCAACAAGCGATATTTGTTTTCGATAAGGAAGGTCGATTCGTGACTAAACTGAATAAAAAAGGACAGGGGCCGGGCGAATATTTACGTATAGGGCCTGTTTTTATCGACGAAGATGAATCGTATATCGAGCTTGTGAATTATACGGGCGGAAAACAATCCATTTTACGATATAAGAATCTGACTTTCGATTTTATGGGTGCCATATCGTCTTATCCGGATATCAACGCGAATTCCGTGAAGAGACATAATGGTTTATTCTATTTCGCCACTCAACAAATAGACAACAAGATAAACGGCGAGGATACCAATGGCGACTTGATAGTCTGCGATAATGAGGATAATTTCAAAGTTTTGTTTGATAAAAAGATCGAAACGGGGCATCATTACTTCTCGATGACGAGTGAATGTTTCTCAAAAAACAACAAAGGAGAACTTTTCTTCTCGCCGATGTACGGAAACATATTTTATCAGTTAAATGACCGGGATGCTGTTCCCCTGTTCCAAATCGATTTCGGAACATATAACATGAGTGAATCTGTGGCGATGCAATCGACGAAAGAACAGATGGAATATATCCGAAAAATGAATCGTGTGGCGGCTTTTCCGGTGCTGAATATATATGATGACAGAATCTTTTCATTTTCATACTATTTCAAACAAAGCGATACGGAGCGATGGATGAATGAAGGTGATTTTCGGCAGTATATAACGTTCCGAAAAAGCAAAAAAGTGTATCATGCGAAGGCGATAAGAAATGATCTTTCCACTTTTCCCGATCGACTTTATCTCAGTTCCTATTTTTTCGGATGTGTACACGAAGTGTTGCATGAAGATTATTTAGTCGATGTTATCGTTCCGGATCTTTATTTTCATGATACGGACGAAAAAGTGTACGTTGAGGGGCTGGGGGAGGTCTCGGCCGATAGCGATCCGATCGTTGTCATGATGAAACTCAAAGAAAACTTGTAGAAGATGCCTTTTTCGATGATGAAGTCGTCGTTTTTTGTTGTGAACTGACAATATTTCATGCGAGAGGTGTCATAATCGACTGTGAAGACATAATATTTGAGTGGAAACAGAGCATTTTTTATTATCAACATACCCTATTCGATTAAAGAGGCGTCATATTTGAGTTTGAACGGAACATAATTCGTATTGAACAGATCATAATTCATATTAAAGGTCTCATAATTGACTTTCAACTGACAATAATTCATACGAGACTGACAGTAATTCACTTTGACCTGACAATAATTCATATCGAAGGCGTCTTAATTCGTTTTGAAGACGCCATAATCGATTGTGAAGATACAATAATCCGTTTTGAAGGTGCAGAAATCGATTTTGAAGACAGCATAATTCGTTCTGAAGACGTCTTAATCCATTGTGAAGAGATCATAATTCGTTTTAAAGATGACGGATTGAATGAAAGATGCTTCGTTTTTAAGTGTAAACGTGTCATTTTTCATTGTCTTCGGGTCATTTTTGACTTGCGATACAGCTAAAATCGTTTCGCGGACTTTAAAATGGTGAGAAAAGGACAGTTCGCTATTTCAGAAAAAGTTGCGATTAAAGATTCAGGCGTCCGAAACTTTGTCGAAGAAATGTAAAACATTTGTAATATAGCATTTTAAGTCTTTCGAAAATACTTTTCTTTATAACGACTTGAAAAAAAATTATACCGAAGCTTATTTTTTAACACATAAACCCTTGACTTTCGAATTTAATTTATTATTTTTGGCAAAAAAAATTACGAAACGATTAAAAGAGGATTATTATGAACAGAAATCATGAAAATTATTTGACCATGGCGAACGCGACTATGGAAGTGATGAGCAGACGTAATGGGGAATGGAGCCATATTCCTCGTATCGTCCATGTGATGTCGAACATCAAAGGGACAACCGATAAAGCGAATGAAGCTTATCGAGGCGCGTTGATCGTGACGACGGGTGCTACGCAAAATAAAGCGGATATTGTGCAGGAAGCCGTAGCCTCGGTGGTTAAACTTTGTAAGCCCGTATCGGTATACGCGATCGACAAGAACGATATTAAGCTTCACGATGAGTTAAGCGTAAGCAAAGCGTCGCTGCTTCAACGGCGCGACATGTCGCTTGTTCAGCGTCTGACGCATTTGATTCAGTTAATGGAGCCGTATTTGAACGAGCTGAACGATTATGGCGTAAAGGAGGCAGATGTCAAGGCGGCAAAAATGTTAATCGAACAATTGTCGGGTATTATTACGCAGCCTCGCGAGCTGACAGCGGAACGAAAGTCGAAAAACGAATTATTTGCCGAATTGGTGGGGGAACTGCGTAAAGAATTTTATCTGTTGGACAGTCTGATGAAGCTGTTCGACCCGTCGGAACTCTATACGGAGTATCGGAATGCGCGCATCATCGTAAATCTGGGACGACGCAGACAGAAAGAAGAAGAACCGGAAGAAGGGGGAGAGGAAAGTGAAAAGTGAAGAACGAAAAGTGAAAAGTGAAGAACGAAAAGTGAAAAGTGAAGAACGAAAAGTGAAAAGTGAAGAACGAAAAGTGAAAAATGTGTTGTTTATTTGTTGAGTCGTTTAGTTGTTTAATTGTTTAGTTGTTTAATTGTTGAGTCGTTGGGTTGTCTGAAAACCGACGGCTGACGGCTGAAAACTAAATGTTAGCAAATTAATTCAGGCTTACAGCCCTCAAAAAACAAGGGTGGGAATCAATTACCCCACCCTTGCGGGATGGGGCTGAAATAGAACGGGCTTTCAGCCCTTGATCGGAAGGGGATTAAGGTTTATGGTCAATGGTTATGCAAGGCACATGTTGTAGAGACGCAATTAATTGCATCTCTACGGATGTGGAATGCCAATGAACAATTACGAATAACAAGTTATGAATAACGCTTGCTATATATTCGAACACGAATAGCGCAAAAACGCAAACGAACGCAAATGAAAACTTGTGGAGCTGGTGAAAAACCGGTGAAACTTGTGGTTTATCCAATGGCCGAATGCTGAAAACTGATCGCTAATCATTCAAAAAGTAAAAAAACCGAAATCCATCGGTGTTTTCTTCCTTTTATGCGATTTGTGGACTATCTTTGCCCTCAATTCATTAGGAGGAAAATGAGAACAATGAACAAAATATTTCTGCCGATACTTCTGTTGCCGTGCATCGTAACCCTTTCGGCACAAAACGGCTATCAAAAGGCAACCGAGACGCAGAAAAAAGAGATTACGGACAACATCAGACGCGTCGCACGCGAAATGAAGACGCTCAAAGCGGATTTTACGCAGGTCAAAGAGCTCTCTTTTATGAAAGATCAGGTCACCTCGGAAGGTAAAATGCTGTATAAACCGAACGATAAGATCCGATGGGAATATACGCGGCCTTATGCTTACGTCTTTGCGATGGACGGGGATAACGTGCGTATGACATCGGGCGGAAAGACGAACAAAATCCCGGTGCGAGGGAGCAAACTCTTTACCGAAATCAGCCGGGTGATGATAGGAGGTGTCAGCGGCGCGGGGCTGATCGACTCGCCGGACTTTACGACACAGTTTATGGTCGGGAAAAGCGACTGTAAAATCATGCTGACGCCGCGAAAGAAAGAAGTGAAAGATTTATTCTCGTCGATACAGCTCTACGTAGACCGTTCGGATAGCCGTATCCGTCGTGTGGAGCTGATCGAGAAAAGCGGCGATAAAACAATCATCACGCTAAAGAACATCCAACTCAACACGCCTGTCGATGATTCGGTATTTGCTCATTAGTCTGTCGCTTCTGCTGGCCGGATGCAGTACCGTGCCGGCATTACGACGCTCGGCCGATGCGCAACCTTCCGACGCTCCCGTCTGGACGCCCGCGCGACGCTCGGAAACGGAACGTAACACGTACCGGGTCATGTTGCGGACACCGAAAAACGAACTGTCGGGCCTTTGTATCCTTCGGAAGAGCGGCGATACGTGGCGCGGCACGCTGATGAACGAATTCGGCTTTAAAGCGTTCGATTTTCGGACAACGAATCGCCGGTGCGAGTTGCAGGATGTGCAGTCGATGCTCGATAAATGGTATATCCGTCGCACCATCGCGTCGGATTTGCATTTTCTGATCGAGTGCGATGATCCGGAAGCGCCTTTTGCCCGTAAAATCGTACGGTACGAACAGCATAACATGCTTGTGGTGAGTCATGGAAAAAAGGAACTGACGGTTTTACCGGACAGCACACTAAGGCTCGTCAACCGTCGGCATAATCTGACGTACGAATTGCGAAAATTAACGGAGACGAAGATTGATAACACGATACAATATGCTGAATAATACATTTTATACCATCCGTAAGCGTACCGATACGGAAGGAGGCGTCGATTACCGTGTGTCGCTCAACGCCTCGCACGTGATTTACGAGGCACACTTTCCCGGTAACCCCGTTACGCCCGGAGTATGCATCATCCAAATAATCAAAGAACTCGTCGAAGCATACCGAGACACGACATTGCTTCTCCGAACGATTAAGAACGTGAAATTCGTGAAAGTGATCGACCCGCGAATCGTCGGCGAACTTACCTTCGCGCTGAACGTAACGACACAGGACGACGGGATGATCGCCGTTTCGGGCATCGTAGGCGAAGGCGACACTGTTTTTTCAAAAATAAATCTGCTATTCGAAGAGATGAAATGATACCGGACCGTGATACGGACATACGACCGAGCGCGGAAGCATTATCCGTCTGCGTAATCATCCCAACCTATAACAACGCCAAGACGCTGCGCGAAGTATTGGACGCCGCGCTGCGACAAAACCTTCCGGTGATCGTCGTAAACGACGGTTCGACCGATGAAACGGCGGCTGTTCTGACAGATTTCGCCGGTCGCGTCGAAATAATCTCGTATCGGCCCAACAGAGGCAAGGGGCACGCGCTCAAAAACGGATTCGACCGTGCCGAAAAGCTCGGTTATTCCTCCGCCATAACGATGGACTCGGACGGACAGCATGCCGCGACCGACATCGCGCGTTTTACGGAGGCCTTGATCCGCTATCCCGACGCGCTGATCATCGGCCAACGCATCGTCGAAGGAAATATGCCTCCCAAAAACTCGTTCGCCAACCAATTTTCGAACTTCTGGTTCGCCGTACAGACCGCCCGACGCCTGCGCGACACGCAAAACGGCTTCCGTCTTTATCCGCTGCGCGCCATGAAAGGGATGCGCCCCTTCTCATCGCGCTACGAGGCCGAGCTGGAACTGCTCGTACGCTGCCGATGGAAAGGCATACGCATCGTTTCCGTGCCCACGCGCGTCTATTACGCGCCCGAAGAGGAGCGCGTGACGCATTTTCGGCCGGGAAAGGATTTCGTGCGTATCAGCATTCTCAATACGATCCTCGTGATTGCCGCGATCGTCTACGGATACCCTTCGATGCTCTATCATTTCCTCTTCAAACGCAGCCCGAAGCCATGACAAAGTTCTTTCTTTCCGTCTACGATTATTTTTCATCGCGCAAGAACTTGCTTTTTATCCTTCTGCTTGTGCTGATCGGGGTCTTTCTGGGATTGGCTTCGCAGGTGCGTTTTACGGAAGACATCTCGCGGTTTCTGCCCGCGGATAAAACGAACGAACGAATCAACCGAGCTTACCGTTACGTCGCCTCGTCGAACAAAATCACGATTTATTGTTCCGCGAAGGATTCGACCGATCGCGAAAAGCAGATGCGAGCCGTCGATGCGCTCGTCGAACGTCTGCAAACAGTCACCGACACCACCCAAGTGAAGCATATCCTCTACAAAATAGACCCGGCCGAGATGATGTCTGTCGCCCTGTTCGTCGTAGAGAACATGCCTTATTACCTCGACGACGACGATTATCGCCGGATGGACACGCTGGTGACGCGTGCGGCCTTAGCGCGGCAATTAGAGACGGATCGAAACATCCTGACCTCCTCGGCCGGTATGATGGTTCGTCAGCACCTCCTCGCCGACCCTCTGCAACTGACCGCGAACCTCATGGGCAAGCTCCGCGACTTTCAGGCGGGCGGACGATTCGACCTGTATCAGGATTATATCTTCTCGGACGATGGACAAGCGCTGATCGTCGTAGACTGCGCCATCCCCGCGAGCGAAACATCGGCCAACAAACAATTCGTCGAGACTTTGAATACTTGCATGAGGGAAACGGAAAAAGCCTTCGACGGTATCTCGTTCCACAGTTTCGGCGCCGCGGAAATCGCTTTGACAAACGCCGGACAAATCCGCCGCGATACGCTCCTCTCAAGCCTCTTCGCCGTGGTAATCGTTCTCGCGCTCCTGATCTTTACGTTTCGCGACGGGCTGAAAATCGGGCTGATCTTCGCCTCCGTCACTTTCGGCGGACTGTTTGCTCTCGGGCTGATGCACCTTATCCGGGGCGAAGTCTCCATTATCGCCGTCGGCATCAGCTCCATCATGTTCGGTATCGCCATCAATTATCCGCTGCATTTCATTGGCCATTATGGAAGCGTGCCCAACTCGCGGTTCGTGATCAAAGACATCATCCAACCGCTCACGATCGGTAACATCACGACCGTAGGCGCTTTCATGAGTCTTATATTCATCGGCTCGGATGCCATGTGCGATCTCGGCTGGTTCGCGTCGCTGCTGCTTGTCGGTACAATCTTGTTCGTGTTGCTGTTTTTGCCTCATCTGTTGCCTGGTCACGGTCGGAAACCGGCATTGTCGCACGCGCCTTTCGGACGATTCGTAGACCGTCCCTTCGAAAAGAATCGCCGGCTTGTCGCAACCATCATCGTCGTCACCGTTTTGCTTGCCTTCTCGAGCGATGAGTCGCACTTCGAGGCCGATATGCGAAAAATCAACTACATGACCGATACGCAGCAGCAAGAATACGAACGAATGAGAGATTTACTCAACGACGATCGCCATGTGCTTTATTACGTGACGGAAGGAAACACTCCCGAGGCTGCACTGACGGCAAACGAAGAGAGTTTGACCGGCTTGAAGGAGCTGCTGGCCGCAGGAGAAATATCGAAAATCGGAGGCATCGGCCATTTTTTGCCTTCGCCCTCGCGACAAACCGCACAGGTGAAGCGCTGGAACGATTTCTGGGAGCAACATCGCGACAGCGTCCGAACCTATCTCGCCGAGGAGGGAGAAAAACTCGGTTTTCGTGCCGACGCATTCCATCTCTTCGAGGAGATAATCGGTCGCAAGTGGGAAGAAACGACTTTGTCGCACTTCGATCCGATCAAAGAAACGTTGGCGCGAAACTACGTGCTCGAAAATGACGGTCAGACGATGATCGTAAACCTGCTTTACCTTGACGCGGACAAAGCGCAGGCGGTCGAAGCAAAGCTGAACGGACAGAAAACCGCGTCGTCGTCCATCGCTTTCGATGCCGGCTCGATCACTCGCCGTATGATCGCCTCGCTTTCCGATAATTTTAACTACGTTCTCTATATCTGCGGACTGATCGTCTTCGCCTTCCTCCTCTTTTCGCTGGGACGCCTCGAATTGACGCTTATCGCCTTCACGCCATTGGCGCTGAGCTGGGTATGGATCCTCGGCCTGATGGGTTTATTCGATATCAAGTTCAATATTGTCAACATCATTCTGGCTACATTCATTTTCGGTCAGGGAGATGACTATACGATTTTCATGACGGAAGGACTGATGTATGAATATACGTACCGGCGCAAAACTTTATCGTCGTACAAGAACAGTATTGCTCTTTCGGCGGCGATTATGTTCGTCGGGATGGGGATGCTGATCTTTGCCAAACATCCGGCATTGCGTTCATTGGGCGAAGTAACCGTAGTCGGGATGCTCTCGGTCGTAGTGATGGCGTACATTTTCCCACCGTTCCTGTTCGGACTCCTGACGATGCGAAAAGGACGCAAACGCCTGATGCCCGTAACGCTGAAGAACTTGCTCAGTACGATATACGCCTTCCTCGTTTTTCTTGTCGCCAGTCCTTTTATCACGCTGGCGGGATGGGGAATGGCCACCTTCGGACGCGCAACCGAAAAGAAGAAGATGGCGTACCATCGGCTGCTGCATCGAATCGCCCGTTTTGTGATTTATCGCATTCCGCAAGTGAAAACAACGTTCAGCAACTTGTCCGGCGAGACGTTCGAGCGTCCGGGAGTGATTATCTGTAACCACCAATCGCACCTCGATCTGATGTGTATCATGATGCTCACGCCCAAACTCATCATTCTGACGAACGATTGGGTGTGGAACTCGCCGTTTTACGGACAATTGATTCGATATGCCGACTTCTATCCCATCTCGAACGGTATCGAACAGATGATCGACCGTTTGCGCGACGCCGTCAAACGTGGTTATTCCATCGTAATTTTCCCCGAAGGCACACGATCGCCCGATTGCTCCATCCTTCGCTTTCATCGCGGGGCATTTTACCTCGCCGAGCAGTTGCAAATCGATCTCATTCCGGTGATGATTCACGGCGTGGGGCATGTATTGCCCAAGCAGGAGTTTATGCTTCGCAAAGGAGAGATACATATTCAAGTCATGCCCCGCATTACTCCCGACGATGCCCGATTCAGCCGTAACTACTCCCAGCGAGCGAAAGAAGTACGCCAATATTACCGACACGAATACGAAGCGATCTGCCGTAAATATGAAACACCGGCTTATTATGCCGATCTGGTGAAGCATAACTACATCTATAAAGGCCCCGCGGTAGAGCGAGAGGTGCGTGCCAACCTGCGAAAACACAACAATTACGTCGCAGAGATCGCCGCCCTCCCCGACGAAGGAGAAGTGACGATCGAAAACACGGGCTACGGAGAATTTACTCTCTTACTGGCTTTAGTAAAAAAGAGACTTCAAATCATTGCCGTAGAACCTGATGACGATAAACGCGAGCTGGCCGAAAATTGCGCTTCCGTGCCTCCGAATTTGCGGTATGTCGCTCGAATTTCTTGATGTGAGGAGGGATAAAAGATCACAAAAGAAGGCATAAACCTGTGCCGCTGTCGCTTTTTTCGTTCGTTACACAGATATATTGAGTTGGTCGATATAGAAAAAAGGTTGTATTTTATCGTCAGGATCGAAGACGTCTTTTATTTCGAGTGTAGTATAAGCGCGCTTCTCTGCTTGCTTATGATTGTTGTCTACGGTTTTATGTAATGAGTCGGATGTGTTTCGCAGTAAAAACATCTTTATTGTCTAAAAACAAGTGTTTGTGACTTTTTCAGACACAAGTCTTTCTTAGTCTCTGTCGAGAAGCTCCGTGTTCTCATCGTATCAAGGCAAACGATAGCGCTTTTAAGTTCCAAGCGATGAATTACTTCCGGAACAACCACAAGGCGTTGTGTCATAACGGGCGAACAGCTTTGTTACTTGCGGAATGTGAGCTCGGTCACATACGAACGTATGCGCCCTCGCTCTCATCCTTAGCGCCCCCTAATTTCACTTTTTCTTACACACCGAAAGAGGGTGTGCCCAAATATTGTGTTTTGACACATCCTCATAATAGAGTACGGGCGTCGGTTCATTCTTTTTGAAATGTAAAAAAAAATGAGGAGGAGAGCATTCAGATGATATGTTGATGCTGTTTTTACAAGCTTATTTATAAATAATTTTAATAATAGTTTGTTGTTAGGATAATAAATTTATTTATCTTTGCGGCGTGAATAAAATATTTGGACAATGATGCGTAAATAAAGAAGAGAGATGGAAAAAATAAAAGGTTTGATTGATGCTCCGTTTACGCCGTTCGACGAAAAAGGAGACGTGAATTATGCTCCGATAGCAGAGTATGCGGATTTGTTGGCGCGTAACGGGTTGAAAGGTGTTTTTATCAACGGCTCCTCCGGTGAGGGCTACATGCTGACCGAAGACGAACGGATGAAACTGGCCGAAAAATGGGTCTCGGTTGTTCCCTCGGGTTTTAAAGTGATTGTTCATGTAGGGAGTACATGTGTGAAATCGAGCCGGCGTCTGGCTGCTCATGCTCAGGAGATCGGCGCATGGGGGACGGGCGCGATGGCTTCGCCGTTTCCTAAAGTAGGACGTGTGGAAGAGTTGGTGCAATATTGTGAAGAGATTGCCTGTGGGGCACCCGAACTCCCTTTCTACTATTATCATATACCGGCTTTCAACGGTGCTTACCTGTCGATGGTCGAGTTTCTGCAAACGGTGGACGGACGTATTCCCAACTTTGCCGGTATCAAATATACGTATGAAAGTCTTTATGAATACAACCAGTGCCGTCTCTACAAGAACGGAAAGTTCGATATGTTGCACGGGCAGGACGAGACGATTCTTCCCTGTCTGGCTATGGGAGGAGCACAAGGCGGTATCGGCGGTACGACAAACTATAACGGCCGTGAGCTGGTCGGTATCATCGAGGCATGGGAAGCCGGCGATCTGGAAACAGCGCGTGAACGGCAGAACTTCTCGCAGGAAGTAATCAATGTGATTTGCAATTATCGTGGAAATATCGTCGGAGGAAAGCGAATCATGAAACTGATCGGCCTTGATCTCGGGAAAAACCGTACGCCTTTCCGTAATATGACTGATGCCGAAGAAGCTTCGATGAAGAAAGAACTCGAAGCAATCGGATTTTTTGAAAGATGTAACAAATAACGTGGATATGGATATTAAGGAGTATTTGGGATACTGGGCAGAAAAATATAAAAACGATTTATTGACGGATATTTTTCCGTTCTGGATAAAATACGGCGTGGATCGCGTTAACGGAGGCTATTACACGTGTGTCGATCGAGACGGAACGCTGTACGACCCGACAAAATCGGTTTGGTTTCAGGGGCGCTTCGCGTTTGTGCTGGCGTATGCGTATAACCATATCGAGCGTAATGAAGAATGGTTGGCCTTGTCGAAATCGGGGATCGATTTTATTGAAAAACATTGTACCGATAGCGACGGGAGGATGTATTTTGAAGTCACTGCCGAGGGAACGCCTCTACGTAAGCGTCGTTATCTCTTCTCCGAATCGTTTGCGGCGATTGCCATGTCGGAGTATGCGATTGCTTCGGGCGATCGGGCTTATGCCGAAAAAGCCTTGGCTTTGTTTAAGCTGATCCTTAAATACAAGAACACACCGGGTTTGACGGAGCCGAAATACCTACCGGCTTTTCAGGCGAAAGGACATTCCCTCTGCATGATTCTGATCAATACGGCATCACGTATCCGCGCGGCAATCAACGATGAGGTGCTAACACAGCAGATCGATGAATCGATCGATGAGATTCGTCGGCACTTTATGCATTCCGAATATCGTGCGCTGCTTGAGACGGTAGGCCCTAACGGTGAGTTTATCGACACATCGGCCGGCCGATTGATTAATCCGGGACATTGCATCGAAACGGCATGGTTCCTGATGGAGGAAGCTGCGTTCAGAAAGGGGGATAAGGCATTGCTTGAAACGGCCCTGACCATCCTCGACTGGTCGTGGGAGTGGGGATGGGACACCGAATTCGGCGGTATCATTAATTTCCGTGACTGTCGGAAGTTTCCGGCGCAGGACTATTCGCAGGACATGAAGTTCTGGTGGCCGCAGACCGAGACGGTGATCGCCTCACTTTACGCTTATCAGGCTACCGGAGACGAAAAATATCTGGAGATGCACCGTCAGGTGAACGAATACATGTATGCGCACTTCCCCGACGGTCAATACGGAGAGTGGTATGGCTACCTCCATCGTGACGGAACTGTGGCGCAGCCTGCTAAAGGAAATTTGTTCAAAGGTCCGTTCCACATTCCGCGCATGATGATAAAGGCGCATCTTCTGTGCCGTGAGCTTACGACTTAAATAGTGGATTAAAATCGGATGATGATGAAAAACTCAAAGTATTACCCTTGGA
The DNA here is from genome assembly GCF_003860135.1 of Tannerella forsythia. GTDB lineage: Bacteria > Bacteroidota > Bacteroidia > Bacteroidales > Tannerellaceae > Tannerella > Tannerella forsythia_A. The sequence continues at coordinate 42,984 of NZ_RQYN01000031.1, forward strand.
TTGTCGTAGCTCTCTTGTGGGTTGTGGCACTGCTGAACTACCTCGACCGACAGATGCTCTCGACCATGAGAGATACGATGATGATCGATATCGCGGAACTGGAATCGGCTGCAAACTTCGGGCGGCTGATGGCCGTTTTCCTTTGGATCTACGGTTTGATGAGCCCGGTGGCCGGCATGATAGCCGACCGGATGAATCGTAAATGGTTGATTGTCGGAAGTCTTTTTGTCTGGTCGTTTGTTACGCTGATGATGGGCTTCTGTACCACCTTCGAACAGGTCTATTGGCTGCGTGCATTGATGGGAGTCAGCGAAGCACTCTATATCCCTGCGGGACTGTCGCTGATTACCGACTATCATCGGGAGAAAACACGCTCGTTGGCAGTCGGCATCCACATGACGGGATTGTATGTCGGGCAGGCACTGGGCGGCTTTGGGGCAACGATTTCCAGTGCGTTCAGTTGGCATGTAACTTTCCAGAGCTTCGGTTGGATCGGTATGATATACAGTATCGTGTTGATTCTTTTTCTGAAAGACAAAAAGAGCGAGGCGCCGGTAAGCACTCCGCAACCCACTTCGTTAGGCGAAATGGTAAAATCCGCGTTGAAAGGTATCGGCATGTTGGCCGGAAACATTTCCTTCTGGATCATCCTGCTCTATTTTGCTACCCCGAGTCTTCCGGGATGGGCGACGAAGAACTGGTTACCGACGCTGTTCTCCGAAAACCTGTCCATCGACATGACGCAGGCGGGACCGTTATCGACGATTGTCATTGCCGTGTCGTCATTCATCGGGGTGATTGCCGGAGGAATTCTTTCCGACCGATGGATACAGCGCAACCTTCGGGGGCGAATCTATACGGGGGCGATCGGACTGTCACTGATGATCCCTTCACTGCTGTTACTCGGTTTCGGACATAACCTGACGATGATTGTCGGCGGAGGATTGTGTTTCGGGATCGGTTACGGCATGTTCGACGCGAATAACATGCCCATTCTGTGTCAGTTTATTTCGTCGAAATACCGTGCCACAGCTTACGGACTTATGAACATGACGGGAGTATTTGCCGGTGCCGTGATTACGAATATCCTCGGAAAGTCGACCGATGCCGGGAACCTTGGGAAAGACTTCGCGATGCTGGCAGTTGTTGTCGCTGTCGCTCTCGTCATACAACTATTTTTCCTGCGTCCTCAGACCGCAGACAAGAGAGAAGAATAAACATAGAACAGTTATATATCAGATATCGTATGAAAAAGTTTTTTTGGATCGTTGGTTTGTTTGCTTCGATGCAGACGTTAGGAGCGGCGGATAGTGTGTATGTACAAAACCCGCAGATTCCGATCCTGATCGACCGGACGGACAATGTGCTGTTCCGTATCCGCATCCCTGACGCGACGAAAGGCGATGTGTTGAACCGGTTGACCATACGTTTCGGCAACGAAGACAAACTGTCGGAGGTAAAAGCCGTTCGTCTGTTTTATGCCGGTACGGAAGCGCCCACGAAAGATCGTTCCCATTTCGCGCCGGTGACGTATGTCTCTTCACACAATATCCGCAACACGCGATCAGCCAATCCGTCCTATTCTGTACGGCAGGACGAAGTGACGACCGTCGCAAATACGTTGACGCTGAAAACACGTCAGCCGATGGTCAAAGGCATCAACTATTTTTGGGTGAGTGTGGAGATGGATCGCAACACCTCACTGCTGTCGAAGCTCACCCCGACGGTGACGGAGGCCGTTATCAACAATAAGCCGGCCGTTATTGCCGGCGAACAGGCGGCTGTGCGCCGGATGGGAATCGGAGTACGCCATGCGGGCGACGACGGATCGGCCGCTTACCGTATCCCCGGGTTAGTGACTACGAACGAAGGGACATTGCTCGGTGTATATGATGTACGTTACAATAACAGTGCCGATTTGCAGGAGCATGTCGACGTGGGACTGAGCCGCAGCACCGACAAAGGACAGACATGGGAGCCGATGCGTATGGCCATGTCGTTCGGTGAGACCGACGGACTACCGTCGGGGCAGAATGGAGTGGGCGATCCGTCCATCCTCGTCGATGAACGCACGAACACCGTCTGGGTGGTTGCCGCATGGACGCACGGAATGGGCAATGCGCGCGCATGGACCAATTCCATGCCCGGAATGACACCCGACGAAACAGCCCAGCTGATGATGGTGAAAAGTACGGACGACGGCCGAACATGGAGCGAGCCGATCAACATCACGTCGCAAGTAAAAGATCCTTCGTGGTGCTTCCTGTTGCAAGGGCCGGGAAGAGGAATCACGATGCGGGACGGCACACTGGTCTTCCCGATCCAGTTTATCGACTCCGTGCGTGTTCCTCACGCGGGTATTATGTACAGCAAAGACCGTGGAAAGACGTGGCATATCCATCAACCGGCGCGTACCAACACGACGGAATCGCAAGTGGCCGAGGTGGAACCGGGTGTGCTCATGCTGAACATGCGAGACAATCGCGGAGGCAGCCGTGCCGTCAGCACGACACGCGACTTGGGAAAAAGTTGGACGGAACACTCGTCGAACCGAGGCGCCTTGCCGGAATCGATTTGCATGGCAAGTTTGATCAGTGTCAAAGCGAAAGACAACGTCACCGGGAAAGACTTATTGCTCTTCTCGAATCCCAACACGACGAAAGGACGCCATCACATTACCATCAAGGCGAGTCTCGACGGAGGCGTTACGTGGCTTCCCGCGCATCAGGTGCTTCTCGACGAAGAAGAAGGATGGGGCTACTCGTGTCTGTCGATGATTGACAGGGAAACAGTCGGGATATTTTACGAGTCGAGCGTGGCACACATGACCTTTCAGGCTGTTAAAATCAAAGACCTGATACGATGAAGCATCGTTATCAACGCTTTTTATTCACCCCTGACGGTGAACAGGCGCTTGAAGGACTGATTTTTTCGCCTAAACCGAAATAACACATGAACGATATACAATGAAAAAGTATTGGATAGGAATGATATGGATGCTGACCTGTGTAAGTATGGGGTTGGCTCAGAAGACCGTGAAAGTTGCTTGTGTAGGAAACAGCGTTACTTACGGAACAGGCATCAAGAATCGTGAAACCGACTCGTATCCCGCGCAATTACAACGATTGTTGGGCAAAGGATACGAAGTAGGCAGTTTCGGTAAACCGGGAGCGACGCTTTTAAATAAGGGTTTCCGTCCATACACGCAGCAGGAAGAATACAGAAAGGCGGTCGAGTTTGCAGGCGACTGGGTGATCATTCATTTGGGACTGAACGATACCGATCCGAAGGCGTGGCCGAACTACAGGGATGAGTTTTTGCACGATTATCTGGCGTTGATTGATACATTTCGCCGCGTCAACCCCGCATGTCGCATCTGGGTATGCCGGATGACGCCGATTGCGCACCGGCATCGCCGGTTTAAATCCGGTACGCGCGACTGGTATTGGATGATTCAGGAGAAAATCGAACAGGTGGCGCGATGGGCCGGCGTAGGATTGATCGATTTGCAGGAACCGTTATACCATCGTCCCGATTTGTTGCCCGATGCTCTTCATCCCGATGAGGAAGGCGCCGGGTTACTGGCGAAGACCGTTTATCAGGCCGTGACCGGCGATTTCGGAGGACTGAAAATGCCTGCCATCTATTCAGATAATATGGTCTTGCAGCGGGATCGCGCGTTAACGATCGAGGGAACGGCCGATGCGGGAGAGACCGTCTCCGTAACGATCGCGAAGCAGACGAAAACAGCCCGAACGTCCGATAACGGACGATGGACGGTTATGCTCGACCCCATGCCCGCGCAGACAGGACTGGTGCTTACCGTCGCAACACCTTCGCGCAAGCTTACTTACAGGCAGGTGGCCGTCGGTGAAGTGTGGCTTTGCTCCGGACAGTCGAACATGGCGTTCCGAACGTCGGAGGCCGACGCCGCGGAGCGTGCGAAGCTCCTCGATTTCGCGCGGAAGAATCCGCAGATACGCTTCTTCGACATGAAACCTCGCTGGCATACCGGCGCGTCGACATGGAGCAAGACCGCGCTCGACTCGTTGAACCGCCTGCAATATTACCACGACACGCAATGGGAGCCGTGCGACGAACGGACGGCCGACCGTTTTTCGGCCATTGCCATGGCTTTCGGCCGCATGCTCTCCGACAGCCTCGGAGTGCCCGTGGGATTGATTTCGAATGCCGTGAGCGGCTCGCCGGCCGAGGCGTGGATCGACCGGAAAACGGTGGAATTTGAATTCCCTGACCTCTTATACGACTGGACGAAGAACGATTTCATACAAGACTGGGTGCGGGAGCGTGCGACATTGAACCTCAAAGAAGCAACGAACCCGTTGCAGCGGCATCCTTACGAGCCTTGTTATCTGTTCGAGGCAGGCATCGCGCCATTAGTACGTTATCCGCTCAAAGGTGTGCTGTGGTATCAAGGCGAATCGAACGCGCATAATTTGGAAGCGTACAGTAAGCTCTTTCCGATGCTGGTAAACAGTTGGAGAAGCTATTGGAGAGAAACATTGCCTTTCTATTTCGTGCAATTGTCGAGTCTGAACCGTCCGACTTGGGCGTGGTTTCGTAATACGCAGCGCCGTCTGGCCGAAGAAATTCCGTCGTGCGAAATGGCAGTAAGCAGTGATCGCGGAGATTCGCTCGACGTGCATCCCAGACGCAAGACCGACGTCGGCGAACGGCTGGCACGCATCGCGTTGAACCGTACTTACGGACAATCGTCCGTCGTTCCTTCCGGACCGTCGTTCCTTTCAGCCGCATTTCGTGAGCAGGCCGTCTGGCTTTCGTTCCGTTACGCCGAAGGATTGACGACGTCCGACGGAAAGCCACTGTGTACGTTCGAATTGGCCGGCGAAGACGAACGTTTCTATCCGGCCGAGGCCGAAATTGTCGGGCATTGTCTCCGACTGCGTTCGCCGCAGGTATCACGTCCGCGGAAAGTACGTTACGGATGGCAGCCGTTTACGCGGGCTAACCTGATCAACGGAGCGGGATTGCCGGCTTCGACGTTTCAGGCCGCGATTGAATAAACAAGAAATGAATAAAATACATTATATCGTCTGTGTCGCGCTGGGGTTTGCGCTTTGGAGCGCATGTCGGTCCGGCGGCACGGACAAAAAAGAAGAAACGGAAATGATACAGTGGAATCATCTGCCCGATTTACCGGGCATGGAGGGGACAGCCTCGCTGGGCGTCTCCGCGCCTTTTACGGGAATCATAGGGAACCGTCTGATTGTAGCCGGGGGATGCAACTTCCCCGATAAACCGGTGGCCGAAGGAGGCACCAAGCGATATTATGCCGAAATTTGGGCGCTCGACTTGTCGGCCGACAGCGCCCAATGGACGAATGCGGGCATATTGCCTCGTGCCGCGGCCTATGGCGCGAGCGTCGGCACACCCTACGGAATCGTCTGTGCAGGAGGCAACGACAGCGAGTCTTCGTTTACGGACGTCTTTTTACTTTCTGCGAACGATACGTCCGAGGCCTGTACCATCCGTCCTCTGCCGTCGCTTCCCGTGGCCATGGATAACTTTGCCGCGGCGTATATGGACGGAAAAATCTACGTAGCGGGAGGGAATGCGAACGGAACACCGTCTCATGCTTTCTATTGCCTCGATCTTTCCGTGCGAACGGACTCCGGTCGATGGGAAAAGCTCCCCGATTTTCCCGGAACGGCGCGCGTACAGCCCGTTTTAGTGGGGCAACGCTGCGGAAACGAGGAATATCGCCTCTATTTAGCCGGAGGATTTCAGCCCGGAACAACCGAAACGCCGCCTCGGATTCCTGACGAAGTCCTCACATTCTCGCCTCGCACCGGAACATGGGAAACGGAAACCGCTCTGCCCCCTTTGAGCGACGGAAATCCGCGCACACTGACCGGAGGATGCGCCGTAGCTTGCGCCGACAGTGCCATACTCTTCTTTGGCGGAGTAAATTATACGCGTTTCTTCGATGCGGTCGACCGTCCGCGCCAAATGGCTCAAGCCCGCGCCGCCAACGATACGCGACGGTTAGAGAAATTACAAGGAGAAGCGGCCGATTATCTCCTCCATCCGGTCGATTGGTATCGCTTCAACGACGAAGTGCTCCATTACGACGTGCGTTCGCGCACTTGGAGCAATCGAGGCGCTTATGAAGCCGTGGCACGTGCCGGAGTCGGCGCGTTGTTCCATAATCGACGGTTGATTGTCGTGAACGGCGAAATCAAGCCCGGCATCCGTACGCCTCGCGTAAGCGTCGGAATGTTCTGAAAAAGCATCCTTCACCATCCGACGGCGCGAGTGCAAACAGAATCTTGCACCTTTATCTCTCGGATACGATACACTTCCGGACATGTACCCGATACACATATCCGGAAGTGCTGTATATGAAATATATAGCTTACCTTTCCGCCTTATATAATAAGACAGCTTCTCCGAATCATTTACCCTGCAAATAACCCTTGATTTAAACACTTCCTCTTGTCATTCCGAACGTAGTGAGGAATCCCACTCCGAAAAGGAAAGAAAGGATTCATCGTTTCACTCTGAATGACAAAGAAAAAGAAAACTTTTTAGAAGAATACGGATGAGGCTGAAATAAATCAGGCTTTCAGCCCTCTCAGATATTTAAATATTTGTTTTCTTCAAAAAGGCTGAATACTAACAGCTGAATACGCTAACAGCCCTGAAAGGGCGTATTAATTCAGCCCAATGCGAAGCGTTGGGAGAAAAAAAGTCCACC
>NZ_RQYN01000032.1 GCF_003860135.1 Tannerella forsythia
TCCGCCACGGAAACTTTTGTTTCCGTGACTGCGAGCATTGTTAAAATTCCGGAACGACAACGTTCCAAGGCATTGTACAGGCACTCCGTAAGCGCATCTTGTATTTTTATTGATTAGATGAAAGTTTCATTTAAAACGTGTTTTGATATGAGCAGGAACTATATTCCCGTAGTCAGGGTCAACGCATATAAAAATAAAAAAATGGAGTTCTTTACTTATTCTATCTTTGTGGTAAAAACAGCTATGAGGATTCAAAAGACATCCCGTCACAAGTATTTTGAGCATATTCCCGATCACAGAATAAACAGAAACTTGAAGCATTCACTTTGCGATATCATCATCTTGTCAATTTGGGTCGTATTGTGCGGAGCTGAATCGTGGGATTCCATTGAAACATTCGGAAAAACAAAATACGCTTTTCTGAAAAACCTTTCTTGGTTTACCTAACGGAATTCTCCTTCGCATGACACAATTAATCGGGTATTTTCGGCTATTCGCCCGCAATATTTTGAAAAATTCTTCATCACTTGGGTAGCTTCCCTTAAAAATGAGAACATCAAAAAAAGAAGTTGTCAGCTTTCTAAAACCAATCTATTTTTTCCGGTGGAAACGGCCATATGGGAAACCCCGCAGTTTCTATATCCAAGTTTTTATCCATTGTAAATAAAAATGAATTATCCGCCGGTATATATGTTTGCATTATTTCTTCATCAGACATATTCAGTAAATACTTTAGAAAAACTCTTATGGTATTTTTATCGGTTACTACCAAAATATTTCTGCCCGCTTTTATATTCTGTAAAATATCGTGTTTCAAATAAAAGTTGATTTTTTCTATGACGGGGCGCAGTTCGGGGATAGCAAAAATATTTTTTTCTTCCGTATTGTTATCGATTTTTGTATACAATACGGAAGATTCATGCTGCGGTATTTGTGTTTTGTCTACTTCCTTTAGTATATAAGCGGCAACGGTATGCGCACGTTTTAAATGTGATGTATATATCATATCAAAAGAGTATCCGTTCTCTTTTAAATTTTTGCCGGCCAGTTTTGCCGCCTCTATTCCCTCGGGACTTAAATCGTCCGTTTCGGAATTCATAAGGCGGCCTTCCGATTCGGCACAAATTTCTTCATGACATAGTAAAATCAAATTCATAGTATCTTCTCCCGAATTTCGGTTTTTATTTTTTTCTGTTATTTGACTGTCTTCAGCATTTACCGCTGCGGACTGTAAAAATAACTGCACTATAAGCAAAACGATAGATAATATTATTTTTTTCATTTCTTTTTATTTTCATACCGTTGAGAACGGTTTTTAGTAAAACTCAATCTTACAATCTGATAGAGCATATATTCTACCATCCGAAAGTTCTATTTTATTTTCGGATATTTTACCTGTCAATAAACCTAACTGTTCTGCCCCTTGTTCTATTTGTTTCCGCCAACCCACAATATCAGAATGGTAAACAATAGCATATAATCTTTCTCCTTGAGGGGTAGTAACATAGCATCCATCTTCTGATACTCCTCCACTTTTAGGTAAGGAAGGCTTAATAAATGTTGTTACTTTCTTAAAATCAACAGATTGAGAAATTTGGATATAAGATACCTCTATTCCCTCTACTTTTATTGTTCCCGGAATATGTCTATTACTTGTACTCATATTATTCTCGGGTTCCGGAAGCATGGCTGCCGGTTTCAATATCGATAACAGCACGTAAGGGCTGAATAAGAGAATCTTCATAGCGGCATTTCCACTTTTCGGGAGGTGCGGTACCTTCTATAATTCCTTCGATGGTATCATCGGATTGTATGGGGTTGCCGTTTTTTAAAATATAGACAGCGGTACTATAGGCATGATTTACTATTTTGTTCGGATCGATTCCGTGAAAATGATATTGAATGTCCGGCAGAAAAAGGGTGCCCATACCTAAGGTGTCCACAAGTATATCGTGAGTGCCTTGAATATTGAAAAACCTTACATTGACTGCAAGGTAGATAAAGCGTTCTTCATGCGGATAAGAGCGGCTGCGGATTTTTTCCGCCGTGAAGAGTTTTCCCGAATTTCGGAAATATACGGCTGCACATTCGGGGAAGATTTCTAAAAGAGCCTGTAAAAAATCCATGTCAAGCGCTGCTCTTTGCAAAGCGGGAAGAACGGCAGCGAGCATATCGGTGCCGATTACCTGATGTGTGCATTCGGAAAATATTTTTTCCCGCTCTTTTTCGGAACAATCCCACATCTGGCTTTTTTGAAATTCGTCAACGGCTGAGCCGGTAAAGGAACCTGTCATAATATTCAGCATGGGCGGAACGGTTCTGTCGCTGAATTTCGCCTTGTATTTTTTTGCGGGAAAACTTGCCAAGCTTTCATTATAAGAAACACATTCAGTGTCGCCTACATGTTTTTGGATTACGGCTTCCATCTTTTCTTTTTCAGGCATTGTAACGGGTGATTTAAATAAGAGTTGTACGACAAACACCGCCCCGTCCGTTTGCTCTTCGCTTAAATTTTGTTGAAAGATATTCTGCATATTGCCCTCCATGATAAAAATACTAGTCGTGTTATAAAAAGTGTGACACTATAAAAGATTGACAATTACGAAATAAAGTTGTATTTTTATTGAATAACAATAACAATAGAACTCCACGGCCCCAATTGTCAGGGTACAAAAGTAGTCAAAAATGGCAATCAAAAGAACAAAAAGCAAAATTATCTTTGCAAAACCTGCGAACGTCAATTCATCGACGACCATAATCTCACCTGCAAAGGTTGGGCTTCGTATATCACTGCGAAGATTCTATTGCTTTTGGCAAGGAATGCAGGTATCGTGGTATTGATGAGATTGAAATTATTAGCACAAAAAAGTGCTTTCTGTTTTGGAGAATTTCAATCGAGAGTTTTGGGTTGTTGAAGGGGGAATTGTTTTTATCTTACCACAAAGTGACGGCAAGCATCCGAAGCGTTGGCGAGGAACACCCAAAAAGATAACGAGGCTTTTTCCGAAAGCTTCTCGTTGGCTTACTTTTTCATTGGTTTTAGGTGTAAAAACAGCAAAAGGCAAGGAAAATATCCCTGCCTTTACGCTTGTGTTTTAAAAAGTATGATGAGATAAAAACATCAACTTTAGGTGGATTCGAGTATCATACTTTGTGAATCAATACCAGTTTCCGTTCGGCAGCGGTAATTTGCTCAATATCGGCAGGCTTTCCCCTTAGTGACGGGTGTCTATCGAAAAATATTTGCAGCCGTTTTATCAATTTTTGTTCCATACCTTACTCCATAGATAATTCAAAATAATACCTTGTAAGCACTTTAAAAACAGTGTTAAAAAAATAAAGGGAAAGAATAACAATGATGGGAATGATAATAAGTTCAATGTAGTAAATCTTTGATGAAACTTTATTTTCTCGAATTTTAATTTTTCTTGTGAGCTGGCTAATAGCTAAAAAAAGGTTTGTTATGATAAATGCTATTAAAAATCTATACCCTTCGATAACAACATCAAAAGAAAATCTAAGAGCTTTGGCACCAGGCCATCTGCTTGGAAAATAGTACCCGATGATATACACCGCAATATTCAGCGTGATGTAGTTCAAAAAAGTTTTGAGATATTTATTCCCAATTTGGGGAAATAAATCGGGAAGTCCGCCCCAAAGAGGGACCGAATCATTGTATCTTCTTTGTTTTATCAGCGTAAAGAAACGTGTAAGCAACAGCATGTCTACAGCAAAAATCAAAAGAGTAAAAATTACCATTACTGTTGTAGTTACAATCTTATTCATATTAAGCCGTTAAAAATATGCGGAAAATTTGTTGTGAATACGTCCTTTTCTTGAGAAGATAAATTTTCAAAATCTTTATTTATCCTTGCAAATATCTTTTTTGCCTGTTCATTTTCCGGTGCAAATCTTGCAAGATACTCAACTATTAAAGAACCCGCCTCCGGTTTGTTTTTCGAGTTTTTGATTGTTTTAATGCCGTACTCAGCTGCATAAGGAACAGCTTTGCCGTCGGGTTTGTGATTAAAGGCAACAACTGCATACCACTTTGCTTTGAAATCCTGATTTAACAAGAGGCTCGCTAAAAATTCATTTTCAGAACCCTCAGCTAAGTAAGCAATCGTTAAAACACTTGCACCCTGAATGTCTAAATTTTTATAAGTGGTAACTTCTTTTAAATATTGAATTGCTTTCTGTGTTCCTATCATACGCAGAGCCAAAACAGCCCAATAGATTTCGTATTTATTACGCTTTATTTTCAGGCAATTAATCATAGTCTCTTCAGTGAAAGGCATTTTTTCATTATGAAAGTATTCCGAAATTGCCCCCGTGTTATCTGTTTCATCCAATGTCCAATTCGGGAAAAGTGTTGTCTTCATTTATTTTTTTCTCTCAATTTTATATGATGTAATATAGCGTTGATATTTTCTACCATCGATGTTTTAATTTTCAGTTTATTCATATCTACTTCTTTCAGATTTCCATCCTTGCCGTAGCCGCCGTATAGGACATCTTTTTTAAGGTTTGGTTTTAACGATAAAAACTCTTTATATGCCCGCTCATCTGCTCGTCCTTCAAACGAAGAACAAAACCATTCGCCTGTCATATAGCCGCTTTTGCCTATTTGCACGGCTAATGAAATATTGTGCAGCTCACATCTGCTTTGCTTATCTGTATCAGGCCATTGGGGCAGTCCTTGAAAATATTTACATCCTGCACAGCTAAGCCCGATGCTATCCCACCGCGAAGAATATGAAAATATATCTTTTACTTTTGCCATAATTCTTCCAAACTGTGCTGCAAACAGACTATTGCAAGTCTTTTAAGATAATCTTTCTATCTCATCTTGCAATTTTTGATCCCATTCAAATTCCATATTGAATGAACCGTCAGCGTTTAAATAAAAAACAGCTTTATTCCATTTATTTTTTCCGCCTTCTGTCATTATTTTGTGCAAATCTTTTATGTCTCTCATATTTTTAAAACTATCAACTAAGGCTATGTTGCCGGCTGTGCCGTCCGGTTTTTTATATTGCAAAAAGCATTTTACCGCCCCTATATATTCAATCTGCAAAACAGCATTAACCCATTTTTCTTTAATCGAATCCGAAATTCGTTGTCCAATCCTCTTATAGATTTCATTTATCATACCAAGGCCTCCTTTTTTAATTATATCATAGTATTTGCTCTTTGATGAGTCTATCTAAATTTATTTTTTCTATTGTTCTATCTTTATCCATAATTTTTTCCATTTATCACAGAAGAGCTCTTAATAATACTTCTCGCGATCTATTAGTTAATTCTTCAGATGAGAGACATCCTATCGGCATTAGATTATCTAAAACGGAGATTCTTGTTTCAATCCAATTGTAGTTAAATTTCTGAAAATTTGAAAGCTGATGCTCAAAGCTGACCAACCACTAAACGTCCAAATTCCGGCTTACTGAACATCCGGATACGGATCGTCTTCCTCGTCGTCTTCGTTGTCGAGGTAGTCGGTGTCATCTTCTTCGGCCGCCGGGATATCCCAGTCTTCCTCGTCGTCGTCGATCGGGACGAAGCGCATGTCCATATCACGGTGGACGATTTGTTCGGCGTCGTGGAAGGTTTCGCGGTTCAGTTCGTTCCAAAGCAGGTCTTTAAGTTCGGCGATTCCGGCACCCGTGACGGACGAAATAAAGAGATGCGGAATGTCTTCGGGAAGTTCTTCGGCCAGCGCTTCCATCAGTTCATCGTCGAGCAGGTCGCTTTTCGTGATGGCCAGCACTTTGTTTTTGTCGGCCAGACCGGGGTTGTACTGTTCCAGTTCGTTGCGCAGGATCTCGTATTCTTTCCGAATGTCGTCGGCGTCGGCAGGAATCATAAACAGGAGCAGCGAGTTTCGCTCGATATGGCGCAGGAAGCGCAGTCCCAGTCCTTTGCCTTCGCTGGCGCCTTCGATAATGCCGGGGATATCGGCCATGACGAACGAGCGGTTGTCGCGGTATTTGACGATACCCAGATTCGGTTCGAGGGTGGTAAACGGGTAATTGGCGATTTTCGGTTTGGCGGCCGAGACGACCGAGAGCAGCGTCGATTTCCCTGCGTTGGGGAAGCCAACGAGTCCGACGTCGGCCAGTAATTTGAGTTGGAGCACGACCATCCGTTCCTGATACGGTTCGCCGGGTTGTGCATAGCGGGGCGCCTGATTGGTTGCGGTTTTAAAATGTACGTTTCCGCGTCCGCCGCGTCCGCCGCGCAGCAGCATCACCTGCTGGCCGTCGGTCGTAACGTCGCAGAGGTATTCGCCTGTTTCGGCATCGAAAGCGACGGTGCCGCAGGGCACTTCGATGATGCGGTCTTCGCCGTCTTTACCGGTACTGCGTTTGCTGCTTCCCCCCTGTCCGGAAGTAGCGAGGATATGGCGTTCGAATTTGAGATGGAGCAAGGTCCAATAATTACGGTTGGCGCGCAGGTAGATGTGTCCTCCCCGTCCGCCGTCGCCGCCGTCGGGTCCTCCGCGCGGGATGTACTTCTCCCTGCGGAAATGGGCGGAGCCAGCCCCGCCTTTTCCCGAGCGGCAATAAATTTTTACGTAGTCTACAAAATTCGATTCGGCCATATTCGTTGGAATAAATTGATAACGTGTTGTCGAATAATGAAAAGAAGGCTGTTTTATCGACCGGTTATTTTCTTTATCGCTTCGTCGATACGGTTGAAGATATCTTCGATCGAACCGGTTCCTTTGATGGCGGCGTGTTTGCCTTCGCTGATGTAGTGTGTGGCCAGTGGGGCGGTCTGCGTGTGATAGACATCGAGGCGTGATTGGATGGTTTCGAGGTTATCGTCCGAGCGTCCCGATACTTTGCCGCGTTCGAGCAGGCGGGTAATCAGTTCTTCGTCGTCGACTTGGAGGTCGAGCAGGATCGAGACATCCGTACCGCGTTCGTTGAGCATTTCTTTCAGAGCGATGGCTTGGGGGATGGTGCGGGGATACCCGTCGAAGATAACGCCTTTCGAGTTTTTTTTGCCGTCGAGGAATTCGCCGATCAAACGAATAATCAGCTCATCGGGAACCAACTGGCCTTTATCGATATATTCTTTTGCCGTTTTCCCCAGTTCGCTGCCTTCACGGATCGCGTTGCGCAGCATGTCGCCTGTCGAAATGTAGTCGAGGCCGTAATGTTCGACCATCAGTTTGCTTTGTGTACCCTTGCCTGAGCCGGGAGCACCGAAAATTACGATATTTAACATGAGTTTGTATATTGAATAATGATTTTTTAGTTTTAGTCTTCCCTGATTTTGTAAATGTCGCGTGCCGAACGTCCCAGACCGTCGTAATCGAGGCCAAATCCGATGATGAAGTCGTTGTCGATTTCCATTCCCACATAATCGGGTTTCAGGTCGCATTGCAGCGAGGCGGGTTTGATCAGCATCGTCGCCAGCCGCACGTCGGTAGCGCCTTCTTCTTTGAGGCGGCGGGTGACGTAGTGCATCGTCAGTCCCGTATCGATGATGTCTTCGAGCAGTACGATGGGGCGGTTGCGCGTATTGCTGCGGATGGGCAGCAATTCTTTGACGATGCCGTCCGATTTCGTACCGTGATACGACGAATAGGCGGCGAATGTCAGCTCGCTGGTCACCGGCAGTTTACTCATCAGTTCGGCCACGAACATATAGGCCCCATTGAGGATGCCCACGTAGAGCGGTTCTTTTCCTTCCATATCCCGACGGATTTCTCCGGCCATCCGTTCAATGGCACGCACGATATCCTTTTCGGGGATGTATGGTTCAAACACTTTATCTTTCAGTCGGATTTGCTTTTCCATCGTTTTTCTGTTTTTGTTTAGGGATGCAAAGATACATGATAATTTTCAGAATTGTACCAGGGCGAATGAAAATCCGACTGTTGACGGGCGGAAGACCGTCCGGAGAAGGGGAAATGCGGTCAGGCTTTCATGTCGAGGGTCGAGAGGTATTTTTCGATGAACTCGTTCGAAACGCTTGTCAGCTTAGCTTCCGAGTCGATACCGCGTCGGAGGGCGTCGCGATTGAGCAGGTGGGCGCATCCGGCTTCGCGGAAGAGGGTGGCCAGCTTCGAGCCGCGGTCGAAGTCGGAAGCCAGAAACGTACTGAGCCGGTCGATGCAGAGGTATTTTTTGTCGAGCGCTTTGAGTCCGGCATAGCTGGAGAGCATCTCGCCTTCGGGCGTATGATCGTAGGTGATGAAGTAGAAGGTACGGATCACGATTCGGCGCTCTTTCGTAAAGTCGGCAAAGAAATAACCTACTTTCTGGTTGAAGAGTTTGAAGGCGATCAGCAGCGAACCTTTGTACCAGTCGACGTCCCACTCGATGAAGCTGAGATTCATGTACGTGTTAATTACCTGTGGGGCTACGCCGTCGAGCCGTTCGAACATGCGTACCACGGCATGTTCCTGCATATAGATTTCGTAGCGCCGGTCGGGATCCATCAGGATATAGGGGTTGTTGGGGATGCGTGCCGAGTGCCAGTAGATGTCATCTCTTGCGCCGAGGGGGAAGCCTACGCGGTACAACCTGCGTCGTTCGCCTTTGCGGTCGGTGCCCCAGATCCAATTAGGTGGACGCGAGGCCAGCCAGGCGATGTGTCCGAGGCGGTTCTTGTATTGTTCGAACTGGAGCTTGGTAATCCAGATCAGATGGATGCAGGGGTTGCAGAGCTGATAGAGCTGCAACGTCAGGCAGGAGCTGTACTGATCGTTCATCCGGTCGAAGAGGCGGTTGAACTCGTCGGTAAAACGTTCTTTTTCCCGGTCCGACACAATCACCGTGCCGTGTGCTTTGAAGACATTCAAGAGACGTTCCTGGCCGGCGCGTTCGGAGGGTTTGTTCATCGCTATCCCGAGCTGGAACGTCAGCGGCATCCACAGTTCGAAGTAATCGGCGCACGAAATCATGCGCGTATCGCCTTCCTGCTCCGAAAACGGCACTTTGTGTCGTCCCATCAGATAATAAAATTCGTGCTGGATAAACGATTTGTAATTCCCGTCCAGATATTTTACCCCCGACGTATCCATGCGCAGCAATAAAGGACGGGTGCAGGACAACAGTTTGAGCAGCGACTTGTCGAAGTATGGAATGGCATCGCCGAATCCCAGATATTTCAGCAAAGTGAACAAGCGCTTCACATAGAGGTTTTGTCGCCGCGCTTCCTCTATCTTGCGGCGTTCGTACTCCGTTTGCTTCGTCTGTTTCCTTTTCTTCGACATAGCCGTAGATTTTGTGTTTGTTAACTTTTTCGGGCTAAAGATACGGATTCTTGTTCGGAAATCACGCAACAAATGCAGAGAAAACATTCCCGGCAGCGTAAAAAACGGCCGAAAAACTTGCATTTTCGTAACTTAAATCTTATCTTTGAGGCGATCTAATATTTAAAAACAGGAAGTTATGGCAAAGAATTTGATTGATGTCGTCATACCCCAGGAGGTCGTGACACAGGTACAGGGAAGAGTGAACGAACTGCGCGAGTTACTGACGCCATATTTAGTCACGCTTACGAAAGAAGAACGGGCATCGTTACCCAAAATGAGTGACAAAACGATGCCCTTCGTGAGCAAAACGGTCGAATACGTCGGTACCAATCCCAAGCTGATCCCTCCGATGATGGAGGCTCCGGAAATGATCAAGGACTTTGAACGTCATCAGGCACTGCAACCGATCTTTAACCTGATGGATCAGCTGGCCGACAACATTTCCGACACGATGATGATCAGCGGACACGAGGCCTACGTGCAGGCGCTGCTTTACTATTCGAGCGTGAAACTGGCAGCCAAACAAGGCGATCCTGACGCCAAATCGATTCAGGAAGACCTCGGTAAACGGTTTGTATTGCAGGGAAAACGTAAACCGAGCGAATGAAAGAACCGGTTCTCCGATAAGGAGTGACCGAATGGTAAAGAACCATACGAGCTATAAACGGAAAACGACCTGTTTATAGCTCGTTTTTGTGAGTATGAGTAAGCAAAAAGGTCACTCGTGTTACCAAAAAGGTCACTCATGTCACCAAAAAGGTCACTCGTGTTACCAAAAAGGTCACTCATGTTACCAAAAAGGTCACTCGTGTCACCAAAAAGGTCACTCATGTTACCAAAAAGGTCACTCGTGTTACCAAAAAGGTCACTCATGTCACCAAAAAGGTCACTCATGTTACCAAAAAGGTCACTCAAGTGTCCTGAAAGCTGACCACTGACCGCTAAAACGATCTACGTCCGGTGAAACTGGGTACCGTCGGCCTGTGCGGTCGGCATGACGAGCAGCTCTTGTACGTTCACGTGGGGCGGTTGTGAGAGGGCGTAGGAGACGGCCGAAGCAATATCGTCGGCCGTGAGGGGGCAGAAGCCTTCGTAAACTTGGTCGGCGCGATGCTGGTCGCCCTTGAAACGCACGACCGAAAATTCCGTTTCCACCGCTCCGGGGCAGATTTGCGTCACCCGGATGCCGTAGGGCAGCAAATCCATCCGCATGCCTTTGCTCAAGGCATCGACGGCATGTTTTGTAGCACAGTAGACGGCGCCTCGCGGATAAACGCCTTTCCCCGCGATGGAACCGATGTTGATGATATGTCCCGACCGACGGGAGACCATGCCCGGCGCGATGGCGCGAGTGATATACAGCAGTCCCTTGATATTCGTGTCGATCATGCGCTCCCAATCGTCGATCACGCCTTCGTGCAACGGTTCCAGCCCGACGGCCAGCCCGGCATTGTTGATCAGCACATCGACCGTTTGCCATTCGGAGGGCAATTGCGCGACGGCCGCCTGTACCTCGTCGTACCGCCGCACGTCGAAGCAAAGCGTATGTACTTTGCAGTCGTGTTGTTGTGTCAGTTCGTTTTTCAGCGCTTCGAGTCGCTCGTTGCGTCGTCCCGTCAGAATCAGGTTATACTTCTCTTGTGCCAGTCGCACGGCCGTAGCCCGGCCAATGCCCGACGTGGCTCCCGTAATCCATACTGTTCGCGTCATGATATCGTTCGTTTTTAATGTCTACTTGGCGCAAAAGTACGAAAAAAACGCCGGTCTCCGCACCATCGCCCCGACGGTGAGATTTTTTTGCGGGGGAGGATGTGTAACTCGCTTGCAAATTTTCGAGTGAATTTATTCTATTCTCTTATATTTATCCGTATTTTTGCAAATAAATTACAGTGTGTAAAAATGATTCTCAATTTCAGTGTTCAAAATTTTGGTTCGATCAAAGACGAACAAACACTTACTTTCGAGGCTGATAGATCTACTCACCTTGAAGATGCTTATATTATTCGCAGTGCCGGAAAAAGAGTTTTGAAAGTTGCGCTGATATACGGAGCTAATGCTTCGGGAAAAACAACGGTACTTAAAGCTCTTGATTTTCTCAGAAACATTGTACTTGAACCTGAAAATAAAAAAACGGACACATTGAAGTTTAATCCGTTTCTTTTCGATCCGGATACCTCCAAGCAAAACTCGATGTTTTCGATCGAATTTATTCAAAATGAAGTAAGGTACTTCTATCATGTAGTATTTTCGCAGAAAGCCATTGTTTCGGAAAAATTGTATCTCTATAATCCTCACAAAGCACTTGTTTATACAAGAGAAACAGATTTGTCGAATCAGTTTGCCCGGATCAAATTAGGGCCCAAGTTCTCAAAGAATAGAATTTTTGAAGAAAGTCTCAGTACAAACACCTTGTGGAATAATACGGTACTTGGAGGCTATCTGAAGACAAATATCAATTTCAAAGAATTGTGGGAGGTGGTTGATTGGTTTGGAAATTATTTAAACCCGATTATTCTTACCCAAACAAATCTGGAAAACTATGTGACATCCATCATAAACATGGAGAAAATTGACAAATCGGATGTAATCCATATATTGAAACAGGCAGATCTTCATATCTCCAATATCATTATTCGAGAAGAAGAAAGGGATATTCCGGCCGTTTTTTTAGAGGTGTTAAAAGAATCCATAAAAGAAAATGATAAAGTAAAAGAATTAGAGGAAAAAGGTAAACTGTCAAAGATGAGTGTAATGCTTGAACACATGGTAAACAACGAGAAGTATGCGCTCCCTTTGGAATTGGAATCGGAAGGAACAAACCGATATTATGGTTTTGCCGGATTATTGGCTTTACTCATAAAGAGGCGGGGGGGATTACTGATCGATGAGTTGGAAGCCTCTTTGCATCCCGATCTTTATCGACACTTTCTGATTTCTTTTTTGTTAAACACGACACATTCACAAATTATTGCTACGACTCACAACCGCGAGATCTTGGATGATAAGGACTTGTTCAGGAATGATGCTATATGGTTTACCGACAAGCGAGAATCTTGTGCAACCGAACTCTATTCTTTAGCCGATTTTGACAGCTCCGTTATTCGGAATACAACGAACATCTTAAATGCTTATAAAAGTGGTAAATTAAGCGGGACACCCCGTTTAGGAGACACTTTCATCGACTTGACTCCATGAGAAAACGAAGAACACCTCGTAAAGTGAATCCTACATTTGCTGTTGTTGTCGACGGCGAAACAGAAATGTGGTATCTGAAAATGCTACAACAAAATGAAAGGGATCTCCGTATTACGATTAAACCTGAAATACCTAAACGCAAAAATATTGAGGAGCAATATAAACGTGTTTGTGCTTTCTCTGATAAGAGGAAAGAATACGATAAAGTGTTTTGGGTCGTTGACTTCGATGCTATAATAAAAGAAACGCGTGAAACAGCGAAAAACAAAAAAAGTTCACTGGACTTTTTTATAGAATATCGACACAAAATAAATAAGAAATATCCCCATGTCGTTGTGATAGTCAATAACCCATGCCTCGAATTTTGGTTTTTGCTTCACTTTGAACAGACATCGAAATATTTCACGGCTGATGAAGCAGAGAAACAGTTAAAGAAACACATGGCCGATTATGAAAAAACGGAAAAGTATTTCAAAAAAGCAAACAACGATATCTATCAAAGGCTACGACCACACTTAACGGATGCTATCAGGCACTCGTTGGCTCTTGGTGGCTTTTCAGATGAAGCTCCGAAAAAAGCAATGAGCGAGATGGAACTGCTTTTTCAATCGTTAGGATTAGATTAATATTTTATTACTCATGAATCGGGAGCGTTGGAAAATTTACTCAATAAAGCGGTTTTTGGTGTTGATAATTAATATTATATAGTGTTTAGATTATGATAAAAATAGATCACATAGCCTTATATACAAGGCGTCTGGAAGTTTGCCGGACATTTTACGAAACGTATTTCGGGGCCACGGCCGGCACGATGTATCATAATCCGAATACGGGATTGAAAACGTATTTCTTGAGTTTTGCAGACAATACCCGTCTGGAGATTATGGAACGTCCCGATGTGGAAGAACGCTCGGACAAGGCTTTGAGCGAAGGGTTTATTCACCTCGCTTTCAGTGCAGGCAGCCGTGAGGCCGTCGATCGGTTGACCGCGAGGCTGGCGGCCGACGGGTATGCGTGTGTCGGTCGGCCGCGCGTGACGGGCGACGGATATTACGAAAGCGTTGTGACCGACCCCGACGGCAACCGAATCGAAATCACTATATAATATAATGTATGTCGACCTTGTTGTTTTGGATGACCTTGCTGCCGGTCGTGTTCATGTTGCACGATTTTGAAGAAATCATCATGTTTCGTCCGTGGCTGAGGCGAAACCGCCACGAGTTGAAAGTGCGTTTCCCGCGATTCGAAGCTTTTCTGACGCGGCGCGGTCTGTTCGACTATTCGACTTCGGCTTTTGCCGTGGCCGTTTGTCATGAGTTCCTGTTGCTTTCGGTCGTAAGTTATGGAGCGCTTCTGACCGAATCCTATGGGTGGTGGTTCGCCGCTTTTATGGCCTTCTTTCTTCATCTGTTTGTGCATGTCGGGCAGTGGATCGTTTATCGCAAATATGTGCCGGTAATCGTTACGTCCATCTTGTCGCTACCGTATGGTTTCTATACGTTGGGGTTGTTTATCGAGGCAGCCTGGTTGTCTGTTCCGGAGATGATCGGGTGGTCGGTCGTCGGGCTCGTCGCGATGGCGTTAAGCTTTCCGGCGGCGTTCTTTTGGGCCTCGAAATTCGATGCGTTCGAGCGGTCGGAAAAAATAAACCGCTAACCGACCGATGTCGGCGGCCTGTAAGCGATTCTTGTTTGATGAAAGTATGCGGATCGGAACGTTATCCCATTCGACTGACTTTTTTCAGTCGTTCTTCGTCGATGATTTTGATTTTGCGACCGTCCAGCGCGATGATATGTTCGGTCACGAACGTGGAGAGGGTACGGATGGCATTCGAAGTCGTCATGTTTGAGAGATTCGCCAAGTCTTCGCGCGAGAGGTAGATGCTGATTGTCGCGCCGTCTTCTTCGAGTCCGTAATTATCTTTGAGGAAAAGCAGCGATTCGGCCAGACGTCCGCGGATATGCTTCTGTGTCAGATTGACCGTTCGCTCGTCGGCGATTCCCAAATCGATGGAGAGTTGCCGGATAAAGAACATGCCCAGCTTGAAATTGGCACGAATCAGTGACTCGACCACCGTCATCGGGATGATACACACGGTCGAAGCCTCGAAAGCCGAAGCATTGGTCAGGTAAGGCTCCTGTGCGAAATAAGCGCGGTAAGCAAAATACTGGATCGGCTTGATTACCCGAATAATCTGGCTGCGTCCGCCCACTCCTTGTTTAGATATTTTTACTTTTCCTTTCAGCACACACATCATGTCTTTCGCCTCATCGCCCTCACAGTAAATCATTTCGTTGCGTTTGAAATGCTGTATGGTCGAATGGGCTTTCAAGACCTCCCGTTCCTGCTCTGTTAAAAGCCTCCAAACCTCTGATAAACTGGTCGATATATCAAATTCTGTTTTCCCCGACTTGCTCACTGCTGTTTTATAACATACTTTTGAAGCACAAATATAGAACATATTTTTGAGATGCAAAAAAATCCCTGATTGACAGATTCGCTCTACAAGGCTTCTTTTGCACTACTGTTTATCAAAATTATTTTTTTTAAGAAGAGTATATCCTTGTTATGTATTTTCCTTTGCTTTGACACAGGAACTCTTAGTGGTCACGTTACAATGTAAAGAAGCGTTATTTATTGTATAAGTCTTTGACTATCCGAAAAAGCTATCTATTTTTGCCGATGAAAAAAATGACAAACCAAATGAAAAAGACTTTATTATTTGTCGTTGCCGTAGCATGTTGCGCGGCTTCGACGATGGCGCAGGATGCGCCCAAAGATACATCGTATTGGAAAAAAAGCGGTTCGACTTCGTTGACGTTCGGACAAACCTCGTTCACTAACTGGGCGGCCGGAGGGAATAACTCCGTATCGGTATTGGCTTCGTTTGCCGGAAAGCTGAGTTACGAAAAAGGTTCCTGGATGTGGGACAACTCGGCCGATTTGGGCTACGGACTTTCGTATCAGGGAAGCGAACAGACGAAGAACGACGACCATATCAATCTGGCTACACGCTTGGGATATAAAGCCTCGTCGCTGTGGGCCTACGCCGCCGAACTGAGTTTTAAGTCGCAGTTTTATGACGGGTACAGCAAATATCCGGTCGAGAGCGGAGCGAAATACATCTCCAAATTTATGGCTCCGGGTTACTTGATCGGCTCGATCGGTATGAGCTATGCCCATCCGAAAGAAGATTTTAAGGTATTGCTTTCGCCCGTGTCGGAGAAGATGACTTTCGTAACCGACCGTCGTCTCTCGGATGAAGGTGCGTATGGGGTAGATCCCGGCAAAAAAGTCTTTGCCGAATTCGGAGCGCTGGCCAAAGCCACCTATTCGAAGAAGTTTACGGAAAACGTGTTGTTCGGCACCGAACTGCTGCTGACGTCAGCCTACCAGACTTTCGGGAACGTCGATGTGGATTGGAGACTCTCGCTCGACTGGAAACTGAATAAGTATTTTACGTTTAAAGCCAACACGTATCTGCTGTATGACGACGATATCAAGTTCATCGACAAAGACGGCACGAAAAAAGGCCCGCGCGTTCAGTTCAAGGAAGTAATCGGTTTGGGATTCGGTTATATCTTCTAAGAAAAGAAGAACGTTACAAGAGAAAAGGGAAGCGGTGCCTAACGGCCTGCTTCCCTTATTTTTTCCCATTCGTCACAAAGCGGAAACATACCGGAGAGGAGGATATCCGCTCCGGCGTCGAGCGACAACGAATCCTTTCGTAATCAATAGGAAGGTTCAAGCCTGCAACGGAAGCTGTCGCTTAGAGTCAGTTTCTTGTTCTTTGATACGACCTGTATTTCGTTTTCTCCTTCCTGTAACGCTACATTTTGCCACTCCAGCATTGCATATTCGTCGGGTTTTGCTTTTCCGTAACTTTGACCGTTTACGAATAATTCCGCTTCGGGCTGGTTGGTGAATGCAACGATTGTTTGCATGCGTAGTTGGCGTGTAGTGTGTCTACGGCCGGCCAAATAAAGCACCGGTTCTTCTTTGTTCCAGTTTGCTTTGTAGAAGTAGAAAGCATCTTTGCGTATCTTCCGATCGAAAGTGACTAACCCTTTGTCGTTGATTCCGGGGCGATCGCCTTCCGTCCGGTGCGCGGCGCCGAAGTCGAACATATTCCATACGAAGCTTCCCCATAAGTACGGACGGGCGGCAATCGTTTTCCAGTTTTCTGCATGATAATAGGTCTGCCAGTTTTCGGGATGCCACCAGCCGGTCGGTTCCGGTTTTTTTAGCGAGTCTTGCTGATGGTAAATACTGGCTCCGGCTCCGTATTCACTGACGGCGATACGCAGTTTCGGGTATTTCTTATGAGTCTCGTCCAGCCATTTTCCCATATCGGACGGAGTTCCGCCATACCATCCGTCGTATCGGTTCCACGCGATGACATCCGTAATGAAATTCATCGGTTCGGTTGCCGGTCTGTTACTGGCTGCTGTCGTGAGACGGGTCCTATCTTCTTGTTTCGCCACTTTGTTCAGTTCTTCAACATATTCCGTCGGATCATCGCCGGCTTGGGTCAATTCGTTGAAAAGTCCCCATACGCAGATAGAGGGATGATTATAATGCTGGCGGATGAGTTCTCTGAGTTGTTCTTTCCCGTTGTTTCGGAAAGCGGGAAGGTCTACAAACCCCTTGTCCATGTATCCGCCCGGACCTACAAAAGGTATTTCTGCCCATACGATCATGCCGTATTGATCCATCAGGTCGTAGAAACAAGTCGCCTGCGGATAGTGTGCCAGACGAACGGCATTGACCCCCATTTCAGCCATCATTGCCGCATCTTCTTCGTGATGCCTCAAGTGCAGCGCGTTGCCGATTTCACTTCGGTCCTGATGGCGGCATACCCCGTGAAGAGGCAGGTGCTTGCCATTGAGGAAAAAGCCCAGATTAGGGTCGATCCGGTAAAAACGAAGCCCTAAAGGTTGGGTGACTTTGTCGATTACTTGTCCGTCTCGCGTAAGGGTTACTTCCGCCTGATAGAGGAAAGGATCTTGACGTCCGTTCCACAAACGCGGGTTTATTATATCGCAGACAAGCCGTTGCTGTGTATCCGAATTTTCGGAAAGAGAGAATTTTTCTTTTCTCTCGGTCACGGCTTTTTTCCCGTCCCGCACACATATCCTAAGCTCGATTTCCTGAACTTTATCACTTCCGTTAGATATGTCTACCAACGCTTCTATTCTGGCATATTTATGGCTGACGCTGTCTTGTATCAATCGTACACCCGGAGAGGCATAGTCTAATGGGGAAATACATACTTCGTCGGTAATCAGTAGATGTACGTCTCGGTAAATACCTCCATAAAAGTTAAAATCGCCGACCAAAGGCATGACATCTAATTGTTCTCCGTTGTTTACTCTTACCAGAATGGAATTTTCTTTTCCGTACTCCACTTTTCCGGTAATTTCGAAGATAAAGGCTCCGTATCCTCCTCGATGTTCGCCCACGTGGAGATTGTTTATAAATAGATTGGCGACGCTATTTACTCCTTCGAAGCGGAGAAACAGGCGTTTGCCCTGCCATTCGGAACGGATAAACAGTTTCTTCTCGTAATTACCGATTCCGCGCTTGTAATCGGGTTTGCCGGATAAAGCGTCTTGTGTATTCCATGTGTGGGGGAGATCGACTCGTACTGCCGTATTTTTCTGTACCTGATGGGAAAAACGGAAGTTCCAGTGGTCATTCAGTAAAATATCCTGTCGTTGCGCAAATGCCGGCATACAACAACATATTAGTAAAAGAATCGGTGTAAAATAATTGCGTAATAAGAATTTTGTTTCCATGTTATTTTTTTTGATTATGAATTATCGGTTGTGAATATGTCCATTGATTGTTAAGGATTATCTGTCATCCTTTTCAGTCGTTTGTCCGATGCCCGTTCGAGCTGACGTAACGGCCCGCTTCCCTTACTTTTTCCCATTCGTCGCAAAGCGAAGGCATGCCGGAGAGGAGGATATCCGCACCGGCGTCGAGCAGTAACGAGTCGGGTAAGGGACCGGTATTGACGGCAATGGTGAAGATTCCCGCGGCGTGAGCCGCCTCGACACCCAACGGAGCATTTTCTACGACAAAGGCTTCCCAAGGTTGCAGCCCTCCTTTTTCCAATGCCATCAAGTAAGGTTCGGGATCGGGCTTTCCGCGTTTTACATCGGAGGCGGTGACCATCCGTTCTCGTGCGAAGATATTCGGGAAGTGGGTGTTCAGTCGTTCGAAAAGAGAGGCCTGTCCCGAGCCGGTGACAATCATCGGCGTCAGCCCGTCGCGCACCACTTTTTGCAGCAGCTCGTAGCTTCCGGGCATCGGTCGGACGGGAGGGCAGGCATTGAAGGCTTCCGTCTTTTCCCGATAGATGGCTTGGATCTCTTCGGAGCTGACGGACGTACCTTGCCGGCGGCAGACAAGTTCGATGGTACTGTCGCCTGTGCGTCCTTCGTGCAGGTAGACTTCCTGCTCGGAGAGGTATAGTCCGTGGCGTTTCATCGTCTCGCTCCATGCGACCGCATGGTTCGGCATCGAGTCGTAAAGTACGCCGTCCATATCGAAAAGCATTGCTTTCAGCTCGATGCGTTCATATCGATTGGCGGATAGAAAGGCTTCTACGGCCTGTTGGTATGTATTCATTTGCTTGCGGTTTAAAAATTCAGGCAGGGCGAAGGCATGGTTCGCTTTCGTTGCCGATCATTGATTTGAGATGGTTGATATAAGCTGTTCGGGCTTCGAGACTGTCGTCGGCCGAGGGTGACCAGGGCGCCAGATTATCGGGAGTAAGCGGAGCGAAAGGGCCTTGTTTGATCTCGTAAATCACCGTTCCGGATTCCAGCACAACTAATCCGTGCCAGATGCCGGCCGGTATTTCACCACCGTAACAACCCTTTTCCGGGTCAAGGATGAAGGTCTCCGTCACATTCCCGCAGTTGTCGAAGAGAAACAGGGCCACTTTTCCGCGCAGCAGGATGAAGACCTCGGTTTTGTCAGGATTCAGATGGCGATGCGGACGCAGATACGTATCCGGTTCCATCGCGTTCAGCAAACGGTTGACCGGGTCGTCAAGCGTCTCGTGAAAGTTGTAATTCATACGCAGACGAGGCGATTGTTTGGCTTTCTCTGTCGTCTCGTCCAGCAGTTTTTGATCAATCAGTTTCATCTTTTGCAATATAAAGTGAAGGTGTCTTGCGCGTGCACCTCCCAAACGGTTACGGTTTATATTTCGATTTCGTCAGGATATCCTGCGCGTCGGTGTGTGTCATCAGTTCGGCTATGGAAACGTTTGTTCTTTCCATGTATCGCGTGACGATCTGCCAGCCGATCCACGTGCCGAGGTTACCCGGCGCCTCGTCTGCAATAAAAGACGACGGCCGTTCCAGGAAATATTTCGATGTCGTCACACGGTCGGGCGTGTAAAGTTGTTTGCGTTCGATGATTTGCTTCCACAGCCGCGACTCATTTTCTTTACACCACTGATATTCTTCGGAAGTGTACTTCATCCATACTTCCGGAATGACTTGTGAAAAGGCCTGATGCACCACGTATTTGATTTTTCCCTCGTAAATCATCCGATCGAGCAGAACGTTATCGTTTCCGCTGAACGGGTATTCGGACATCAGCCATGCCGTCAGATAGTCGGGGACGACGTAGTCCGGTGTCATACCTCGCCGCCGGTAGGCATCGAAGTAGTCCCTGTACAGCGGATAATCTGCTCCCAGATATTTGTCGATCGAGATGGAGAGGAGGCTGTCGTCGACGAGCACGTTCTGGAACAGTCCGGAGACGTGCATATAAACGACCGGAATTTGTTTTTCGGGAAATTGTTCCCGCATATAGCCGAAAGCACGTCCGAGATCGCTTTCGATACGTTCCACCGTCTCGTATTTGGCCAGCGCGTCCCGATAGAGTTTGTTTAGGTTCGGCTCGGAATAGTAATTGACGAGCCGGTCGAAAAACTCGTCCGACTGCGTTTCCTGATCGTTGAACAGGCTAAGTCCGAGCACCCGGAACATCCGTGGATAAGCGTGCGCCAGGACTTGCTGTCGTTCGGGGCTGTCGACCAGAATCAGCTGATAGAGGTCTTTATCGAAACGACGGATAGGCACCGGTTCGTACGACGTTTCTTTGCCGCTCAGCATGCCGCATCCGTTGCATACGGTCAGATGAATGAGCGTCCAACAGAGGATCAGGGTCTTATTTTTCATCGGCGCATTCATTTATTTCTTCAGTAATACGGTAATCTGCAACGAGAGATCGAAAAAGATCATCTTGGCGTTTCCATTTTGCGAGATATGCCTTTCGGCGTCGGCCAGTTCGCGGATCAGATCAAAGACGTTCCGTTCGTTGACAAAGGGGGAGAAGCGTACGGAAAAGGCGGCTTCGTTGGACTTAATATAATTCAGGTCGTCGCTCCGAAAACGATAAACGAAGTTCTCGCGGATCAGGTGTTGGCTGTAGCTCAGGAAGCTTTTCTGCTTCTCGCGTGTCATTGTCGACAGTTCCTCCGCCATATTTTTCATTTCCTTTACGTTTCTGGCCCATGAGTTTCGCATCATCCGGATGAAGATCTCCAGAAACAGGTCGCTTTCCTGTTCCGTGCTGAGAGCCTTTTCGGCCTCCAGCATATTGCCGTGCGCCAAGTGCGCGATCTGCCGTGCGGCATCCGGCTCCAGATGATATCGTTGCATGAGCGCCTCGGTGAGCGCCTCGGCGGCAATCGGTCTGACGTTCAGTCGCTGTGTACGCGACAGAATCGTACCGAGTATCTGTTCCGGCGTGTCCGACACCATCAGGATGACCGTGTTCTGCGGCGGCTCTTCAATCACCTTCAGCAGCTTGTTCGCGCAGGCGATGTTCATGCGTTCGGGCATCCAGATCAGCAATATCCGGTATTCGGCCTCGTAGATTTTCAGGCTGGTCTTACGCAGAATCTGGTCGCTCTCTTCGGTGTAGATCATGGCCTGTTTATTGCCGGCTTCGATCCGGTCGAGCCACATGTCGAGATCGAAATACACATGGTTCTTCAGAAAATCGTACCACTCTGTCAGGTAGTCGTCGCAAACGGTCTTTTTACGTTCTTTAGCGGCGATCATGGGGAAGACGAAGTGCAAGTCGGGATGCGCTAGCTCGTTGTATTGCAGGCATGATTTGCATTGGCCGCACGCGTCGGTCTCCGACCGGTCGGTGCAGTTCAGGTAACGGGCGTAGGCCAGCGCCAGCGGAAACGCTCCGGCGCCGGGTTGTCCGCAAAACAGCTGCGCGTGAGCCACGACGCCTTTCCGAGCCGTCTCGGTCAGTTGTTTTTTAAGCTCCTCTTGTCCGACAATATCTTTGAAGAACATGATCAGGGCGTTATGAAGTCGGATTCCTGAAACCGGGTCACTTCCGTTTCCCAGCGTTCTTTGACGAACCGGCAATGGTCGGGATGTGCCGTATAGGCATCGAACTCGGCCTGACTGTTGAACTTCATCAGAAAGCCGTACGTGTAGTCGTTTTTAGGGCTGTTCTGACGGAGAGCCTGGAAGTTGCGCACACCGGGGATGGCTGTCAGAATCCGGGTGCCATCCTCCAGAAACTTTTTAGCTTCGGGCGAACCTACCGGATGTTTCAGGTCGAAAATGACCGTATGGAGAATTTCACCGGTTCGGAGTGAATCACTTGTTGCTCCCCCGCATCCCGCGAGGGTGCTTCCGGCCACAGCTGCTACGGCCACATGGCCGGTACGACGGATAAAACTTCTTCGTTTCATGTCGGATAATTTAGCTTGAGTAGATATTTTATTATTTGCTGCAAATATTATAATGTATAAAAGCTCCGGTTAATAGACAGCCCGGGCTACTTGCCGTACGCTGTCAGAAGCCATAAACGAGTAGAAATGAATACTTGGAACGCCTCTCACCATCAGGTCGCGACATTGTGCGATACACCATTCTATTCCGACTGCTTTAGCCTCGTCGTCGTTTTTACACTGACGGAGGGCTTGGGTCAGCGGTTCGGGGAAGATGCAATGGAAGATCTTCGGGATCACCGTCAGCTGATCTTTGAAAACGATCGGTTTGATACCCGGAATGATCGGAACGGTTACCCCCTCTGCACGCATCCGCGCGACGAAGGCGTCATATCGGTCGTTGTCAAAGAACATTTGCGTGACCAGATATTCCGCTCCGTTTTCCACTTTCATTTTGGCGTATTGGATGTCCGCCTCCATCGAGAGGGCTTCTTCATGCATCTCGGGATAACAGGCCATCCCGTACGAGAACGGGGTTTCGATATCTTCGATCCGAGAACCGTCGAGTGCGATGCCTCGGTTGAAATCGTTCACCTGACGTTGCAGATCGGTGGCATGATCGTGATACAGTTCCGGATCTTTCGTCAGATCGAGTCGTTTCACGTCGCCGCGCAGCAGCAGCAGGTTGTTCACGCCGAGGAAATTCAGGTCGATCAGGCCATATTCCGTTTCATCTTTCGTGAAGCCTTTGCATACGAGGTGTGGTACGGCCGTGATCCCGTATTTGTTCTGAATGGCCGAGGCGATGGCCACCGAGCCGGGACGTTTACGGAGGTTGACCGTGCGGATAGACCCGTCCGGTTCTTCTCGCTGAATCACTTCGCTGTGATGAGAAGTGATATTAATGTATTTCGGTTCGAATTCCCGCAGCTTATCGATGACCTGATATACGCTTTGGATACTGTTACCTTTCAGCGGCGGAAGAATCTCGAATGAGAAGGCTGTACGTTGGCTGTTTCTTATTAAATCAATGACTGTCTTCATAATGTTGTAAAAGCGGGGGCTTCGATGTCGGTCATCGGCGCCCCTGTTCCGTTTCTCTTTTTGCGTGCAAATTTAGCCAAAAAGCGCGACATTCCGTATCGGTGTGCTAAAAAGCTTCCTCTTTACGCTGTCGGTCAATGCCGAAGCGAGCCGGCTTTCCGATAATCTTTGCAGCGATGTTTTTTATCTTTCATCACCTCTTTCAGCTGGCAGCCGGTGCATTTGTCGCAAGGCGACGCATTGCCCCCGGATAAGATTTTGTACAAGTTCCATCCGGCTATTCCGAAGGCCACGATGCCGATGAAGATGACTGCGATTTCTTGCCACATGATACGTTAAACGATGAGATACCGACCAGATTGTTCGAGGCGTCTGAACATCTTCCGGCGTCGGAAGTGAAACAACAGGGCTGCGATGCTCAGCCCGAAAATAAACCCGCCCCACACGCCCACCGCTCCGAGGCCGAATACGAAGCCGAGCAGGTAGCTGCACGGGAGATTGATGCAGAGATAGGCGATAAAGGCGTAAACCATCACGATTCTGACGTCGGTAAGGCCTCGCAGAACTCCGGCGCCGACAGTTTGCAGCCCGTCCGATACCTGAAAGATACCGGCCATGATAAGCAGCTGTCCGCCGATGTCGATCACCGCCGGATCGGACGAAAAGGCGCCCGCTATCTCGTGACGGAAGACGATCAGCAAGGTCCCGGCGATGGCGTTGTAGACAAGGCAGAGGTGCATCGAAGCGTTTCCCGCCATACGTGCCGCGCGCAGGTCACGCACGCCGATCTGGTGGCTTACGCGCACCGTCGTGGCCGAACCGATGCCGAGCACGATCATATACGTCAGGTGTGACATGTTCTGCGCGATCTGATGCCCCGCCTGAGGCGTAGCCCCGAGCCATCCGACCATGATGGCCGAGAGAGCGAAAGCGAGCACTTCGAGCAGCATGTGCGCCGCGATGGGAGCGCCTACTTTGACGAGCTCCCATAGCCGTTTCCGGCTGAACAACCTCCACCGGAAAGCCCGAAAATAATCCCACCACACGTTACGCATCCGCATGGCGACGACGAACAGGATGGGCATAATCAGCCGCGAGATCAGGGTAGAGACCCCGGCGCCCAATACGCCAAGCTCCGGAAAACCCCATTTCCCGAAGATCAGGGCATAGTTAAGGATGATGTTGATAACGTTCGAAACGATGGTAATCACCATCGCCACCCACGTATTTCCCATACCTTCCATAAACTGTTTGATCGCGAAGAAATAAAGAAACGGAACGAGGCTGAGCGTAAGGCTGTGGAAATAGGGAATGGCGCACTCAACTACGGCTTTGTCCTGACCCATGTAAGGCATCAGATACGTCGTTCCGTACAGCAGACCGCATGTAAAGAGCGCCGACAGCGTAGCCAGCGTCAGCGAGTTTTGGAAAAGCTCCGTCGTTCGTGCGCGATGGTGCTGCACGTAGGCCATCCCCACCAGCGGAGTCAGTCCCATCAGTATGCCGATGGAAAAGATAAATCCGATGATGAACACGGACGAGGCGAATGAGATGGAAGCCAGTGGCACCGTCCCGAGCTGCCCGACCATCAACGTGTCGACCAGTTGCACGATCGCCCCGCCGAGTTGGGTGAACACAATCGGCAACGCCACGTTGAGGTTACGTTTATAGAAAGGTAAGTATGTATTTAGTCGGTACGCCATCCGGATGCCGGGTTTGCTTTTTTAAAGGTACAAATTTAGCTAAAATCCTCGAGTTTTTACACCGGGCAGATAAAAACAGAAGGCCGACGCTCTGTTTTCTGTCCCCTCCTCTGCGTGTTCTTAGCCACAATTTTACTATCTTGGAGGAAAAAAAATTAAAAAAATAATTATGAACAGCACTCGAACAGTTGCCGGCCTTGATGTGCACAAAGATAGTATTTATCTCTGTATTATGGGGGATGACCAGGGCATTATTTGGGAAAATACTTATGGAGTGCTTACTCCCGACTTGCGTGAGATGCATCATGACATGAGAGCACATGGTGTCACCGAAGCAGCCATGGAGAGCACAGCCGTCTATTGTCGTACATTCGTTCGTCCATTATTCATGGTAAACGCCGAACAGTGTATCGCGTAACTTGGGTTAAAACAGAGATTCATTTTCTTGCTCCGTATTTTTCAAAAACGAGAGCCTCTTTTCAGCTAAAAAACATCTATCTTTGCGGTTTGATTCAAGTTTAAGCAAAACAGATTACATACATCAATGAAAGTATTGAAATTCGGCGGTACGTCGGTAGGCTCCACGGAAAGTATCCGCAGTGTCAAAAAGATTGTTGAGGCTATTGAAGAGCCTGTTATTGTTGTTGTTTCCGCATTGGGAGGGATCACCGACAAACTGCTGAAAACGTCTGACCTTGCGTCGAAAGGGGAACCGGCCTATCAGCAGGAATTTGCCGAAATCGTCGCACGTCACCGCGCCATCATCGAAGGCGTTGTGCCGAAAGCAGAACAGGAAAAGGTAGAGAAGCAGGTAATGGAGACGCTCGACGAGCTGGAGAATATTTTTCGTGGCGTCTTTCTCATCAAAGATCTATCGCCCAAAACGTCCGACACGATTGTCAGTTATGGCGAACGGCTTTCGTCGTCGATTATCGCGCACGTCATCAAGGGAGCTAAACTCTACGATTCACGCCGATTTATCAAGACCGTCAAGCAATTCAACAAACATATCGTCGACTTTGAAGAAACGAACAAACTGATCAAAGCCACTTTCGAGTCGCTTCCACAGGTGGCGCTCGTGCCGGGATTTATCTCGTCGAGCCGCGAAAACGACGAGGTGACGAACCTCGGCCGTGGCGGATCCGACTATACGGCAGCCATTTTGGCAGCGGTGCTGAACGCTTCGATTCTGGAAATATGGACAGACGTTGACGGATTCATGACGGCCGACCCACGTGTCATCGACTCGGCGTATGTCATCGATCACCTCTCGTTCACCGAGGCCATGGAGCTCTGTCACTTCGGCGCCAAAGTCATCTACCCGCCAACGATCTACCCGGTACTCCGCAAAAATATCCCGATTCGTATACGCAACACTTTCAATCCCGACGCGCCGGGCACGTATATTTCGAAGGAAGCCCATACAGGCCGGCAAAAAGGCATGATCAAAGGCATCTCATCGATCAACGACACCTGTCTGATCACCGTACAGGGACTGGGTATGGTCGGTGTCATCGGGGTTAACAGACGTATATTCAAGGCGCTGGCACAAAACGGGATCAGCGTGTTTATGGTCTCGCAAGCCAGTTCCGAAAACAACACGACATTTGCCGTGAAAAATGAGGATGCCGATTTGGCCGTCCGCGTACTCGACGAAGAGTTTGCCTTGGAGCGATCGCAGGGCGAAATGAATCCGACGATCGCCGAGAAAGGACTCGCCACAGTGGCCATCGTGGGTGAAAACATGAGGCATACCCCCGGCGTTGCCGGCAAACTGTTCGGTACGCTCGGAAGTGCGGGAATCAGTGTCATAGCCTGCGCACAGGGAGCTTCCGAAACAAACATCTCGTTCGTCATCAAACTTGAGTCGTTACGTAAAGCGTTGAACTCGATTCATGACTCGTTCTTCCTCTCCGAATATAAGGTACTTAACCTCTTCCTCGTCGGTATCGGTACGGTAGGTAGCCGTCTGTTGGAACAGATCCAACAGCAGCAACCTAAGCTAATGAAACAGAATAGACTAAAAATCAATGTGGTAGGAATTGCCAATTCCAAACGCATGTTGCTGAATCGCGATGGGTTGGATCTGAAGACCTGCATCAAAGAACTGAAGACAAAAGGCACACCTTCATCGCCCGAAGCCTTGTATGATGAGATCATCCGGATGAATATTTTCAACTCCGTCTTCGTTGACTGTACTTCGAGCGAAAAGATTACCGCAATTTACGAAAAACTGCTGGATAACAATGTCTCGGTTGTAGCGGCCAACAAGATCGCTGCCTCGTCTCAACAGCAAAATTATCAACTGTTGAAAGAAACTGCCCGAAAGCGTAGCGTGAAATACCTTTTCGAAACGAACGTAGGTGCCGGTTTGCCCATTATCAACACGATGAACAACCTGATCAACAGCGGTGACCATATCCTCCGGTTAGAGGCCGTCGTTTCAGGCACGCTGAACTTCATTTTCAACACTGTCAGCGAAAAGGTATCGCTGAGTCAGGCTATCCGCATGGCTGTCGACGCCGGGTATGCCGAACCTGACCCGCGTATCGACGTGAGTGGCAAAGATGTGATCCGTAAATTAGTGATTCTGGCACGCGAAGCGGGTTATCAAATCGAGCAGAAGGACGTAAAGATAAAACCCTTTATTCCTGAACAATATTTCGACAGTACGCTGGACAATTTCTGGAAACAGATTCCGGAGCTTGATGCTTCCTTCGAAGAGAAACGTAAAAAAATCGCTGCCGCAAACAAACGGCTACGCTTCGTCGCCAGCATGAAAGAAGGTTCGTGCGAAGTCGGACTGAACGAAGTAGACAGTCATCATCCGTTC
Source organism: Tannerella forsythia (assembly GCF_003860135.1). Lineage (GTDB taxonomy): Bacteria > Bacteroidota > Bacteroidia > Bacteroidales > Tannerellaceae > Tannerella > Tannerella forsythia_A. The sequence continues at coordinate 27,777 of NZ_RQYN01000032.1, forward strand.
TACGAATTGGAAGGCAGCAACAATATCATCATGATTTCGACCGAACGCTATCATGACTATCCGATGATCATCAAGGGATACGGAGCCGGAGCGGCCGTAACGGCAGCCGGTGTGTTTGCCGACATCATCTCCATCGCAAACGTCCGCTGAGGCAAAATGAAGTATCTCGTTGTCCTCGCAGACGGTATGGCGGATGAGCCGATCGCCGAGTTGGGACATCGCACACCGCTGCAATATGCCCGAACGCCTTATATGGACCGGCTTGCAGCATTGGGAGTAACCGGACGCCTGCGCACTGTCCCCAAAGGCTTTGTGCCGGGCAGCGAGGTAGCTAACCTCTCCGTATTGGGTTATGATCTGCATACCGTTTACGAAGGACGCGGCGTGCTCGAAGCGGCCGGTATGGGAATACGATTACAACCGGACGAACTGGCCATTCGGTGTAACCTGCTCTGTGTAAAGGGAGAATTGTTGAAGAGTCATTCGGCCGGAGACCTCACGGACGAAGAAGCCGAACAGCTCATCGTTTTTCTCAACAACGAGTTGGGCGATGAGAACATCCGGTTTTATCGCGGTTTGTCGTACCGGCATCTGCTGATCATCAAAAAGGGTGACAAACGGATCGACTGTACGCCTCCCCATAACATCCTTTCGCATCCGTTTCGCCCGGCTATGGTCAGGGCTCAAACACCCGAAGCCGGCCCAACAGCGGCCCTTCTCAACGAACTGATTCGAAAATCGCAAGACATACTGCCAGCCCATCCGGTCAACCGCCGACGGATCGATGAAGGGAAAGAACCGGCCAACAGCATCTGGCCATGGTCGCCCGGATATCGTCCGGCCATGCAGACTTTAAAACAATTGTACGGTATCAACCAAAGTGCCGTCATCTCGGCCGTCGACGTGATCCGTGGCATCGGCGTATATGCCGGCATGGACGTGATAAGCGTCGAAGGAGCTACCGGCAGGCACGACACGAACTACGAAGGCAAAGCACAAGCCGCTATGCGAGCGTTGCAAACACACGACTTCGTATATCTGCATATCGAGGCAAGCGACGAGGCCGGGCACGCAGGCGATGTAGCACTGAAAATCCGCACCATCGAAGACTTGGATTCTCGGATTATCAAACCTCTATCCGAAAGACTGAATCAATGGGAAGTCCCGGTCACGATCGCGGTACTGCCCGACCATCCTACGCCATGCGCTCTGCGTACGCACACCGACACGCCCATACCTTTTCTGATCTATCGTCCCGGAATAACACCCGATGGGGTGACTCGCTACGATGAATTTTCCGTACGGCACGGACAATACCCGTTGCTCAATGACAACGAGTTCATGAAAGAGTTACTAAAAAAGTAGAAACGGGAAGAGTTAGACTTCCGTCATCACCTCGCTCAGTTCCTTCTTGACGGAACGTTTCACATCCGTGTGATCGGGATAACCGACGGGAAGAATGGCAACCGGCCGTTGATTTGACGGCAAAGCAAGAAGTTCGCTGCATTTCACCACATCGAAATTGCATACCCAGCAAGTACCCAAACCAAGATCGGCAGCAGCCAGACAAAGATGCTCGATCGCAATGGCCGCATCAATATCGGCATGATTCTTACCGTCGGCTTGTCGTACCCAAGCGTTCGCATCGTCGGCACAAATTACGATATAAAGAGGCGCTTGAGCAAACCAGTCCCTCGCATAACATTGCCGCAGCCGGTGCTTCTTCTCTTCGCTCTTCACTACGAAAAAGTGCCATGGCTGCCGGTTCACGGCCGAAGGCGCGAGCCGCGCGCATTCGAGCAGATAATGTAATTTCTCGTCTTCCACTGTCTGCGATGTATAACTCCTGACGGAGCGTCTCTTTTTTGCAAGTTCCAAAAAGTTCATCATACGTTATCGGTTGTTTTCTTTATCTTTCTTTCCTTTTTTCCACAGCTGATAGCTATTAATCATATTCTGCCACAAGATATATCCCGAAGGCGCGATCGCCGTCAGCGGATGTAGATACGTCTGCGCCATCCAGATAGCGAGGATCGTATTCTTTTGCCCGAGCCCCTGCCCCGACGACACCGGATCGCCATAATAACGACCGATGCGACGACCGAGTATAAATTGCAACACACATAAAACGAGCGACACACCCAGCAAACCGTATTCTGTTTGATGGTCGACATTATCCTGATTCAGCATAAACTGAACGGTGATGCCCGTCACTACGGTCAGGGCAACAGTCCACAGATAGAAAGCCATACGCGGCATACTCAGCAAAAAACGGTGTACCCGAGGCGTCCATCTCCGAAGCGCCAACGCCACAAACAAGGGGAGGATGAGCAGCGGAAAAACTTTCTGGCAGATAAACCAGACCGACTGCATAAACGTCATCTCATCGCCATGCACACCGGTCAAGGTGAAATAGACGGGGGCGGCCATAGCCACAGCCATATTGCAGAACAGCAGATAGGCCGTCAGGAAGCCGACATTGCCACCCAACATCCCCGTAATCACGGCTGCCGCTGTCGCCGTAGGAACCAGCATGCAGAGCATCGCGCCCTGCGCCACGACAGCGTCGAACGGACGTAGCAGCCAATAAACGGCTGCGCTCCCGACCAGCTGAATCACTAACAGCCGGAGGTGTGCCGGATGAAAGCGAATATCCTTCAGCGAGATTTTACAGAACGTGAGCAGCAGCATCGTAAAAATCAAGTAGGGTGTCAAAAAAGAAAGGCGGCTGACCCATGGATGGGCCAGCGCGCCTGTAATCATGGCGATCGGAAGGATCCAATCTTTTATGAATTTCCGCACTTCGGTTACCGTTTATAGTTCGTCTCCGATTCGGAAACTTACGTTACCGGATCGGGATATACTGCACGAACGCCTCGATAGCCTCGTACGAAGCCAAACCGAGTTGCTTGTACATCTCGGCCGTCGCACGGTTGCGGTCTTCGGCACGTTGCCAGAAGAGACGTTCGTCATCGCCAAGGAACGGAGCGCTTTCAGCCTGCGACTGATGCTTGAGGATGGCGTTCCGTTTGTAACGCAACTCTTCCGGGCTGATCGGCACGGCCATTTCGATATGGTCCATCTCCCATTCTGCCCATGCACCCCGATACATCCATATACGGCAATCCTTCATCCACTTCTGGTCTTTCACCTCATCGATCGCGGCCAACGCGGCGTCGAGACACACTTTATGCGTTCCGTGCGGATCGGCCAGGTCGCCGGCGACAAAAATCTGATTCGGCTTCACATCGAGCAAGAGTTTCTTAATGATCTCCACATCTTTCTCGCTGATAGGGTTCTTCTTCACCAGACCTGTTTCGTAGAACGGCAGATCGAGGAAATGTACATTCTCATCCTTCACACCGGAATAACGACATCCGTGACGCGCTTCTTCACGACGGATCGTACCCTTCATAAACAACACATCGGGACGTTCGGGTTTACCGTCTTCTTTCTTATCGTAGCGCAGATATTGTATGATCTCTTCCGCTTTTTTCCGGATCGTCTTATCTTTCGGAGAATACTTATCACATACATCGCACAGGTATTCGCAATACCGGATCACTTCCTCGTCGCCTACGGCAATGTTACCCGACGTCTGATAAGCCACATGCACATCATGATGCTGGTCGCACAGGCGACGCAACGTTCCGCCCATCGAGATCACATCGTCATCGGGATGCGGGCTGAAGAGGATCACTCTCTTCGGATACGGCTCGGCACGCTCCGGACGGTTCGAGTCGTCGGCATTCGGTTTTCCACCCGGCCATCCGGTGATGGTATGCTGAATATCGTTGAATATTTTGATGTTCACATTGTAGGCCGATCCGTAGAGCGCCAGCAGCTCGCCAAGCCCGTGTTCACTGTAATCCTTGTTGGTCAGCTTGAGGATCGGTTTATTCGTCAACTGACAGAGCCAAACGATCGCACGACGAATCAGTTTGTTGTCCCATTCGCAAGTCGTCACGAGCCACGGATGGCTGATACGTGTCAGGTCGTAAGCCGACGAAAGGTCGATGACCGCTTTAGCATTCGCATGATGCTGGAGGTAGGTAGCGGGCAAAGCATCCGTCACCGGATTTTCGATCGTTTTGCGGATAATATTGGCTTTATTTTCACCCCACGAGATCAGCACGACTTTCTTCGCATCCATAATCGTACCGAGACCCATCGTAATCACGCCCGCGGGCACGTTTTCGATCGAGCTGAACAACTGCGCCGATTCCTTGCGCGAAGTGTCGTCCATCAGTACCAAATGCGTACGTGAGGCAACCGACGTGCCGGCGCTGTTGAGACCGATCGTGCCTCCCTGACCGATACCGAGCAGCATATAATCAATGCCTCCGCATTCGTTGATCTTCTGTTCGTAGCTTTGGCAGAACTCATAAATATCATTTTTGTTCATGAAGCCGTCCGGGCTGTAGATGTTCTTTTTCGGAATATCCACATGATTCAGGAACACTTCCTGCAACTGATGCAAATTGCTGTTCGCCGCGTTCGTCAGCGGATAAAATTCGTAAAGCAGAAAAACGATCACATTCTTAAAGCTCAGTTTTTCTTTTTTATGCATCTGAATGAGGTGTTGAAAAAGCGTATGCGGCGAACGTCCGCCCGGTATAGCCATGACGAACTTCTTCTTAGCCTTTTGCTTTTCCCTGATCTCGTCGGCGATCTCTTTGGCCAACGCTGCCGAACCTTCATCCATCGTCGCGTAGATGTGTGTCCGTATCTTCTCGAAACGTGTCAGCGAAGTGTACTCGTAAGCATTTTCCGGATTGTAGTATCTTTCCGGTATACGCGTCAACGTAATTTGTGAACTTAAATTATTTCTCATTATCTATCGTTTATTATATTTGATTTTTTTTCCGCACAAAGGTACGAAAAATATCGTCTCACGCGCCGTTTAAAGACAATTTGCAGCAAACACCATGTTGCAGCATCGTGTACACAATAAAAAACTTTTGCCGTCCGGTAAAAATGGATACTCTGCCCCCCCCCCCTTTATTCATTGTTGATAGAGGCGGTTTTACATTAGGGGGGCGGAAACGGTAATCACGATAAAAACGCTTGTTTTTATGAGTTGAAAATGACTCATGGCTGAATCATTCAAAAAATCATCCCAGTAACCGTTTTTTTAAGTAGCCGGAGTAATCCTGCCCCCTCTCCGAGGAGAGGTTTAAGGGGGGGATGAGACGGGTTTTATCCCTTTATTTAATGCAATAACCCCATCTGCACAGGGGGTAAAACCTCTCTATATGGGGGGCAGAACCCCTCCATAAGAGGGGCAAAACCCCTCCATGAGGAGGGCAAAACCCCTCCATGAGGGAGGTAAAACCCCTCCATGAGGGGGGCAAAACCCCTCCATGAGGGGGGCAAAACCCCTCCATGAGAGGGGCAAAACCCCTCCATGAGAGGGGCAAAACCCAATGTTGTCCTAAATAAAGTATGTCTAAACGCTTTTCGGTCAATATGGTTTCAGCCGTTACCAATCAAGGCAAGGTTCAGTTTATGATTTACTCGGAAGCAATGAACGCAGAGCGATTAATAGAATTTCTAAAACAATTAATCCAATCATCAAGAAGAAAAATATATCTCATCTTGGATAATCTTAAAGTTCATCACAGCAAAGTAGTAAAAGAATGGGTGGAAAAGAACGAGGGCAAAATCGCATTGTTTTTTCTGCCTTCCTATTCACCCGAAATGACCCCTGATGAATACCTGAATTGTGATTTGAAACAAGGGCTGTCAGCCAAGAAATCCCCTAAAAAT
>NZ_RQYN01000033.1 GCF_003860135.1 Tannerella forsythia
GCGGGTAGTTGCATGACCACCCGATGGGTAGCTCAGAGGCACCCGTCGGGTGGTTCTTTATTGCCCGATGGGTAGCTCCGAACGTATCGGCGAGTGATTCCGGAATACTCACCGTTGACCTCGGAACTACTCCGGGTACGTTCACGAACTACCCGACACCTGCTTCGGAACGTATCCATGGGTGGTTCCGAACCTGATTCCGGTACGTTCCGAACCGTATTAAATACCCCTTCGAACCCTATTTAAGGTATTTCCGAAATACATTTCGGGTATTTCCGAACCTGATTTGGGTACGTTCTGAGCTACCCGTCGATACGTTACCAACTACCCGTCGACAGGTTCCCAACCACCTGCCGATACGTTCCGAAGCACCCATCGATACGTTCCGGACGTACCGAAATATCTCTCCGAACCACCCAAAATCAGGTTCCGAACCGGTCATAATCTATTTCCGAACAGTATTAAATACCCCTCCGAACGTACCGAAATACCCCTCCGAACGTACCGAAATACCGTTCGGAACGTAGTATAATACCTCTCCGGACGTACCTGAATACCCTTCGGGACGTATCGGCCGATGATTTTTTCCTCTTTTTGCATTTATCGGGAAATCGACTACATTTGCATGACCATGAGCAGACGAGATGATTTATCGATCGGTCGACGCCGGACTCCGACCCTGTGGGAACGTTCGGTACGCATCGTACGAATAGCTGTCTTGATGTGGGCGGTATGCGTACTCGTCAGACTTCATGTTTATGCATACGACATTCCTTTTGTTCCCCCGGTTTACAACTACACCACGGCGATGTACGGAGGGGGAAACCAGAATTGGGCTGTGGCGCAAGGTGCCGATGGGGTGATCTATATCGGAAACAACAACGGTCTGCTGCGTTTCGACGGGGTTAACTGGGAACTGCATCGGTTGCCTAATCACTTATCCGTCAAATCACTTTTCGTCGATACGACTGTGACGCCCGAACGCGTCTACATCGGCTCGTTCGAAGAGTTCGGATATTTTGCTGCCGATGCTGCGCGCCGCCTCACGTATCATTCGCTTAAGCCGCTCGTAAAAGATTATCCTTTTCGTAACGACGAAGTCTGGACGATTCGCAAGATCGGGGCGGTCGTTTACTTTCAATCTTTCTCTTCTTATTTCGCTTATCGTCCTGCGGAGGGTTCCATTCGCTACGCTCGTCCTTATCCGGCGCCGCTCTATTTTTTCGAGGCCGGTGGAGCGTTGCTTTCGCAATGGATTGACGACGACTTTTACCGATTGGACGAAGCCGGCAAGACGGAGCGACTTTTCGGGCGCGAGGAGGTGGGCGACGACGATATCGTTTCGGTACTGCCTTTCGGCAGAGAGTGGCTACTCGTTTCGTCGCAGCATGGGTTCTTTGCTTTCGATTCGGAAACGCGTGCCGTACGTCCGTGGCCGACGGATATCGATGCCGAATTGCGTACAGCCATTGTCAACCGGGCTGTCTGTACACACGATTCGATTTACATTGTCGGTACGCTAAACAAAGGGCTGTTCGCCGTTGGTCGAGACGGCAGGAAACGATGGCATCTTCATCGACAGAACGGGTTGAACAACAATACGGTGCTCGGACTGTTCGTCGATCGCGATCATCATGTATGGGCGGTGTTAGACAACGGTATTTCCCTTATTCATGCGCGGTCCGGGCTATCGTTCTTTCAGCCGGAAGGCATTCAGTTGGGGCTGGTAGAAGATATGCTTTTTTACGACAACAAGCTTTATCTTGCCACCAATCAGGGGGTCTACAAATCGTCGGGGGGAGACGGACGGATGGAACGGCTGCCGGGCTTCGATACGCAATCGTGGTTTATCCGTTCTTTCGACGGGCAGATCATCACAGGCAACAACCGAGGTACATCGTTTATCTACAACGATCAGAACATCCCTGTCGCGACCAGTACGGGCGGTATGGATATCCGTCAGGCGCGACTGTATGAGCAGGACGTGCTGATCGAATCGACCTATACCTATCTGTCCGTCTATCGTCGAAACAAGGCCGGCCACTGGATGTTCGACAGACAGATCGACGGGTTCTACGATTTGATCCATCACCTTGAAACGGACCATACCGGAAATATCTGGGCCGGACACATGTATAAAGGCGTATATCGATTGCGACTGAACGATTCGTTGAACGCCGTTGCCGAGACAACTTATTTCCCGCATTTACATCCGGCCGACAGTACTCCGGCACATATCCGCGTCATGAAACTGCGCGGGCGTATCGTCTTCTCCGACGGCCGGCATTTTTATACTTATGATGACATCGGCCGACGGATCATACTCTATGAACAACTCAATACCCAACTCCGCGGACTGGAAGACGTCAATCGCGTGGCTGCAATTAATGACAGTCTGTACTGGTTCGTATGTGACGATGCTTATGCGCTTGTCGGACTGCGCGACAATATCTATCGCCTGCGCGAAAAAATTCCGTTTGCCGTCTTGAATCATCCCCCTAATAGCGGACGCGGTAACGTGCATGTGACGAGCGACGGGGTATCGTATCTTTGTCTCGACGGCGGCCTCGCGCGGTATATGCCGCCATCGGGCGTCTCTTATGCTCCGCCATCGTTACGCCTGCATGCCGTGTCGGCCTACAATCGCCGGAGCGACGAACGTCAATATCTGTCGGTCGATGCACCGCCCGCTCCGATCGATTATGCGTTCAATCATCTGACGTTTGCTTTTCAATATCCCGATTTCTCGCGGAAGGCTTTCCGGATAGAATGCTTGTTAGCGCCGTACGACACGCGGTGGATGGCAACCGATGATCATCGGCGTATCGAGTATGGCTATCTGCCGGCAGGTGAATATACGTTACAGTCGCGTGTGCTCAACAATCTTGGGGAGGAGCTCGCTACTCTTACCTACTCGTTTCGTATCCGGAATCCGTGGTATCGTACGGCTACGGCCTGCGTCGGCTATCTGTTTTTCGGAATCTTGTTGATGCTCTTTTTGATCAGGCTGTACACATGTCGTGTCATGCGTAAACGTAGCGAGTTGTTCGACCAACAGGAGAAAGAACGAATGGCACAACTCGACCGGCAGGAGAAACTGATTACGACACTGCGTAATGAACGCCTCGAAGCCGATTTGATTTACAAGGGGAAAGAATTGGCCGGCGCCGCGATGAGCATCATCAATCAGAAAGAATTTCTCAATAAGTTGAAGCACGAGATACAAGCCGTGATCCTTCAAGGGAAGATGAATAAGAACGAAGGACGCAAGCTCCTCGCGCTCATCGACGGAAATCTTTCGGACGAGGATGATTGGGGACTGTTTCAGGAAAACTTCGATTTGATTCATGAAAACTTCTTCCGCCGGCTGCAGGAGAAGTATCCGGCGCTAACCCCGACCGATCTCAAGCTGTGTGCGCTGCTTCGCCTGAACTATTCCTCGAAAGAGATCGCGAATATGTTGAACCTGACGGTTCGAGGAGCCGAAGCCGCCCGCTACCGCCTGCGCAAGAAGCTGAACTTGTCCGAAGAAGTGAACCTCGTTTCTTTTATGATCGATTTCAAGTAAGTTTTTCGTATGTTTCTTAAAAAAAATATCTTCATCATGAGAACAAAACTATTACTCATCTCGCTGATCGCCCTTGTTGCCTGCGAAGGAATAGCGCAACGTCTTTCTTTACAGGAACTTGTCGATAAACGGCGATATGCCGAAGTCGTGTCGTATGCGGCCACTCTGCAACCGGGCGATACGTCCGATTATGCCACCATGTATGCCCTCGGGCAGGCTTGCGAAGGGATGCTCAAATACCGCGATGCTTACCGTTATTATCGGCGCTGTCTGTCTATCGACTCGACCCGGACGGATTTGCTGGCAACGGCTTCGCGCATGGCTGCGAATCTGGGTAAGGCCGCCGAGGCGGAAACGTATCTGCAACAACTACGCGCATGCGATACGACCGACTTTTACGCGAACTATCAATTGGCCCGGCTCTATGCCCAGCAGGGAGAATATGCGAAAGCTATCGGACGGTATGAATTTCTCTTGCAACAAGACCCTGAAAATTCCGTACTGATGCGTCTTATCGGCGATTGTTATAATCGGATGGACTATCCCGTCTCCGCTTTTCGATATTATCTGAACGCTTTTCGACGCGAGCCGGAAAACGCGTCGCTGGCAGCTTCTTTGTCTAACCTGTTGCTGTTGCTCCAAGAGCCGGGAGAAGCTGCGGCTGTCTGTGACACGTCCTTACGATACCATCCGAACAGCCGTTTGCTGCTTCAGAGCAAGGGGCTTGCGTTGTTTACCATGCAGAAATACGCACAGGCCGATACGGTCTATTCCATACTTATGGCACAGGGCGACAGTTCTTACAATACATTAAAATACGGAGGGTCGGCCAAATATTATGCCGGTCAATACATGAAGTCCATCAAGCCGCTTGAGAAGGCCTACCAAAAAGATACGACGTCCGTCGAGGTCTGCTTGTTGCTCGGCTCGTCGTTGGGACGGACCTTCGACCGTAAACGGGCGTTCGAGCTGTTCGACAATGCCGAAGTTCTGATGCGCCCCCAGCCCGCTTTAGTCGATATGTTGATACGGTTCCGAGCCGAAACGTTTGAGCGTGAGAACCTGCATGACAAGGCAAACGTACTGTATTATCAACTCTGGAACGAGAGCCGGCGGTTCGATATGTTGGGACGTATCTGGCAACGATACCGAACCTCTAAGATGGCGGAACAGTCTGACGATTATCGCCAGCGTGCCCTTTTCATCCACATGCTTTTCGCGACCGAATACCTGAAAAGACCGGAGCGCAGGAAAGATAATCTGGTTTATCTCCGTTCGTTGCTTTCGCAGTTTCAGGAAGAGATGTTCTTCCGTGGCGTGAAACAGCTGCCGACGCTTGCTCCCGATGGCAAAAAAGGCGTCTGCACGGAGGAACAGTTGCAGGCCGTCATCCGACAACTCCCCCAAAAAGAGTAGCAGACCAAGATCGGTGTTCCGGATTTTTGCACTATTTTTGTCCGACAAAGAAACGACAGACAGATGAATAGAGCACTGTTCGAGTTCCTGCGGGAGCTTCAGGAAAACAATAACAGGGAATGGTTCCAAGCCAACAAGAAGCGGTATGATGCCTTGCATGTCGCTTTTGTCGACCATGTGAGGCAGCTGATCGACCGTATCGCGGCGTTCGATCCCGAGATCGGCGGGCTGGATGCCCGGAGTTGCGTGTATCGCATCTATCGGGATCTGCGTTTTTCGCAGGATAAGACACCTTACAAAACTCATTTCGGAGCGTATATGACCGGTTTCGGAGGACGAACCAGTCCTTATGGAGGCTATTACATCCACCTTGAGCCGGGTAAACCGTTTCTCTCGGGAGGTGTGTGGTGTCCTTCACCCGCTATGCTCAAGCGGCTGCGAAAGGATTTATTCGATAACATGGACGAGTTTCTCCCAATTTACGAAGACCCGAAGTTCCGAAAAGTCTTCGGAGAGCTGGAAGGCGATAAACTCAGCCGGATGCCACAGGGTTTTCCCGCCGATGCTGAACACGGTGAGATATTGAAATATAAGAGCTTCGTCGTGTCGAGTGTCAAGACGGAAGCGTTCTTTTGTGCCGATGACTGGATCGATCGCACTGCCGAGGAATTCAAACTGCTACAACCGTTCAACCATTTTCTGAATTATACCATCGGCGAGTTTTTCGGCAAAGCATGAAACGTTTTTTGAAGCGTCTCTATCGGTATCTCTTCTGTCGCAAAGGTTACGGAGTACATTCGCCATTCGTCTTCGATCTGATTACGAACGTACTCGAAGAACGATATGGCTATTATGCCTATACCGAACTGAAAGCTGCCCGTCTGATGCTGCAAGATGCTGCAAAGATGAAAGATGCGTCCAAGTATCAGCGTCTTTCCCTGCGCGAATGCGAGTGGCTTTTCCGGCTGGCGAATCGTTTCAAACCATGTCGCATTATCATGGTCGGGAGCGGGGCGGGGCTGATTCCGCTTTGTTTAACGAGTTATGTTTCGGGAGGGGTACATGGCATAGCCTTGGAGCAGGATGCCATGATCGCCGATGTAGCGCGGACATTGCTATGTGAGCGGGCGACATCGCCTGTCGAAGTTCGTTGTGAGGCATATGAGATTTCGTTGCCGAAGGCGCTCGCTGAATTCGGACATCCCGACTGCATCGTGCTCGATGGGAAAGCAAGCGGATTATCCGCCTTACTCCGATGCTGTGGCGATTATATCCATGAAGATACCCTGCTTATCATCCGGGGGATCGACGCTTCGCCCGAAGCAAACGAAGCGTGGCGAACGGCTTGTGCCTTTCCGTCCGCCACGGTCAGTATCGATGCATGCACATGGGGCATTGTTTTTTTTCGCCCGGGGCTGCCACGGAAAACATTCAGGCATGTTGTGTGTTAAATCTCTCTCTCTCGCCTTGGTCTTCCGTCTTCGCGATACCATTCGCTCTGTCGCCGTCAAAACCTCAATCGACCGTTGTAACTCCAATGTTCGCGGGAGTTGAGATAACGAATCTCGACATTATCGTGTGAAGTGATATGGGCTTTTGTTTCTTCCGTTCTTTTTTCTCTTACGTCGGTAGCCAGTATTTTGATGGCTCCATCTATAAAACCGGCATCGCCACGTGTTTTCTCAATACGTAAGGGAATTTCGATCGTATAATCGAGTTGCAACTTGGGCGATTGGAAGCTCAACAGCGTGCCTTCTCCTTCGATTTTACGCGACGCCCCTTCTCCGAAGCGAATCTTCCACGAACAGGAATACTCGAATAGCCCGTCCCGGTTGTTATGACGGGCAACGCTCCACGTATTGCTGCCTTCGTTTTTAATCTCGAATTCGTAGATGCTCCGTTGCTCTGCGGACGAAGAAGATAAATCACGCACCGTCCATGTGCCCGGAGCATTCAGGGTGTGTCCGTTCGTTCGGATGGACATGTGTATTTTATCTCCGGAGAGGTACCGCAGCGTCCATGCGTTTTCTTCTTCGCCACGAAGTATTTTTACGTTGTTGAAGTAGAGTTTGTCGACCGAGTCGCGTTTGGCAAGGTCGGTCTGCGAATAGTATTCGTTGAAACGATAAACGTATTCGAGCATGGCCGCGTATTTTTCCAACGCATTATACGTATAGTCGAACGCTACATAGCCCGGATGTGTTCTGCGCCGGCTTTCATCGTAATATACGCAACTGCACGTCATACTCAGTAGAATCAGGCTTAAAAGGATATGTTTCAGTTTCATTGTAGTATATATCTATTTGAATGTTTAATTCCTGTTTTTTTAGAAGCGGTAACCTACACCGGCTTTCAGGAAGCCCATCGTGCCGTATCCGATCTCCCAGGACCCGAAAAGATTACGCCCGAAGGATACCCCGAAGAAAGTGAGCTGTCCGGTTACAAACGTCCGATGCTGGTATTCACGCATGCCGAACTCTCTCTCGCTTTCCATGCCAAATCCTAATCCGAACCCGGAATAGAGACGTACGAAAGGACGATTGAAATACGTAAAGCGTACCGTCGGATAAAATGCGAAGCGGTGTTTACGGTAATTATCGTCGACCAGAAAGGATTCACGGACTCTGCGATTTTGAAAGACACCGGAATAGGAAAGATTAAGCCCTAATGCGAGCCATCGTTTCATTTCCTGTGTGTAGGAGAGGGAGAGCGCTTGCGTGTAATATCGGTCGTCGTACGTGTATCTTCCCTGATTATACCGATCAAGCGGTGTTCGCCAAAAATCCGTATAATCGTAGCCCTTCCACCATGATGCGGAAGGGATTTCAACAAGTCCCCAACCGAATGCCACTTCGCGTTTGGGATGGAAGGCCGAGCGCCTCTTCTCCGGTAAATCATCTTGCGCTCGCGCACTCATCGCCAGTACAGCGAGGCAAACCAAACATAACATTTTTTTCTTCATAAAGATGAATCGTTTCTTTTTTATTTATCCAATCATATTATCATTTTCGCCCGAAAGCGTGACAAAATTATCTCTTTTTCTTTCTTTGCAAAAAAGACTTTGTATAGATAGACGGAAAAAATGTCCGAAACGCTGCATCAAAGCGTTTTTTAACTCAGATTCCGCAATAGAAGAAATCATAATGAATTTCATTCAGGCCTTCAGCCCTTGTATGCCCTTCGTGGGGTGAGTTGTTGAGTTGTTGAGGTGTTTATTTGTTGAGGTGTTGGTCGGTGAACATCCCCCCTTTCCCCCCCTTCGAAGGGGGAAGAGCGAAGCGAAGGGGGATGTCATCCCTTCAAAGGGGGGAATTTACGATGTTCAGAACGCAAATAAACACAAATGGCGCAAATCAACGCAAATGAAAAAAAGTAGCAAAGTAGTCAAAGGTAGTCAGAGTAGTAAAGAATAACAACAATCGACAATTAATTACGCTGAATGCTGATGACTGACTGCTGCCGATTAAGTCAGGCTTTCAGCCCTTCAAACAAGGAATGGGCGTCGATCCCCCACCCTTGCGGGATGAGGCTAAAATATATCGGGCTTTCAGCCCTTGTATGCTTTTCAGGTGTTGAGTTGTTGAAATGTTTATTTGTTGAGTTGTTGGCCGGCTGAAGGCTGATTGTTGTAAAAGCCCTGAAAGGGCACCTTAATTCAGCCCAATGCGAAGCGTTGGGGAAAAGGTATCGCATCTCGGCGGAGGGCTGTAAGCCTGACATAATCATCGTCGTACATTCGTACGTCCATGATTAATGGTAAACACCGAACAGTGTATCGCGTAATTTGGGTTTAAGGTAAAGTTTTGTAGTTGATGCTCGTTCTTAGGATGTTGAATTGTCGGTTAGATGGATATGTAAGTAAGGAGCTTTGTCATTCTTTTGACGCAGCTCCCTACGAATAGATGGGATGTCGGCCTTTGTTATCCAAGGTTTGCCCGGTCAAACAGTCTATTTGGGCCGTTACTTTGTTCGGTTGGCCTGTACGTATTCGGCCATCGTGCGCACGGATTTGAAGATTTCCTTGCCTTGCGCGGGATCTTTGAGCTTAATCCCGTAATTCTTCTCGAGCAATACAATCAGTTCAAGCGCGTCGATCGAGTCAAGTCCCAATCCATCGCCGAAAAGTTCGCTGTCGTCTCCAATATCTTCAGGCTTCACCCCTTCGAGGTTCAGTACTTTGATCAGTTCGTTTTTAAGTTCTAAAATCAGTTCGTCCATTGTTTTTTAATTGAGTTATTATCTATTAAATAAGTCGGTCAAATGTCCTGCCGTAAGCGGCAAGGGAGACCGTTTGTCAGTAATTGGTTCGTTGTCTGATGAGCAGAGCAACATGCGTCCGTCGAACGTATCGCCGTTTACTTCCGTCCATCCTGCCAGCACGTATCGCATGCCGGTAGCTGTCAGCGTGTCGTCAACGATATTACAGATCGTTTCCGGTCGAAAGGCGGGCAGCACATAAAACATTGTTTCGCCGAAAATCTTGTTCCGGATAGCGATTTCGCCCGTCACGATATTCGGGAGCGTATAGACAAATTCGGCCGGAGAAGGGAAAAAATTCTCTTCGTCGCGAATCGTTTCCTGATACGCCACATCGGCTTCGAGCGACGCGCTACGGTTGAAGAGCACGATGCCCATATCTTCCTTCGGCTGTTCTCGGTCGAACCCTTTCAGCAGCCATTCGGAGGCGAGAAAGCCGAGTTTCGAGAGCGCATCCATTTTGTAAAACTTGCGATAGTCGATTTGAAGACTGCGATACGCGGCAGCAAAGAAATCACGCATCGGGAGATGTTGCCGATCGGGAACGAAACACTTCGTTCCGTTCAGGCTCACTCCTTCGAGGTTTATCGTACAATATGCATGTATATAATTCATCTTTTTACGGCCTGATCGGGTATATGTTTCGTAAACAGCAGCGCGGCATTGCATCCTCCGAAGCCTGAAAGCATCTTGACACACCAGCGGCGTACTGTCGTCTGCGTTTCGGATGCGACGCGAAGCGGATGTGTAACCCCGAGCGTATCGAAGCCATGTGTTTTTAAGACGATCCCCTCGCGGAGGGCTCGGATGGAGATGACGCTCTCTAACACACCTGCCGCACCGAGCGTATGCCCGAAATATCCTTTCAGGCTGTTGACCGGAACATCGGCCAGTCCGGCGCGTGTCAAGGCGATAGATTCCATCTCGTCGTTATAAGGCGTAGCCGTGCCATGGGCATTGACAAAGGCCACTTCGCCGGAAGAAAACCCTTCAAGAATATGACGCAGGGCGAGGTAGCTTCCTTCGCCCGTGCGTGAAGGCCCTGAGATATGATTGGCGTCGTTGCGGACGGCTCCGGCCGTCAAAACGACCTCGCCGGCACCGATCTCCTCCGCGCGAAGTTCGGTCAGGATGATTGTCGCCGCGGCCTCCCCGAGATTCAGTCCGCAACGATCACGATCGAACGGCTTGCATACCTCTTGCGACAAGGCCTTAAACGACTGGAATCCAGAAATCACAAACCGCGACAGCATATCGGCGGCAACGACGATGACATGATCGTATCGTCCCGCACGTAATTCACGCTGCGCGGCTATCAACGCCGCAGCACCGGAGATACATGCATTCGAGACAACCAGCGGCGGATTCGTGTTTCTGAAAAAGCCGGCAATCCGCTCGGCCGATCGCCAAAGAAAGACTTGTTCGGCTTCATGGACGTGGTGTACACGCTCATCGAGCAGAAAGACATTGCCTTTCGTCGTCGAAAAGATAAAGAGCACCCGCTTGTCTGACGCGTTGATAGCAGCTGTTTGCAAAGCCCCGGCTACCGAAACGATCGCGGCCTTCTCCAGCTTCGTATAATTGGCCATCGTGGCAGAAGGTACATATTCGGTCTCGGTCTCCGCGAAAATCGTGTTCAAAGCCGTGTCATCGATCTCCGAGGCCATGAACGGTTCGGGCAGTCCGAAACGCTCACGGTAAAGACGCAATCCGGTCCGCCCCTGCTTCACGTTCCGGTAGTTCTCTTCGGCAGTGAAACCCAGCGAAGAGATGATATTATCGCCCGTACAGATCGTCATAGCTGGCCGTGTTTCTTTTTCCATGCTTCGTAAAACGGCGGGTTCGTCCACATCAGCCGATATTCGCGGTCGAGGAAGACTTGTGTCGAGAATCCGGTAGCGATCAAGCTGTCGTCATCGAGGAGCCGGATTTCGTAGTCGAAAATCACCTTGGCCGCAGGGGTATTGCGGTAGGTGATGTCGATGCGTGCACGTTGCCCGTAGAGCAACGGCTTCTTATATTGAAAGTTCAGATCGACGAGCGGCGCAAAATACTCGTTGGCGATATACTCATGATAGCTCAGCCCGAACACCCGCCCGAACTCTTCGCGAGCATCTTCGAAATAAAGCGCGTAAGAGCCATGCCAGACGATGTGCATCGAGTCCACCTCGCTGAACCGTACGTCAAATTCTTTCGATGCCTTTAATACCTTCTCCATCCTCTCTCTTTATTTATCTTACACCCGACGGCTCCGTCTGGTCCGTCAGGAATATTTTCATCGAACCCGAAGCAATCACTTCGTCCCCTACTTCCACCTTCGTTTCGACAAGCGACGTAGAGAAAATTTCTTCCATCACTTCAACCGTTGTTGTCAGCACTTCTCCAACGAGGGGCGCACGAACGATCGTTATTCCTCTGATCGCGCCGATAAAGCCCACCCTGACGGTGCCGTCACTTTGCGGCTCCGTGCGGGAACGATAGCCCATCCGCGCAGCGCATGTCTGAGCCATATTCTCAATCAGTCCGGCTTCTTCCATACGGCCGCCATCGGTGCAAAACAGGTTTCCTTCCCGTACCGTGAAAGTGCTCCGGGTACTCGTCTCGTCATCATGCGTCAGTTTATCGACCATCACGAAGGGCGGTCGTTGCGGTATCAGTTCCAGTATATCGAAATCTTTAATCATCCGATGAGCGTATAAAACATTATGCTTTCCGGCAAACCAGTATGGAGTGCCCGCTTCTCAGTCCGTCGTGAATCGTCTCGACCGTCAGCCCGCCGGCTTCGATGCAGCGGATCAGGTCGTCGGAATGATACATCTTACTGTTTCCGTTGGCCATTACCGTAAAATAGAGACTGATTTGGGTCAGGCAGTAGGCGGCTACATCGTTAGCTTGCCGGTCCCAAAGCGTTTCCATCACAAATAATCGGGCATGTTCATCCATCGAAGCAGCCGCGCGCTGAACGATACTTGTAATTTCCGCCTCCGAGAAGCAGTCGAGAAACTGACTCATCCAGATGGCGTCGAAGCCTTGCGGAAAAGGCGCGTCGGGATTCAGTAAATCGATCGCATAGCCGTCGATGCGTGTCGCGCCGTCTTTGTCTGTAATTTGTTGCTTCATCATGCCGATCTGCTGCGGCAAGTCCATAATCGTCACGCGAACCTCGTCATTGTAATCTACGCAACGGAGCGCCCATCGGCCTGTATTCCCGCCAACATCGAGCAAACGTGCCGGGTGGTGCGAAAAGACGATCTCCAGTGCCTCATCGAACGAATGGTCGGAATAAAAGTGATCGAACCGGAGCCAACTTTTCCGCACTTCATCGGGCAATGAGGACAGTCCTTCATAAATCGTTTTCCACGATCCGAACACCTTCAGTCCTTCGGGCTTGCCGTTCAGCAAGGCCTCTTCCATCCGATATAGACCGAGATAATTCACGTCGTGATTAAAGTCCATATTAACCGACATAAGCGGATCGGTCAGCAGCAACCAGCCGGTCTTGGAGAGAACAAACCGCCCATCGACATACAACACCGTTTGCGCCGTGAGCGAAGCCTCCAGCAGTACTTGAACGGCATAGCGCGAGAGGTTCGTCGCAGCAGCGATTTCGTCGAGGGTCAGCCCGTTTTTGGTCTCGTCCAGCAATCGGAAGATGCCGAACTTTATCATCAGTCGCGATACCTGAAACGTTACGGGAGCAAACGCAATTTCGTGTGCCCGTCGTTGCGCCTCAAGAATCCCCATCTGTTCTTTCGTATATTTTTTTTCAAGCGCAGGAAACATGTTCATCTTTCCAGAAATTATAAAAGTTAAACCACTGTTCGGGATATTTTTTTACGATACACTCCAGCTCGTGAGCGAAAATACGGGTCATTGCTTCGACCTGCTCGCGCTTCGTGCCTTCTGCCGGCACAGGAATACGCACGATATGGATGCGGTATTGCGAGGTTTTCGTTTTCAGTGCAAACATGGCCAATACCGGCACATCGAACTGGCGCGCAAGGACGAACGCTCCGACCGGAAAGTCGGCCTTGCCGTTCAGGAACTCGCATTCGACGCTCTTGCTGCTGCCGAAGGTGCGGTCGCACGGCATACTGACCATCTCGCCTTCTTTCAACGCTTCGTTGATCAGAAAGATATGCGACAGATCTTCCGAAACGGGTATCGTGCGAATGTTATTGCGCTCCAGTATCTTCGTTCGGTTTTTCTGTACTTCTTCGGACTCGCCTCCGTATATCAGGCAGTTGATTCGCTTCTGCTGCTGTCGCAGGAGGTAGCCGCACAGTTCGGGATTCCCCACATGCGCACCCGCGACAATACAGCCGTGCGGGCTCTCCAGCATCGAGGTGAACAAATCGTTATCGGGACTGTCGACCTTGAAATTCTTTTGTCCCGCATAGACGGCGAAACGATCGAGCATCGCCTGCCCGAAAACAAAATGATTCCGATAGGTGTAAAAGAACGATTTCAAGGGCGAATATCCATGCTGCCGTCGGAAATAACGATAGATCGATAAATATCCCTTGCGACGAAAAAGCATGTAGAACGGAACGACAAACGCGAGAATGACATATCCGACACGGACATTCACGACGGAGAAGGTAATCTTCATCGCTTTTTGCCCCAAAGTGGTGCCACCGGTCACGCCATCCCATTCTCTCTCTTTTCCCCGCATCTCAGCCTCTAACCTTCGACTCGATGTAATCGTAAAATTCTTTTACCGTAAGTACGTTCGCCATCTCTTCGGGTTTAATCTTGAAACCGAATGTTTTTTCGACGATGACAACGATATCTACAAAGTCAAGGCTGTCTAATCCCAGATCGTCTTTCAGCAGAGCATCGTCGCGAATGACATCGGCTTCGATCTCCATTTCCTCGATTAAAAACTGATTGACCTTCGATTCTATTTCTTTTCTTTCCATTTCTCTCTTGTTCTCGTTATATCTTTTTTCGTTGTTTGTTGGAGCATTTAATCGTAAATTGTACCGTACAGTCAGCAGGATAAGGGTCAGAACAATCCTCCGTTGATCGAAATCACTTCTCCGGTGATATAAGCGGCCTCGTCGGAGGTGAGAAAGCCGACGAGCGCAGCGACTTCCTCAGGCTTCCCGAAACGTCCCAGCGGAATATTTTTCTTCAGTTCCGCTTCGTTCAGGTCTTTTGTCATATCCGTTGTGATAAATCCCGGAGCAACGGCATTGACCGTTACTTTTCGCGGCGCCACTTCCTGAGCCAGCGCTTTCGTCGCACCGATAACGGCCGCTTTGGCCGCCGAATAATTTGTCTGTCCCGGCATTCCTTTCAAGCCTGAAAGCGACACGATATTGACGATGCGTCCGTTGCGTTTCATCAGCATATCTTTCAATATGCGTCTCGTGACGAAGAAAAATCCGTTTACCGAGATATCCAGTACGTTCCGCCACTGCGCGCTTTGCATGAAAATCATCATGGCATCCTGACGGATACCGGCGTTGTTGACGAGAATGCCGATATGGTCGTCGGGATGCTTCTCTGCCCACTCTTCAAGCGCCTTGTCGACAGACGCCTCGTCCGACACGTCGAAAGACAGCAGTTCGGCCGTCCCACCATTCGCTTCGATAAGCGCTTTCGTCTCTTCGGCTGCGACCTCGTTCGATGCATAGTTGATTATAACCGGATACCCTTTGGCGGCCAATGCCGTGCAGATTGCCCGGCCGATGCCCCGCGAACCTCCCGTAACTAATGCATATTTCATATAAATCCTTTATTTTCTAACGTGATACAATAAAATGAGTGCAAAAGTATGAAAAAAAACAATATTCGAAAAACCGGAAATAATTTTTACCTTTGCGTCTCTTAACATCAAAGAGATATGAACAATCAACGGAAACTTGTTTTATATAATACTCTTTCGCGGAAGAAAGAAGTTTTTGAACCGCTTCACGCACCGCACGTGGGCATGTATGTCTGCGGTCCCACGGTGTACGGCGATCCGCATCTTGGTCATGCGCGGTCGGCCATCACGTTCGATATCCTGTTTCGCTACCTGAAACACCTTGGTTATAAGGTGCGTTATGTGCGCAATATCACCGACGTTGGTCATCTGGAGCATGATGCGGACAGTGGCGATGATAAAATCGCCAAGAAAGCGCGTCTCGAGCAGCTCGAACCGATGGAGGTCGTGCATTATTACACGTTGCGTTACCATAAGGCGATGGAGCTGCTGAATGTACTTTCACCGAGCATCGAACCGTATGCTTCGGGACATATCATCGAACAGATCGCGCTGGTAGAGAAGATCCTGAAGAGTGGCTATGCGTACGAGAGCGAAGGGTCTGTCTACTTCGATGTAGCGAAATATAACCAAGACCATCGGTACGGCATCCTCTCGAATCGCAATATCGACGATATGTTGAACACCACACGCGACTTGGACGGACAGCAGGAGAAACACAATCCGGTCGACTTCGCACTGTGGAAAAAAGCGCAACCCGAGCATATCATGCGCTGGCCTTCGCCGTGGGGCGACGGGTTTCCCGGCTGGCACTGCGAATGTACGGCGATGGGAAAGAAATACCTCGGTGAGCATTTTGATATCCACGGTGGCGGCATGGATTTGATCTTCCCACATCACGAGTGTGAGATCGCACAAGCTGTGGCTTCGCAAGGACGCGACATGGTACATTATTGGGTACACAATAATATGATCACTTACGAAGGACAAAAGATGGGCAAGTCGCTCGGCAATGCTATCACCCTGACAGAGTTTTTTACAGGCAGCCATAAGTTGCTTGCAAAAGCATACACGCCCGTCACGATACGTTTCTTTATCCTTCAGGCACATTACCGTAGCACGGTCGATTTCAGCAATGAAGCACTGCAAGCCTCCGAAAAAGGGCTGGAACGTCTGTTCGAAGCCTACGCCCGATTGCAGAAGTTGACGCCCTCCGACATCTCGACCGTCGACACGAAAGGGCTGCGCGAAAAATGCGAAGAGGCCATGTGTGACGATATGAACACCCCTATCGTAATCTCTCACCTCTTCGATGCGTGCAAAGCCATCAATACCGTACACGACGGCAAAGGCACGATCACAGCCGATGAACTGGAGGAGCTGAACTCCGTCTTCCGCCTCTTTATGGAAGACCTCTTGGGGCTCCGCGATACGGCCGCCTCCAGTGAAACGAACGAGGCTTACCGTAAAGCGATCGATCTGCTCCTTTCCATCCGTCAGCAAGCAAAGCAAAGCAAAGACTGGGCCACGAGCGACCGCATA
Source organism: Tannerella forsythia (assembly GCF_003860135.1). Classification (GTDB taxonomy): domain Bacteria; phylum Bacteroidota; class Bacteroidia; order Bacteroidales; family Tannerellaceae; genus Tannerella; species Tannerella forsythia_A. Next base: position 16,497 of record NZ_RQYN01000033.1, read on the forward strand.
CGCAACGAAATGGCGGCACTCGGATTCGTCGTGAAAGATACGAAGGACGGCTTTGAGTGGAGTTTATAACACGCTCCGCTCCATACGGAGATAGGATGGCGGCTTGACAGGCAGATTTTTCTTTCTGCTTATCAAGCCGCCACTCTTTTTTTTGCACCTCGTCCGAAATGATCTCTTTATCGGAAGTTTACCGCATCCTCCGGCGAACGATTGACGAGGATATCCCGCTTGGGATCGAAGTCTTTGCCGAAATGGTTCCCTTCGATCGTCACATTTCGCACTTTCTCGAAGAAGAAGAGATGCGTATTCCAGTGGAACGGCTCGTACTTGGTGTTATAAGTTACCTTATTGTTACGGAACGTGATGCCGTCGGTCGATTTGGCATACAACAGCGGATGATCGAATGTTTCAAACAAGTTGTCTTCAATCACAATGCCCGAATGGAACAGGTGCTCCTGCTTATCCAGGTCGGGTATTTCCGGATAGATCGAGATGACGGCGTTCGTAAACTGATAGCTTCCGGTCAACGCATTGACGAACGTATTGTTCCGAATCGTTACATCCTTGCACGCGCCTGTCTCGTACCAACCGTTACAATCGCCACAGAGCAGGATGGCCGTACCGTGCGTATGGTCGAACAGGTTGCTTTCGCAGACAACACGACGCGGTGTGCTGAACAAGGCGCCTCGAGCACGGTTGTTTCGCACGATGTTATCGGTGAAAACCACTTCGGGTGTCCAGGTCAGGTTCTCGACGCCGTATTTTCCGGCTTCCGAGATTTCCGCCGGCAAAGCATCGGCAAAGGTGATTTCGAACTCTTTCGCTCCGGCCTCTGTCGGTTGGTCAACCGGCTTGATCGACCGGATCGTATAGATATGGTTTCCTACCGTCTCCATCCGTTCCGACTCGACGAATTGCACGCTGTCGCCCGGCTCGCCCCATTTGAAGCCCCAAGCCTGATGGTGCATATAACGCGCACAGAGAGTATGATCATCAATGCGACGCGTAACTCGCAGATAGGTGCCATGCACATTGATGGCATCGTCGGCCATGTTCTCATACAGGCCGTTTTTAGAGACGATCACGCCTTTGCATCCCGAAAAATGGGTCGCATCGGCTTGCGTGGTAAAGAAGCGCGGGTCGTCATCGCTCCGAAGACAGACGTTGAACCCATTCAGGGTGATGTTTTCGCTCATCTGTGCCAATAGTCCCATTCCTTCGGCGTAACGGACGCGTATGTTTTCGAGCGTCGTATTCGTACATTCGCTCACGAAGATACCCGGCGTAGGCCTGTGCCCGGAACGTAGCACGAACCGCTCTCCGGGAGTGGTATAAGCCGTTTGATCCCATCCTTTGATGAGGAAGGTATCGGGCGAGACTTCCGCTACGGATTCCGGACGGAAACCTACATCCTGCCGCTTGTATGTAAGCCGTTTGTCGGAAGCGAAAGCCATGGCGTATGTCGGTACGATCTCAAAACTCTCGCCCGAAAGTATCAGCCGGCCATCTTCGATGCGGTAATGTCCCGACGGATAAATGGCCGCCTTTGTTTCGTTCCGCTCTCTGTCAGTGTCGAGAATTTGCAACTGTCGCAAGGCAGGAACGGCAAAATCGACGGAGAAGTTTTTCAATGTAATGTTCTTTGCGTTCAGCAACGCAAACGGGATCATCCGACCGTGAAAAATGAATTCGGAGCCTTGTCCGTCGAACGTAATGTTCCGCAAATATTCGAACGCGAACGCTACGTGCTTGGGATTGTCCTGATCGTGATTCGAGATGTAATACTCGCGTACGAAAGCGCCGTCTTCGTAGAAATGATACGTCCCGGCGGGAAATGTAACAATCAGATGAGCCGTGTCGGTACGCGATTGCAGAAAAGCAATCAATTTGCTGGCTGCATCAGACGCATTGTCCTGCGCGTCGGGTAAGATACCGAAACGATCGAACGAGACGGTGGAAGGCTTTTGCTGCGTACAGCCGGCATGACACAAAAGCAAGCCTAACAAGAGTACCATTGTTTTTTTCATCAGATTCTGTTCTTATAGTTTCTTAATGTAAAGAGAAGAGGCTGTACGAAACCTCGTTTGGTGCAGCCTCTTCTCGATTATATTCGGACAACAAAGATATGTTATTTATTGAACGATTCAACGATTAGCATCCACGTTTTTTTCGTTTTCTTATCCGCAGCGATTACTTCATAATACCTCAATCGAATGTAACTCCTCTCCCAGTGCGCGGAAATGTACCGGTACGGCGGGAAATTATCTTGCGGCGCTCGGAAATATCTCGGTATGACGGAAGATGTTGGAGCATGGCTCGGAGACTTCTCGGCATAACGTGAAAAGAGAATACATTGCGCCGGAATCTCACGGGATAACGGGAAATTATCTCGCGATGCTCGGAAATGTCTCAGCGCACCGGAAGATGTCGGAGCATGGCTCGGAAAGTGATATTAAAGAATATCAAGACGTCTCATATATCCTATATGACAGGGCGTTTTTTTACGGGAAAAAGGTTGCATACGAAAAATGATTGTACCTTTGTCATTAGAATAATACGGAAAAACAAAATGTTTCGGTATGGAAACAAAAACGGATTTAAGCATATTGAACCGCAAACAACGCGAGGCCGTAGTCAGTGAAGACCGTCGTCTCTTAGTTTTGGCAGGAGCCGGGTCGGGCAAAACAAAAACGCTTTTGCAGAAACTCATTTATCTGATTGGAGAAAAAAACGTAAGCCCTTCCCATATCCTGACTCTTACGTTCACCAAGAATGCCATGAACGAGATGATCGACCGGTTGATTATTTCGGCAGACGAAAGCGGGGCATACGCAGAACAACTCTTCGATGAGAAAAAGAGCTATGCCGATAAAGCGAGGGAACGAGTCGTTCAAAAGAAAAAATATCCTTGGATCGACAGGCTTACGATCCAAACCTTTCACAGTTTCTGCTACCATGTCTTGCGAAACGATGGCGTAAATGAATTTGACAATCAATTTAAAATCATCGGAGAAGGAAAACGAATGGACGACGACGAGCTTTCTAACCATACGACACAGGAAACAATATTCTATGTCATGCGTAAACTCCTGATCGAAGCGTGTGAAGATGTCGACTATCTGTTAAAACTGAAACATTATATCCTTGATTATATCGTGGATAAAATTCATCTCAAGAAAAACAATCCCGATCGCATCGCTCGCGATAACAAATATTATACCTCGCTTAACGGCACGAAAGTACGATCCAAGTCCGAACAGTTTATCGCGGACTGGTTCTATCGGCATAACATCAAGTTCGAATACGAACCGAAGCTAAACATAAAAGATTTCGACTTTCATCCCGATTTCTATATCCCCGCGGCAGAACTGTACCTCGAACACGTTTCGGATAAGAGCTACCCGATGTACGACAAGGAAAAACAGTTTTATAAAGGGAAGCTCTTATTGGTCAAGACCTTCGAGCCTATGACCAACGACTCGGCTCTGTTTCATGATACCTTGGATAAAATCGTTAAAAACCGCTTGCCGGCCGATTACTCCCGAACCATCTCCGTTAGTTTTAACGAAGCGTTTTACGGCTATCATGAAGAAGTAAGAGCTTTTGTTCAGCTTATCTTACGCATCACCAATATGATGAAAGTGGAAAACACGGAGCCCGACACCCTTTTGGAAAAAGCAAAGAAAGACCCGCACGAACGTATTCGACACTTCTATGAACTGGCCATTCCGCTCGTAAAAAAATACATGCACTATTGCGTCGATAAATCGTACCTCGATTTTAACGACCTTATCTCGCGAAGCGCTTCTTTGTTTCATCATCATACCGATATCGCCCGCCGGTACAGAAATAGATTCCGATACATTCTGGTCGACGAGTTTCAGGATGTGAATAACCTGCAGGTCGAACTCATCAAATTATTGCTTACCGGCAGCACGCAACTTTTCTGTGTGGGGGACGATTGGCAAAGCATTTATGGCTTCAGAGGATCGGATGTGAATTACATCATCGAGTTTGAAAAACATTTTCCGAACGCGAAAGTCATCAAGCTCAATTTGAATTACCGGAGTACGCAAAATATCGTCGAGGCAAGCAATGAAGTGATTAAGCATAATAGTCTGAAAATAGAAAAAGAACTTAAAGCTTCGAAACGATCCGAGCATAAAATCGTTGTTTTCGCGGGAAACACAGAAGAAGACAACCACCAATTCTGTTTCGACAAAGTAAAAGAATTGCTGAAAGACGGAGTAAACAAAGATGAAATTCTATTTTTGTACAGAAGAAACAAAATGTTCGCTCCGTACTCTTATCGTTTTAAAAAAGGCAATCTCCCGATTCAAGGTAAAACGATTCATGCATCGAAGGGGTTGGAAGCCAAAGTCGTTTTTATTATCGGTTTGACCGAAGGGCATGGCGGCTTCCCCGATATATGGCTTGAAGACCGCATCTTTCAGGTGATAAAAAAAGCCAATCACGATTTATTGCTCGAAGAAGAAAGGCGGCTGTTCTATGTTGCCCTTACAAGAGCCAAAGATAAGCTCTTTTTAATCACATTAAGAGGAAATGAATCCGGCTTTTTGAACGAGATACCGGCCAACTATACGGTACGGACTACCAACTCTCTTGAGCAGACAACCCACAACGTAATTCTGTGCGATCGTTGTTTTAGCCAATTGGGAAAACTTCACAAGTATTGCCCTTATTGCGGACAACGAGTCATCGAACGGCCCAAAGAATAGAAAAACCTTCTTGTGTCGTATCGGTGCGATTTCATCTCCTCTCTTTCCCTAAGAGAACTGACTGATCGCCGAATGACAACCTAACCATGATCCGCTTCGTCCGTATCGTTCGCGATGCCGAGACGGTCGATCACATAAAAGAGTCCGCCGAGGAACATCCCCGTGATCGTGGCCAGACACATACCCGTCAGTTTCACGTTGCCGAGTTGGATATATACGCCCGACAATCCGACGACGAAGACGAGCGCCGTCATGGCCAGATTACGTCCTTTGGCATAGTTCACCTTACGATCTACCATCAGGCGGATACCCGATGCGCCGATCATACCGTAAAGCAGGAAGCTGATACCGCCCATCACCGGAGCGGGGATGGAGTTGATCAGCGCCGACGCCGGAGCGAGGAACGCCAGCAGGATGGAGAAGACGGCCGCTCCGCCGATCACCCAGACGCTGAATACTTTCGTGACGGCCATTACGCCGATGTTTTCGCCGTACGTCGTCGTAGGCACGGAGCCGAAGCATCCCGAGAGGGTGGTCGAGATTCCGTCGGAGAAGAGCGTGCGATGCAGTCCCGGATCTTTCAGCAAGTCACGCCCGACGATTTCGCTCGTCACCACCTGATGTCCGATATGCTCGGAAATCACCACGAGCGAAGCCGGGATAATGATTAGCACCGACTCGAGGCTAAATTGGGGAAACATGAAGTTGGGCCATGCGAACAGCCCGGCTTGCGTTACCCCGGTAAAGTCGACCAGCCCGGCGAAGAATGCGACGAGGTAGCCCGCGACGATGGCGATCAGAATCGATATGGCGGCCGCGAAGCCGCGGAACAGTACTTGTCCCAGCACAGCAACGGCGATTGTCACCACAAAGACAACCACAAACAGAGGATTGATTTCGGTATAGGTCTCGGTCAGTACGAGTCCGCCGTTTTGCGCGGCCGTACCGGCCAGTTCGAGCCCGATAAGCGCCACTACAGGCCCCATGGCGGCCGGAGGTAGCACGGTATCGATCCATTTCGTCCCTGCGAATTTGATCAGCATCGCCACGGCACAGAAAATCATCCCGGTGACGACAAACCCGCCCAAGGCGTAGGGATAGCCGTAGTCCGGATTGTTGATCAGCAATAGGGTGGGAGCGATGAAAGCGAAACTCGAACCGAGGTAAGCGGGCGATTTGCCTTTCGTCACCGCAATAAAGATAAGTGTCCCGATCCCGTTCATCAGCAGCACGATGGCGGCGTTGATGCCGAAAAGCCATGGCACCAATACCGAGGCGCTGAACATGGCAAACGTATGTTGAATGCTCAGCGGGATACCTTTGAGTAAAGGCACCCGCTCTTCTACTTGAATGATTCGTCTTGACATGAACGTGTCTGTGGAGAACTGATTTATTTCGTGCCGAAAATCCGGTCGCCGGCGTCGCCGAGGCCGGGCAGAATATAAGCGCTGTCGTTCAGACGTTCGTCGAGCGAAGCCGTGTAGATGTCGACGTCGGGGTGATCGGCCTGCACACGCCGTACTCCTTCGGGGGCTGCCACGAGGCACATCAGGCGGATGTTCGTACAACCTTTCTCTTTCAGCATCTTGATGGCGTCGGACGCGCTTCCTCCCGTGGCGAGCATAGGGTCGGTGATGATGACCATGCGATGGTTGATGTCTTCAGGCAACTTGCAATAATAGAAAACGGGGTTGTGCGTGTCGTGATCTCGATAGAGGCCGATATGTCCGACCTTGGCCACCGGAAGAAGGTTCAACAACCCGTCGACCATGCCCAGCCCGGCGCGCAGAATGGGTACGATGGCCAGCTTTTTTCCCGATATCTCGTGCGCTTTCGTGCGCATCATCGGTGTCTCGATTTCGATTTCGGTAAGCGGAAGATCGCGTGTCACTTCATAGCCCATCAACATGGCGATCTCTTTGAGCAGATCGCGAAAATCTTTTGCACCCGTGTTGATATCCCGTATTCTCGTCAGCTTGTGCTGAATCATGGGATGGTCGATAATATGCAGCTTGCTCATGTTTTTATCGTTTTTTGAAAACCGGCACAAAAGTACGATTTTTTTTCATTTTCTGCCATCTGCTACATGTCGAATCGTTCTTGTCAGTGCGCTTCCAACCAATTCTGTCCCGTACCGCAATCGGCAACGAGCGGCACATGCAGTTGCATCACACCCTCCATTTCTCGCAGCACGATTTCACGCACGCGATCCAATTCGTCGCGATGCACGTTAAAATTCAATTCGTCGTGTACCTGAAGGATCATCTTGCTGCGCAACTTCTCTTCGGCAAACCGACGGTAGATACCCACCATCGCCATCTTGATGATATCGGCGGCGCTGCCCTGTATCGGCGCGTTGATCGCGTTTCGTTCGGCGTACCCGCGTACCACGGCATTATGCGAGTGGATATCGGGCAAAAAGCGTTTGCGGCCGCATATCGTGGTTACGTAGCCGTGTTCTTTGGCCAGTCGGATGCTTTCGTCCATATAAGCACGCACATCGGGGTAGGTTTTGAAATAACCGTCGATGAGCTCTTTCGCCTCTGCGCGCGGGATGTTCAAACGTTCGGCCAATCCGAACACCGAGATACCGTAGATGATGCCGAAATTGGCTGTTTTGGCTTTGCGACGCATGTCGGAGGTGACGGCTTCGTCCGCCACACCGTAGATTTTCGCCGCAGTGGCCGAATGAATGTCGGCTCCGCTGCAGAAGGCCTCGATCATCTGCTTGTCGCCGCTCAAGTGCGCCATGATGCGCAGCTCGATCTGCGAGTAGTCAGCCGAGAAGAAGACACCGTCTGAATGGTCGGCAATAAACGCCTTACGGATGTCGCGCCCCAACGCTTCGCGGATCGGGATATTTTGCAAGTTCGGGTTCGATGAACTGAGGCGTCCGGTTGAGGCGACCGTCTGATTGAACGAGGTGTGGATTTTGCCTGTCTCCGGATTGATGAGCTCGGGTAAGGCGTCGATATACGTGCCCAACAGCTTTTTCAGACCGCGGTAATCGAGGAGTTTCCCGACGATCGGATGACGGTTGCGCAGTTTCTCCAGAATGCTTTCGTTCGTGCTGTAACTGCCTGTTTTTGTTTTTTTCGCTTTCTCCTCAATACGAAGTCGGTCGAATAAGATCTCACCGACCTGCTTGGCCGAATTAATATTGAATGTCGTTCCGGCCAACTCATAAATGTCTTTTTCTAATTGACTGAGTGTTTTCGAAAGTTCTTCGGACGATTGTTTTAAAGCTTTCGTGTCGAGAGAAACACCGGTCAGCTCCATGTCGGCCAGCACATAGATCAGCGGCATCTCGATGTCGCGAAACAGCGGTTCGAATCCGCCGTCCGAGAGTTGCGGGGCGAAGAAGTTCTTCAGTCGCAGGGTGACATCGGCATCCTCGGCGGCATATTCGCTGACCTTCTCTACCGGCACGTCGCGCATCGATAGTTGCCCTTTGCCGCGCGCGCCGATCAGACGTTCGATCGAGAGAGGGCGATAACGCAGATATGTCTCTGCCAAATAGTCCATATTGTGCCGCAGCTCGGGGTTGAGCAGATAATGAGCAATCATCGTATCGAACAGGGGCCCCGCTACCTGTATGCCGTAGCGCCTAAGCATCAACAGGTCGAATTTAATGTTTTGCCCCACCTTTTCGATAGCAGGATGTTGCAAAGCCTCGGCAAACGGAGCGATGATCCGTTTCGTCTCTTCGGTATCGGCAGGCAGAGGCACGTACCATGCTTCGTATTCGTTGATGGCGAACGATATCCCGACAAGATGAGCTGTCAACGGATCGATGCCGTCCGTCTCCGTATCGAAAGCAAACGACGATTGAGAGCGAAGCAATCGTGCCAGATCGTTTCGTTTCGCCTCCGTGTCGGCCGTGAAATAGGTGTGTGGCGTAGTTGTCAAATCGGCGAGATCGGATACCATCGCTTCTTCCGATTCCAACTGCATGTCTACGGCCGATGTTTGCTCCGCGTCGTCGCCGAAGAGGGAGAGTTGTTGCATGGCTGTCGTGCCTTTCCCGGTGTGTGCTGTCGCGGGGTCATCGTTCAGTTTGTTCAGGAAAGAGCGGAACTCCAGTTCGACGTAGATCTCGCGGAGACGCTCCTTGTCCGCGTCTTTGCGTGCGCAAGTCACAGCGTCGAAGGAAATCGGGACGTCGGTGACGATCGTAGCCAAAAACTTGGAGAAGCGGATCTGTTCCGCGTTTTCTTCCACTTTCGTCTTCAACGCGCCTTTCAGCCGATCGGTGCTTGCCAGCAACTCTTCGACGGAACCGAACTCGGCAAGTAATTTTTGCGCAGTCTTTTCGCCTACACCGGGACAGCCGGGGATGTTGTCGGAGCTGTCGCCCATCAACCCGAGGAGATCGATCATCTGCCCGACGGACGTGAGTCCGTATTTCGTCAGCACTTCGGGAACTCCTAATGTTTCGTAATCGCCTCCGAATTTCGGTCTATACTGGAAGATATGTTCCGAGACGAGCTGCCCGTAGTCCTTGTCCGATGTCATCATTAGCACCTTGAACCCTTCCTGCTCGGCTTGCTTGGCGATCGTGCCGATGACGTCGTCCGCTTCGTAGCGCGGCACCTCCAGCACAGGGATGCGGTATGCGGCGATGATCTCGCGGATGTAAGGGATGGCGATACGGATGTCTTCGGGTGTTTCTTCCCGCTGCGCTTTGTACGCTTCGTAGGCTTCGTGACGAAACGTCGGGCTTGGCGGATCAAACCCAAAAGCGACATGTGTCGGGTTTTCGCGCCGAAGAACATCTTCGAGCGTATTGATGAAGCCGAAAATCGCCGACGTGTTCATCCCTTTCGAATTCATTCGGGGATTTTTGATAAAGGCGTAATATGAGCGGTAAATGAGCGCGTAAGCGTCGATCAAAAGCAATTTCATAAGGAGCGTGTTGTTTTTGGGGGGTAAAAGTACGAAAAAACTTTTTCAGTCGGCACTTTTTCTTACTTTTGCATTCGGAAAGCAGGATTTATGATAGATAAAAGAGATATAGAGAAGCCTGTCTCGGAAGAGTTCGGAATATTCCGCGAGAAATTTGCGGAGGCGCTTTATAGCGAAATCGCTACCATACGCAAAGCCATCGAAACGGTATATCATTCGAATGGCAAGCATATCCGCCCGCTTTTGGTGCTGCTGACAGCCAAGGCCTGCGGACGTGTCACGCCGGACTCGATCCATGCAGCTGTGTTTCTCGAATTATTACATACGGCGTCGCTCCTTCACGATGATGTGGTGGACGATACCCGCCAGCGCCGGGGACTTCCCTCAATGAACGCGCTCTTTGATAATCGTGTAGCCGTGCTGATAGGTGATTTTATCCTCTCCGAAGCGCTCGTGCGGGCCACGCAGACGGGACAGGTGCAGATCGTTTCGATCATCGCGTCGCTCAGTCGTCAGATGGCTGAAGGCGAAATCAAGCAGCTGGAAAACGCGCAAGAACAGATATTGGAAGAAAAAGACTACCTGATCGCGATTGAAAAGAAAACATCGATGCTGCTCTCGGCATGTACGGAAATCGGTGCCGTAACAGCTCGGGCAACCCCTTCGATGCAAGAGAGTTGTAGAGAGTTCGGTCGTCTGCTTGGCTACTGTTTCCAGATACGCGATGATATTTTCGATTACTTCGATGACCCGGTCGTCGGCAAGCCCAGCGGCAACGACATCCGCGAAGGGAAGGTGACCCTGCCTCTGCTTTACGCCCTCGAATCGACAGACGAACCGACGAAAGCGCCTTATCTGAAGATGATTCGTGAGCGAGATTTCTCGCCTGAAAATGTCGCGGCGCTGATCAGTTTCGCCAAAGAGCGTGGAGGGGTCGAATATGCCATGTCTCGTATGGCATACTATAAGGAGAAAGTGGCGGATATCATCCGTTCATTACCCGACAATGACGCCCGTGAGAGCCTGTTGCTCCTCGCCGACTATGTAATTGAACGAAAGAAGTAAATCCTTTCTGCACAAGATCGGGAGCTTCCAAGGCGATCACAAAGTTTCGTCTGTTACATGTCCTCCGTTTGACGACAGCACCAGAAATCACCGGATTGTGGCCTGGATACGTCATGTGTATAGTTTAATATGGCCCGGAGTGTTATATCATGATGTTACATTTTTTGTCTAACGGTTGAGGGGAATAAGCATCAGACTTTTACAGATGAAAAAAACTTTAATCTAACGACAAAAGAAAAAATAAAGGCGTAGCAAAAACAAGGAAGAATCATTGTTTATTGTTCATATTATTACTATATTTGCGTCGTCGAAATAGAAAACGCGATGAGCTATAAAACCGTAAAAGAAGTAATCAATCTGTTGAAAGAAAATGGTTTTGTGGTAAAGACCAAAAAGGGAAGCCATATAAAGTTCGAAAAAGGCGGGAAGATTGTTATTGTACCGGATCACGGAAGCAAAGGCGTAGAAAAAGGTACCTATTACAATATACTTCGACAAGCGGGGTTGAAATAAAAATAAGCAGATTATGAGGAAGGTAGAAGTTATCGTCGAACACGCAGGCAACAATCTTAGTGCCTATATTCAAAATGTTCCTATCCTTGTGGTTGGTAATACGGTTAGTGAGATAGAAAACAATATGAAAGAAGCTATCGAGCTGTATTTGGAAGACAATGAGAATCCTTGTGAGGAACTATCGGGCAGTTTCTCCCTGGTATTCAAGTTAGATGCCGCTACATTTATCAATAATTACAGCGGGATTTTCACGAAGTCCGCGCTGAGCCGCATTACGGGAATTAATGAGCGCCAACTTTGGCATTATGCCGCAGGAATACATAAGCCCCGAGAAAAACAATTGAAAAAGATACAAGACGGGGTGAAGGCTTTAAGCGAAGAACTGTCCCGCATAAGCTTATTGTAGAGGCTAATAATCTTCATCGGATCTGTACGACTGAGGTTTTGAGAAATGCCAAAAGGGTTAAGGATAAGTGTTTTGTTTAGAAACACACTTGTTAAACAAGATTGTGAATAGATATTAGGATGCAAATTCAGAGAGGAACGAACTTCGGAGTGCGCAAAGTTAAATGCACGCGAGAGCCTGTTGCTCCTCGCCGAGTATGTGATTGAGCGAAAGAAGTAAAGAGGAGATTGCTTTTACCTCCGACTTTTGCGTGTCGGTCTTTTGGAGCGGCGTACCGACCGAATCAGAAAGAGAGCGATACAGAGTCCGATCGTAAATCCGGCAAAATCGATCCATACGTCGAGCAACGAAGGCCCACGACCGCAACCGAACAGTTGGATGGTCTCGTCGCACACGGCCGTGAACAGTCCTGCAAATAGCGGCCACGAGATATGCGGCATCAGGCGATTCGTGTAGACGCGTAATGTTAGTGTCAAGAAAAGCCCCAGCAGCATAAATTCGGTCAGGTGCGCGAGTTTCCGTACGGTATACACTGTGAACCGATAGTCGATACCCAAATGACCGATCAGCCGGTTCAGCCACTCGGTAACCATCGCACTACGCAGTCCGGACGCTTCGCCTCCCTGTAGCGAGTTCGTAAAGATAAAGACGGTTACAGCGATAGTCAGTAGCGTGTATATCCAGCGAAACAGCTGTGTATGTTTGCCTTTCTTATTCATTGTGTTGTAAAAAACAGTCGCAAAGGAAAGAAATAAAAGTCGTCGGACGAAACGATTTTCTTTAAGAAGTCGTAAAACACGATTAAAAAACGTACCGGTAGCGAGAAAATGAAAAAACGCATTCCCGTTTACGATTTCTTCGTAACTCGAACAATATATGTAATAAGATAGCGTTATGTTGTCAGCGGATTTTTATATCTTTGCGGCCGAATATTCAAAAATAAACGCTTACTATATCCTCGATTATGAAGCAATATAAGCTAATCAACAACGTATTGGGATGGATCGTCTTCCTGATCGCGTCATACACGTATTTATCGACTATCGAGCCGACCGGAAGTTTCTGGGATTGCGGCGAGTTTATTGCATCTGCCTATAAACTGGAAGTGGGACACCCACCCGGCGCACCTTTCTTCATGCTGATGGGTAATCTGTTTACGCAACTCACCTCCGATACGGCGGAAGTGGCGAAGATGGTGAACCGTATGTCCGCCCTGTTCAGCGCGCTGACGATTCTGTTCCTCTTCTGGAGCATCACGCACATGGCTCGGCGTATCATACTGAAAGAAGGAAAACGCGAGCTGACTTTGACGCGCACCATCATGGTGATGGGTTGCGGACTGGTCGGAGCATTGGTCTATACCTTCAGCGATACGTTTTGGTTTAGTGCCGTGGAGGGTGAAGTGTACGCCAGCTCGTCGTTATTTACGGCTGTCGTGTTCTGGCTGATTCTGAAATGGGAAGAAGCGGCCGACCGTCCGCATGCCGACCGTTGGATAGTGCTGATCGCCTACTTCATGGGTTTAAGTATCGGTGTCCATCTGCTGAACTTGCTTTGTATTCCTGCCATCGTACTCGTATATTACTACCGGAAATTCCCTAATCCAACGTTCAAAGGAACGGCGATCGCCCTTTTGGTATCGTTTGCCATCGTCGGATTGATGATGTACGGCGTCGTGCAAGGTCTCGTAGAGGCTTGCGGCTGGTTCGAACTGCTGTTTGTAAACGGCTTCGGGATGCCATATAATTCCGGTGTTTATGCCTATGTGTTGATCATTGCCGGCATGCTGGGCTGGTCGATTTGGGAAACGATGCGCGAGGACATCTCCCCGATGCGCGTGAGGATTTCTTTCGTCCTGACCATCGCCCTGCTCGGTATTCCTTTCCTGGGAAGCGGCTATGTGCTCGGTATTCTATTGTTGATCGCTTTAACGGCCGCCCTGTTCCGCCTCAAAAATATCAATGTCCGCACACTGAATACGATTTTGGTTTCACTGATGGTGATTGTGGTGGGTTATTCGTCTTACGCACTGATTCTTATTCGTTCGACGGCTGACACACCGATGAACCAGAATGCACCGAAGGATATTTTCACCCTCCGCAGTTATCTGGCACGTGAACAATACGGTGATACGCCTCTGATCTACGGTAAGACTTACGTGTCGGTACCGGAGCGCAACAGTGATGGTACGGCTGTTGCGAGCGAGAGTGCCACTATCTGGCGTCGTGCGATTAAAAAAGATAAGAACGAGAAAGACCGCTATTTTGATACGTATACGATGATTACACCTAAATACGTCAGCGAAACGATGATGCTTTTCCCGCGTATGCATAGCTCCGAACCGCGTCACGTGGCGGGTTACAAGTCGTGGGCGAATGTGAAAGGCTTTCCGGTAAAAGTCCGTGAATTAGGCGAGACGAAGAGTGTCATGAAACCGACCTTTGCCGAGAATATCAAATTCTTCGTGCGTTATCAGCTGAACTTTATGTATTGGCGATATTTTATGTGGAACTTCTCCGGTCGTCAGAACGATATTCAAGGACATGGCGAGATTATGAACGGGAACTGGATCACGGGAATCAAACCGATCGATACGTTCCTCGTTGGTCCGCAGGATGATATGCCGTTCGATATTGCCAACAACAAGGGGCATAATGTGTATTATATGTTGCCTCTTCTGCTCGGACTACTGGGGATCTTTTACCAGTTGTTTAGTGGAAAAAAAGGAACACAATCTTTCTGGGTGACGTTCTTCCTCTTCTTTATGACGGGGATTGCGATCGTGCTTTACCTGAATCAGACCCCGCTTCAGCCGCGCGAACGAGATTATGCGTATGCCGGCTCGTTCTATGCATACTGTATTTGGATCGGACTGGGTGTCGGTGCCGTAGCGCGAGCACTAGAAAAGTTTGGGAAATTGCCGGGACTTGTGGCCGGTACGGTCGCGACGCTTGCATGTGTACTTGTACCGATTCAGATGGCCGGACAGAATTGGGACGACCACGACCGTTCGGGACGTTACATGTGCCGTGACTTCGGTTCCAACTATCTCGAATCGTGTGAGCCGAATGCTATTATATTTACGAATGGCGACAACGATACGTTCCCTCTCTGGTATGCGCAGGAAGTGGAAGGCATCCGCACCGATGTGCGCGTATGTAACACGAGCTACCTGCAAACCGACTGGTATATCGACCAGATGAAACGTCAAGCCTACGAATCCGCGCCGCTACCGATCACATGGGATCGTAGCCAGTATATTCAGGGCAAACGGGATATGACGTATGTCATTAAACGCATGGATAAGGTCGATTTAGGGCAGGCATTGGAGTGGTTACGCAGCGACGACCCGCGCACGAAGAAACTTCCCGGATACCAGAATGATATTTCTAACATTCCTTCGGATGTACTGACATTGAAAGTCGATTCGGCCACGGTGATGAAGCATGGTGCCATCAGTCCGCAGGACGCGTCGCAGATGGTCAAGGAAATGACCATCAATTTATCGGGCAAGGAAGTTCTGGGCAAAGAAGCCGTAACAATCCTTGATATGCTTCATACGAATAACTGGGAACGTCCCATCTATTTTGCCATCACGGTAGATCCGAATCAGTTCGTACGCCTCGACCCGTATTTTCAAAAAACGGGGATGGCATATCACATCGTGCCTTACATGACGCAAGGTCCGAATGCGCGTGCCATCGATACGGAAAAGATGTACGATAACGTGATGAACAAGTTCCGATGGGGCGGTGTCGACAAGCCCGGAGTTTACATCGATGAGAATACGATGCGTATGTGCAAAAGTTACCGGATGTATCTTTTCGGTGAGCTGGCTCAGGCCTTGCTGCAGGAAGGTAAGCCTGACAAGGCACAAGCTGTTCTGGATCGATGCATGGAAGTGCTTCCGCCCGAAAACGTACCGTTGGATTACAGTGCGATTATGATCGGAGAAACGTATATGGCGATCGGTCAAAAAGAGAAGGGGGGCTCGATTCTCGATGGTGTCATCGAAAACTCATTGCGGAATATCCGCTGGTATATGCGTCTGAACGCGCGGGATAGGGCCGGTATTCAGGATGATTGGCAGCGTGATCTCGCCATCGTGCAGAACGCGTTGGGAATGGGAATGCAATACGATCGTGAATACGGCGCCAAGTATCGCGAAGAGTTCCAGAAATACTACATGGCTTTTCAGGGAACTCAAGACGGAGGACGCAACCGCTAACCGACGATGTTTATCGAACAACCGCCCTGGTTTTACAGGGCGATTTTTCGCGGAGGTATCTGGCGGATTCCGCAGAAAGAGAAGTGTGTCTACCTAACATTTGACGACGGACCGATCCCCGAGATCACGCCGTGGGTGCTTGACGTGCTTGATCGTTACAAGGTGAAGGCCACGTTCTTCTGCGTCGGCGACAATGTGCGTAAGCATCCGGATATTTATCGCATGGTGCTCGAACGCGGTCATGATGTGGGTAATCATACGTTCAATCATATTCAGGGAGTCCGTTCGTGGTCGTCTCGTTATATGGAGAATGTGGAGAAGGCCGCAGAGCTGATCGACAGCCGCCTCTTTCGTCCTCCGCATGGACACATGCGTTTGCCGCAATTGGCACGACTGCGCAAGAAATACAAGGTGATCATGTGGGACGTCGTCACCCGCGATTACAGTCCTCACATGACGGCACAAGGGGTTTTTAACGTCGTGAAACGATATACACGCAATGGATCCATTATTGTCTTTCACGACTCACTCAAAGCCGCTGACCGCATGAAAGAAGCCCTTCCCCGATCGATCGAATGGCTTCAAGAACAAGGCTATCGGTTCGAACTCTTCGAGCCGTAGCATCGTTGGTGAATGTAGGAGACGGAGAAACGAGAAGTGAAACTCAGCGAGTGTTTAGCTGTTCCTTTGTTGGCTGAAAACCGTTCGCTAAATGACTATTAACACGGCGATAATATAACGTTATTTTTATTTTGACAAATATTTATTAGTCAGATATTTAATAGTTTCAAAAATCACGAAATAATCCCGTCGGGTTAATATTAACAATTTTGCCGGATAGGACGACGGCCGGATGGCAAGCCGTACAGCTTCCTCATACCTGGAACGATAAGGATGTGCTGGCCGACGGACAGAGAGATACTACCGCGGCGCCGGCTGGTACAAGAAAAGATTTCGCCTTGTTCCCGAAGAGGGAAAAAGGTATTTCCTTCGGTTCGAAGGAGTGAATCAAACGGCCGAAGTGTTTGTAAACGGGAAACCGGCCGGAAAACATACGGGCGGTTACACCGCTTTCAACATCGATTTAATGCCTTTCCTCGAGGCGTCGGGAGAGCAGTACATCGCCGTAAAAGCGGACAACAGCCATCGAGACGACGTGCCGTCCCTGTCCGCCGATTTCACTTTCTTCGGCGGCATATACCGGCCGGTACATCTGATCACCACGGGCGAACAGCATT
>NZ_RQYN01000034.1 GCF_003860135.1 Tannerella forsythia
TTTTATTTTCGGTTGGTTTTTCCGGAAGCATAAAATATATTTTGTGGCATAAGTTGATTTTATAAGGAACGACTATCTATTGAATATTAGGGTTTTAAAAAGACTGTTTTTCGGTATGCTTCTCAAGGGTTCTTTTCGGTATCAGAACCCGAAAACACCTTATGTTTTTTGATTTCATAAAAGCAGATAAAACGTTTCTCGTCAGTAAAAAACTACTCGTTCTGTTGATAACTTCATATACAATACCCTTGTACATTAGGCGCTAATCCTTATCTTTGCGCCATAAAAGACATCAAAAATCAACAGCAATGGCAGAAAATACACCTCTGGAAGAAAATAAAAAAAGCCTGAATTTCATCGAACAAATCATCGAAAAAGACTTGTCCGAGGGCAAGAACGACGGACGGGTTCAAACGCGCTTCCCGCCCGAACCGAACGGTTATCTGCATATCGGGCATGCCAAAGCCATCTGTCTCGATTTCGGTATTGCCGAAAAATATCGGGGCGTGTGCAACCTGCGTTTTGACGATACGAACCCGACGAAAGAAGACGTAGAGTACGTCGATTCGATTCAGGAAGATATTCGCTGGTTAGGCTTCCAATGGGAAAACATCTTTTATGCTTCGGATTACTTTCAACAACTCTTCGATTTTGCCGTTTCACTGATCAAACAAGGAAAAGCATACGTCGACGAGCAAAGCGCGGAGGCCATTGCTGCACAAAAAGGAACGCCGACGCAGGCCGGTATAGATAGTCCTTATCGTAATCGTCCGATAGAAGAGAGCTTAGACCTTTTTCTCCGTATGAATCGCGGAGATTTTGAAGAGGGCGCCATGACCTTACGGGCTAAGATCGATATGGCTTCCTCCAATATGCACTTCCGCGATCCCATCATCTATCGCATCATTAAGACGCCCCATCACCGGACAGGAAGAACATGGAATGTTTATCCGATGTACGACTTCGCACACGGGCAGAGCGACTATTTTGAAGGGGTAACCCATTCGCTCTGTACGCTCGAATTTGAAGTACACCGGCCATTATACGATCATTTTATCGATTTGCTGATCGACAGCGAATGCGGAAAAGGCGGCGATTACCGTCCGCGACAGACAGAGTTCAATCGTTTGAACCTGACGTATACTGTGATGAGCAAGCGCAAGCTGCTCCAGCTGGTTAAAGAAAAGTTGGTAGACGGCTGGGACGACCCGCGTATGCCAACCATCTGCGGTTATCGCCGAAGAGGTTTCACCCCCTCCTCCATTCGCCGTTTCATCAACCTGATCGGTTATACGAAATACGACGGCATGATCGATGTTGCATTGCTCGAACATGCTGTGCGCGAAGATCTCAACGCCACGGCGCGGCGTGTCGCTGCGGTGCTTCGTCCCGTTAAACTGATCATCACGAACTATCCCGAAGGACAGGTAGAAATGATGACCTCGGTCAACAACCCGGAGAACCCCGAAGATGGAACACATGAGATCGCCTTCTCGCGCGAGTTGTATATCGAGCAGGACGATTTTATGGAAGATGCTCCCAAAAAATATTACCGTCTGACGCCGGGACAGGAAGTACGCTTACGGTGCGCTTACATCGTAAAATGTACGGGATGCAAAAAGAATGCGGACGGCGAGGTGGAAGAAGTTTACGCCGAATACGATCCGAATACGAGAACTGGAATGCCCGACAGCAACCGAAAAGTAAAAGGCACGATACACTGGGTATCTGCCGCCCACGCGTTGCCTGCCGAAGTGCGGCTTTACGACCGCTTGTTTAACGTAGAGAATCCGGCCGAAGAAAAAGACAAAGATTTTCATGAACTGCTGAATCCGGATTCGTTGCAGGTACTGACCAAGTGTTTCGTAGAAGAAGATTTGGCACAGGCCAAACCTTACGATCACTTTCAGTTCCAACGTATCGGATACTTCAATCTTGACCCGGACAGTCGTGACGGCAAATTGATTTTCAACCGTACAGTTCCGCTGAAAGATACATGGAGCAAGAAAGTAAACGGTTGATAAAAGACAGTATATCTATATTATTCTTTGGGGCGCATGACCTTACTCGAGCGATATAAAGAGATGCATGAAAAAGGCACGGAAGCCTATTTCGATGCCGACGAGATCATTCGGTTGCTTGAATATTTCGAGGATGAAAATGATTTTGAAGGATTCACACAGGTGCTTGAATTGGGACTCAAGCTGCATCCTGAAAATATCGGCATCAAAATCAAGGAATGTAAGGTTTATATTTATCAGGAAAAATATGCCGAAGCGTTGGAGCGCATAAAAAGCATAGGAGATGACGACGATCCCGAACTTTTTCTGCTTAAAGTGCAGTGTCTGTATGTCATGGACCTCCATCACGAAGCAGATGAACTCCTTGATCAGCATCCCGTGGACGATGAGTTGAGAATTATTTATGAAGACCTTACTCCCATTCTGAGTGAGATCGGTAAAAATGAAGTCGCTTTCAATCTTGTCAAGCGTGCGATTCAACTCTTCCCTGACAGTGTCATTCTTAAAGAGGAACATTGCTATCATGAAGAGATGGCGGGTAATTTACAGCGCGCTTTGCAAATATGTAGGGAGTTGATCGATATAGACCCCTACTCTACCGATTATTGGTACATACAGGGACGCTTACTCTCCAATCTCGGACAGTATGAAGAAGCAATCCACTCGTTCGACTTCGCGCTCACTTGCGACGAGGATGACGTAGAGGTCAGATTATTACGCGCATATTGCCTCTTTATGAACGAAAATTACGAGAAAGCGATCGAAGCCTATCTGGATTTGCTCTCGGACAAAAAAGACATCACCGATCATATCGAACCGATTCTCGCGGAATGCTACCTGAAAGCAGACGATTTCGAACGTGCTTATACCTTATTTAATAAGTTGCTTGGTAAACCGGAAGTACTCTCGCAAGTAGCACGATACAAAACGCATCACCGCATTTTCTCGCAAACGGATCAAAATAGCGATAAGACGGCCGAGTACTTAAATAAAATGTTTTTTGCTGCCAGGAAAATGCAGGAAAACGAACTGCCGTCGGACAAATATTTTCTGCATGCGCAAGACATACGTTCGCAAAAGCCTTTCCTTTTGCCTCCCGACGGATTGTCGGAAGAATTTATTAAAAACAAACATCATCTGAATTAGAGATATGAATCGCACATTGAAAGATAACGTCCTGTTGGTGCTCAAAGGAGTCGGTATGGGTGCAGCCGATGTGGTACCGGGTGTCTCAGGAGGCACAATCGCCTTTATTGTCGGCATATACGAAGAACTGATTAATTCGATTAAGAGCGTAAATTTAACTTCGTTGAGAATGCTCTTTTCGCTCAAGTTCGGTCGCTTTTGGAAAGCCATCAATGGCAATTTTCTACTAGCCATCATCTCAGGTATCGGTATCAGTATTTTCTCTCTGGCCAAACTGATTACTTATTTGCTGGTACACGAGCCGGTTCTGGTTTGGGCGTTCTTTTTCGGATTGGTGCTGGCTTCGATTTGGTTTGTTTCGCGCGAAGTCGCAAAATGGAATGTCAAAACCGTGGCAGGATTCGTATTCGGTGCCGTAGCAGCTTATGTGATAACCATCACTACCCCTGCTGAAACTCCGGATGATATATGGTTCATCTTTCTCTGTGGCGCCATCGCCATTTGTGCGATGATTCTTCCCGGCATATCGGGCAGCTTTATTCTGGTTTTACTGGGAAAATACTTCTTTATCATGGAGGCTGTCAAATCGCTTCGGATGAGTGTCTTGCTCGTCTTCGCCGGAGGAGCTGTAATCGGAATTTCTTTGTTTTCTCGCGCACTGTCTTACGCACTGCATCGTTTCCATGATATCACCATCGCTGTTCTGAGCGGCTTTATGTTAGGGTCACTGAATAAAGTTTGGCCGTGGAAAGAAACGATCGAGACGTATATTGACCGTCATGGCGTGGCCAAACCTCTGATTGAAGCAAATATTTTACCCGATCGCCAGTTATGGGAAGCGATTGGATTGGCTGCTGCAGGGTTCGTACTCGTTTATCTGTTGGAATTGATTTCGTTAAAAGGTAAAAAGAAAAAAACGGAGATACCTAACGCATAATCTACCTTTCCGAGCCTTTTCGACGCATGTAAAAAGAGACTTTTTCTCTCTTTTCCGGAATATTTTTACGGGATTCTTGGACGATGTATAGGTAATATGGTAAATTTCTGTATTTTTGTACGCTTAAAATCACGGCCGATTTTTGAAAATGTATTATCTTAACTATAAAAACAGAATTAAAAAATGGACAAAGAGTATTACTATTTGAATGGGGACACCAAAGTAGGTCCTTTCTCATTGGACGCTTTGAAAAGCGCTCCGATTAATCCGGACACGTTAGTTTGGAACGGCTCGTTACCGGATTGGGTGGCTGCACGTACATTGCCGGAGTTACAAGACATGTTTGCCGCAGCAGGAAACACGTCGGCTTCTTCTTCGAACTATGATCAGAGAGAACCGAGATATAACACGAACACTGCACAAAGCACAAATTATTCGACAAGCGGCGGAACTTTCGGCGATCCGAATATGCCTAAACCTCCGATGCCGGAGAACTATCTCGTATGGGCCATTCTTTCTACCGTTTTTTGCTGTATGCCTTTAGGTATTGTATCCATCATCAACTCTACCAAAGTAAGTTCTGCTTATGCACTCGGCGACTATGTTGGTGCAGACAATGCATCGAAAAATGCAAAAAAATGGGCAATGTGGTCTGCTATTGCTGCGGGAGTAGTTTGGCTGCTTTATGTTATATTCATTATTGTTATTGGCGTAGGAGCCGCCATGAGTAGTGATATGTAAATTCAGTATGCGGGGCTTTCCGGCGTGAAGGCTCCGCATCAATTAGCTTTAATTATTAATTATGTATCCTGTTCCTCGATA
The DNA here is from genome assembly GCF_003860135.1 of Tannerella forsythia. Taxonomy (GTDB): domain Bacteria; phylum Bacteroidota; class Bacteroidia; order Bacteroidales; family Tannerellaceae; genus Tannerella; species Tannerella forsythia_A. Next base: position 4,927 of record NZ_RQYN01000034.1, read on the forward strand.
CAAAATTATCCTCTGGATTTTTCTTTTTCTGGTTTTCCTGATCGCAATCTATATCTATTCACACATTCACCCTAACAGTTCTCCATTCTTTCCTAAATGCCCATTCCTGATGCTGACCGGAATGAAATGTCCGGGATGCGGTTCGCAACGGGCTATTCACGCCTTACTTCATGCCGACATAAAAACAGCCTTCTCTTATAATGCCTTGCTTGTACTGTCGATACCGTATGTTATCCTGCTGCTCGGCGTTCGTATTTATCAACTCTTTAATCCATACAGTCCACTAATCTTAAAAGTACAAAGAAGCCTTTATATCTGGATATTCTTTGCCATTGCCATGACTTTTTTTGTTGCCCGCAATATTTTTAGCTTCTGACTTGCATATTCTTGTTTTTTTTGTAGATTTGCATCCCAGTAAATAAAAATAAAGGATTTATGGCAAAAGTAAAAGGAATGGTAGTGGTCAACACCGAACGGTGTAAAGGCTGCAACTTATGTGTCGTGGCCTGTCCTTGCAATGTACTGGAGTTGCACCCGCGGGAGGTCAATAACAAAGGCTATCACTATGTATATATGAAAGAGCCTGACGATTGTACCGGTTGTGCCAGTTGCGGATGGGTTTGTCCCGATGGATGTTTAACCGTCTATAGAAAGAAAATTGATTAACACAATGGAAGAAGTAAGACTTATGAAAGGAAACGAAGCGCTGGCCCATGCTGCGATTCGTTATGGAACAGACGGATATTTTGGTTATCCGATTACACCTCAGTCGGAAGTCATGGAAACACTGATGGAAGAAAGACCGTGGGAAACAACAGGTATGGTGGTACTGCAAGCAGAAAGTGAAATCGCTTCGATTAATATGGTTTACGGGGGAGCAGCAACAGGCAAACGAATCATGACCTCGTCGTCCAGCCCGGGTATGAGCTTGATGTTGGAAGGAGTCTCCTATATTGCTGGCTCGGATCTCCCTTGTCTGATTGTAAATGTAATGCGTGGCGGTCCCGGATTGGGAACAATCCAGCCGAGTCAAGCCGACTATTTTCAGACGGTGAAAGGTGGAGGTCATGGAGACTACCGCTTGATAGCTCTTGCTCCTTCGTCGGTGCAGGAAACGGCCGATTTTGTCGGACTGGGTTTCGATCTTGCATTCAAATATCAAACTCCGGCGATCATCATCACGGACGGTATGATTGGTCAGCTGATGGAAAAAGTCGTACTTCCCCCGTTTCGTCCGCGGAAAACGGAGGCGGAGATTGCCAAAGAATCACCTTGGGCAGCTACCGGAAAAGCGGCCGGTCGAAAACCCAATATCATTACTTCTTTGGAGTTGGATCCGGTCATTATGGAAAAAAAGAACTTGCATTTCCAAGAGAAATATAGCCGGATAGAGAAAAACGAAGTGCGCTATGAAGAATACAAATGCGAAGATGCGGAGTATCTGTTGGTCGCATTCGGTTCATCGGCACGAATCTGCCAGAAAGCGATTGAAATAGCACGTGGTCAAGGATTGAAACTCGGTTTAATCCGTCCGATTACTCTGTGGCCGTTCCCGACTCAGGTAATTGCCAGTTATGCCGATAAAGTGAAAGGGATGCTTTCGGTAGAGCTGAATGCCGGACAGATGGTCGAAGATGTTCGGCTGGCTGTAAACGGACGTGTCAAAGTCGAGCATTTCGGCCGCTTGGGTGGCATCGTTTTCACTCCGGACGAAATTCTGAAAGCAATTGAAGAGAAACTGATGTAATTTAACAAGTAATGAAACGAGGAGACCGATTAGACGAACTGTTTACCCTGCTTTTTATGGTGTTGACGATTGTAGCCGGCATCCTCTATTTTACCGTGAAAGATAGCCATTTGCCGTTCCTTATTTGTGGAGGCATCGCTATTCTTTTGCGTATAGTACAATATCTTATGAGATTTTTGGGTTAAAAAACTTACGGAATATTCAAAAATGGAAACAATAGAAATAATTAAACCTGAAAATTTGGTCTATCAAAAGCCCAAATTGATGAATGATAATTCCATGCATTATTGCCCGGGATGCAGTCATGGCGTTATCCATAAACTGATCGCCGAAATATCCGAAGAGATGGGTATGGAAGAAAAAACGATCGGAATCTCCCCTGTCGGATGCGCAGTATTTGCTTACAACTATATCGATATCGACTGGATTGAAGCGGCTCACGGACGTGCTCCGGCTGTAGCTACAGCGGTAAAGCGAGTGAACCCTGATAAAATGGTCTTTACGTATCAAGGTGACGGTGACTTGGCGGCCATCGGAACGGCTGAAACCATTCATGCAGCTAATCGTGGCGAAAACATTGTGATTATTTTCGTAAATAATGCCATTTATGGTATGACGGGCGGACAGATGGCCCCGACCACTTTGGTTGGAATGCCTACGGCAACTTGTCCTCACGGTCGTGACGTGGAACTGAACGGACATCCTTTGCGAATCGGGAATTTGCTGGCACAGTTGGATGGAACGTGTCTGGTCACACGCCAAAGCGTCCATACTCCTGCTGCGGTAAGAAAAGCAAAGAAAATGTTACGCTTAGCATTTGAAAATTCCATGGCTCGCAAAGGAACATCGATTGTAGAATTTGTTTCTACTTGTTCGTCCGGATGGAAAAAAACACCGGCCGATTCGAACAAATGGATGGAAGAGCATATGTTCCCCTTCTATCCCTTGGGAGACTTGAAAAATGTATAACGATTAGCAGAAGACAAGATATGCAATACGAAATAATTATAGCAGGTTTTGGCGGACAGGGAGTGTTATCGATGGGGAAAATTCTCGCTTATTCGGGACTCATGGAAGATAAGGAAGTAACCTGGATGCCGTCCTACGGTCCGGAACAACGTGGCGGTACAGCCAATGTGACCGTGATCTTGAACGACGAACGGATTAGTTCTCCCGTATTGAATGAATACGATATTGCCGTGATTCTGAACCAACCGTCGATGGATAAATTCCAATCGAAAGTGAAAAAAGGCGGTATTCTTATTTACGATGGATATGGGATTCATAAGCCGATCACACGTACGGATATCGATGTGTATCGTATCGATGCGATGGATACGGCTACGGAACTGAATATGCAAAAGACGTTCAATATGATTGTGTTGGGCGGCCTCCTCAAAGTTGTTCCGATGGTAAAACTGGAAAGCGTGCTTCTCGGGCTGAAAAAAACCCTGCCCGAACGACATCATACGTTGATTCCGGCCAATGAAGCCGCTATCAAAAAAGGTATGGAACTGATCCAAAAGGTGTGAATCGAAGGCGTTGTGTCTATTCTATCCTATACCTGTGTCTCAAATCGAGGCACAGGTTATATGCTTTATTGCTATGCCTGTTGTGTGTAACGACCGTATTCGCACAAGAGCGATCGCGCAGTAGCGGCCGCAGGGGTGGGTTTTCTCTTACGGCGCGTAATGCGGCACAACTTCCAGACAGTTTACTCGTTCCCGATAGCACCCATATCGGTATCAAACGCATCAACGGTTATCACTTGACTGAGAAACTTGGGGATCGTATTCTCGCCCCTATGGATACCAATCGTCTGAATACGGCAAATAGTACGTTAATGGAAGGACGAGGGATAGCCGGTGCCTATACCGGAAATATAGGTTCCCCTTATCAGAGCCGTATCTTCAACGAGCGAAAAGAAGAACGCGATTTTATCTTCGCAGATGCGTTCGACGGAGATATCCTAACTCCTACCAACGGATATTTCTATGATGTTAAGGTACCTTATACGCATATCCTGTATACACGTGCCGGTGGTTCTACCAAACGTGAAGAGCAACTGAAAGGCGTGTTAACAAGCAATTTCGGAAAAAAAATCAATGCCGGTGTAGATTTTAATTATATCTACAGTCGGGGACAATACACTTCAAACAATAACAAGCTGCTCAGCTATAGATTGTTCGGAAACTACCTTTCCGACCGTTACGAGGCACATGCACATCTCCGTAATTTTAATTTCATCCAAAATGAAAATGGTGGATTAACAGATGACCGGTACATTACATCGCCGGATGATTTTGAAGATGGGCGTCGGGGAGTCGACAGCAAATCGTATCCGACACGGTTTACTAATACATGGAACCGCGTTCGTGGTAAAAACGTCTTTCTTACACACCGTTATAATTTCGGTTTTTATCGTGAGATGACCGAAAGCGAAGCCAAACGAAAACAGGAAAAAGACGCTCAACGTGAAGCGTTGAAGAAACAGGAAGAGGAAGAAAAAAACTCGACCGGTCGCCCTAAAGAGCAGGAGGAAGAGGAAGAAGATCTTCATGCAAACGAAGTCTTTGTGCCTGTGGCCAGCGTTATTCATACCGTCGAATATGAAGATTTTCGCAGACGATTTATTTCGAAAGATATGGGGATCGATACATGCTACGTGAACCGCTATGATACGGTTGGGCGCGTTCCCAATGATGTTTCGTCGGCTTGGAATTTAAAAAACACGCTCGCTCTTTCGTTGCGTGAGGGATTTCAGGATTGGGCTAAGTTTGGTTTAACGGCTTTCGTCAGTTTTGAGAAAAGAAACTTTAAAATGCCCGGAGACTCTGCTAAAGGAGCTATCCGTAACATGCAAAAGTACGATGAATACGCTACTTTCTTAGGTGCCGAACTTTCTAAACGACGCGGGAGCCTCCTCACCTATCAAGGACGTGGTGAGCTTTGTGTGTTAGGTGATGATATCGGAGAGTTTCGCTTGACGGGACTTGTTAAAACGCGGTTTCAGCTTTTTAAAAGAGAGGCTTCCATTCAGGCAGACGGATACATCAAAAATTTGCGACCCGCGTTTTTCCAACGTCGTTACAGCAGTCGTTATTTCTTTTGGAATAAGGATCTGAAGAATACACAGCGGGTTTATGTAGGGGGAACCGTGGCTTGGGAACAAACGCGTACATGTTTCTCGGCCGGGGTTGAAAGTATTCAGAATCATATCTTTTTTAACAAAAAAGGCCTTCCTGAGCAATTCGGGAGCAATCTGCAAGTTGTTACCGCTCGTCTGCGACAAGACTTTCGGTTCAAGGCTTTCGGATGGGATAACGAGTTAGTCTATCAGACCAGCAGCAATAAGCAGGTCTTGGCTTTGCCTCAACTGTCGCTCTATTCGAATATGTATGTAACGGTTCGACTTGCGAAGGTGTTAATGGTACAGATGGGAGCCGATGTGCATTATTTCACCGAATATTACGCTCCATATTATGAACCGGCTACGCAACAGTTCATCAATCAGGATAACATTAAAATCGGCAATTACCCGTTAGTGAATGCTTATGTTAATTTTCATCTCAAACAGGCAAGATTCTTTGTAACGGGATACAATATAAGCAAGTTATTTGCGTCTCCGAATTATTTTTCAATGCCTCATTATCCGATAAACCCCATGGTGGTCAAATTGGGAGTGGCTGTAAAGTTTAATAATTGACGTATGTTTTCACGCAAATTACTCATTATCTATATCATCCTGTTGCTTCTCGTACTGGCGATTATGGGAAGTTTGATATTCCGCATGCAGTCTGTTGTTCAACCTCGCGATTACTATGAAATCAAGCAGTCTGGTGTGCTGCGTATTGTTACAGAATACAACCAATCCGGCTATTTCATGTCGGGCGATACGTTGCAAGGATTTCAGTATGAACTATGCAGGAAGCTGGCCGAATATTCGGGATTGGAAGTTGAGATACATCTTGAAATGAGCCTTGACAAGAGCTTTGAAGGATTGAAAAACAATCGGTATGATGTCATCGCCCGTAACATTCCTACGACAACCGAACTGAAAGAACATTATTTGTTTGTCGAACCGATGGTGTTGAATAAACAGGTCTTGATACAACGTAAAACCGAGAACAATAATGGGATAAAACCCCTTCGCAACCAGCTGGAGCTGGCCAAAAAGACGTTGTATGTTCCTCAAAATTCACCTGCTATTCTGCGCCTTCAAAATCTGCAGTACGAGATAGCCGACACCATTCATATCGTCGAAGAACCACTTTACTCTTCCGAGCAATTGATCATTATGGTGGCTAAAGGAGATATCGATTATGCGGTTTGTGATCACCAGATTGCTCGTCTGTCGAAGAAACAATATCCCGAAATCGATATTGATACCGACATCAGTTTTACCCAGTTGCAATCATGGGCTGTCCGCAAGTATTCACCGGATTTGTTGGACAGCCTGAACCATTGGTTTGCACAAATGCGAAAAGACGGAACATTTGATAAGATCTACCGGAAGTATTATCATATCATACCTCCCACGACGACGAAGATTCGTATTCCCATTTCAACGACAGATACCGGTAAAGCGAAAGAATCCGCCGAAACATCAACACCCGTAGAAGAAACGACTCATGATGCGGTTAAGCCGGTATCGGAAGAAGAAAACGGAACACCTTCTACCCTTCCGGAAGCGTCTCCAACAGAAGAAAAACAACCTAACAAACAATTATTTGTATCATACATAATTACCGATTAACAGAACAACATGAGATTTGACGAACTGAACCTTGGCGATGCTGTATTGGATGGACTGGAAGCCATGAATTTCCACGAGATGACTCCTATACAGGAACTTTCCATTCCTCCGATATTGGAAGGTAAAGATATTATCGGATGCGCTCAGACGGGTACCGGAAAGACGGCGGCTTATGTGCTGCCTATCATCAGTAAACTGAATGATGGGAACTATCCGCAGGATGCCATCAATGCGGTCATTATGGTTCCTACCCGCGAGCTGGTACAGCAGATCGATCAACAAATCGATGGTTTTACTTACTTTGTTCCGGTCTCGGCTGTAGCCGTTTATGGGGGAACGGATGGTATTGTCTATGCTCAACAGGAGCGCGGACTACAGATGGGAAGCGATATTGTGATTGCAACCCCCGGACGGCTGATCAGCCATTTGAATATGGGGAGTGTCGACTTGTCGCAGACGTCATTCTTTGTTCTTGATGAAGCAGACCGGATGCTCGATATGGGATTTTACGATGACATTATGCAGATTTATAAGAAACTTCCGCATGATTGTCAAATTATTATGTTTTCGGCAACGATGCCTCCTAAGATCCGCACCTTAGCTCAAAACATCCTCAAGGAACCGGAAGAGATCAAAATTGCCATTTCCAAGCCGCCCGCTTCCATCATGCAGACGGCATACATCTGCTACGAAGCACATAAAATGCCGATCATTAAGCAATTGTTCTCAAAAAAACAGCCTGAACGTGTCATTATCTTTTCATCGTCGAAGATGAAGGTGAAGGAGTTGACCACAGCTCTCAAGCGGCTTCAATTCAATGTTGCAGCGATGCATTCCGATCTGGAGCAAAGCGAACGTGAACAAGTGATGAAGGAATTCAGGAACGGGCGTATCGGTGTGCTTGTTGCAACGGACGTTGTGGCACGCGGTATCGATATCAATGACATTACGCTTGTCATCAATTACGATATACCGAATGACCCTGAAGATTACGTACATCGTATCGGGCGTACGGCTCGGGGAACAGACGGCAAAGGGCTGGCCATCACGTTTGTTTCGCAACAGGAACAAGCGAAATTCAAAGAAATCGAAACGTTTTTGGAGAAAGAAATTTATAAGATCCCGCTTGATGCCGATCTAGGCGAAGCACCGGCATACGAGCCCGAGAAATACGGCCGTTCGCGTTCACGTAGCCGAGGCAGACAGTCATCGCAAGGCAATCGTCATCGGAAAAGCGGAGGACAACAGCAAGGCAACTTATCATCACGTCCGAAAGGAAATCGACGACGGAACAAACCTTCACAAAACCGATCGAACGGATAATTCCATGATTTGCTTTCCAAATGCCAAGATAAACTTAGGACTGTTTGTTGTCGGGAAAAGACCGGACGGATATCATGATCTCGAAACGATTTTTTATCCGATTCCGCTATGCGATGCCTTGGAGATTGTACCGGCTGAAACCGACTCTTTCCGATGTTCCGGGATGACGTTGGATTCGGATCCGGAGAACAATTTAGTACTCAAAGCACTTCGAGCATTACGGCAACAATATACGATTCCACCGTTAGCCGTTTATCTCAGAAAAGCGATTCCTTTCGGCGCGGGACTTGGCGGAGGATCGGCTGATGCTGCTTTTATGCTGAAGCTGGTTCGCGAATATTACCGCCTGCCGGTCTCGGACGATGAATTGGCAGAAATAGCGTCCGGCATTGGAGCGGATTGTGCATTTTTCATCCGCAATCGTCCGGTGAAAGCATCGGGAATCGGCAATATTTTCGAACCCATCGATTTATTTCTCGGCTCATACACGTTATATATCGTCAAGCCGGATGTGTTCGTATCGACCAAAGACGCATATTCGATGGTGAAACCGTCGCAACCGACGCATTCGTTGAACGAGATTATCCGACTCCCCGTATCAGAGTGGAAAGAAGTCTTAAAGAATGATTTTGAGACGAGTGTCTTTTCGCGCTTCCCGATGATCGGAGAAATTAAAGATGAACTCTATGCTCAGGGAGCTGTTTATGCTTCTATGTCAGGGTCCGGATCGGCCGTTTTCGGATTGTTTGAACATGATATTTCTCTTTCCTTCCCCGGTTGCTTCGTATGGAAAGGAAGCCCCCAATGAATACCTACCGACTCACCGACTGGCTCCCCACAACTAAAAAAGAAATGGAGATACGCGGCTGGGAATATCTGGATGTGATCCTTTTCAGCGGCGATGCCTACGTTGATCATCCTTCGTTTGGGGCTGCGGTGATCGGGCGTATACTCGAAGCCGAAGGGCTGCGTGTAGGTATTGTTCCGCAACCCGATTGGCGAGGAGATTATCGGGACTTCAAGAAATTAGGCATCCCCCGATTGTTCTTCGGAGTCTCTCCGGGGGCGATGGATTCGATGGTCAATCATTATACGGCGAACAAACGTTTGCGTAGCGATGATGCGTATTCTCCGAACCATCAACCGGGGTTACGTCCTGATTATCCAAGCATAGTTTACACAAAAATCCTGAAAGAATTATTCCCGGAAGTACCTGTTGTCCTCGGTGGAATCGAAGCATCACTTCGTCGATTGGCACATTATGACTATTGGCAAGACCGACTGAGACCGGGTATTTTGGCAGACAGTCCGGCCGATCTGCTTATCTACGGAATGGGAGAAAAACCCATTTGCGAACTCGTACGACGCCTTAAACAAGGTGTTCCGTTTCGGACGATCAGAGACATTCCACAGACAGCGTATATCACCCATCATCATGAATCTATAAGAACGGAGGATATCCGTCTGTTTTCATTCGAAGAATGTTTGAAGGATAAACGTAAGCAGGCACAGAATTTTCGCATCATCGAAGAAGAATCGAATAAGCATGAAGCATCGCGGATGATTCAGCAGACAGGGAAACGGTCCATTGTTGTCAATCCTCCGTATCCTCCGATGACAACTGTCGAAATCGATGCCTCGTTCGATTTGCCTTACACTCGTTTGCCGCATCCTAAATATAAAGATAAGGTCATTCCCGCTTACGAGATGATCAAATTCTCCGTTAATATCCATCGTGGATGTTTCGGTGGATGCGCGTTCTGCACCATTTCTGCGCATCAGGGAAAATTTATTGCTTCGCGCAGCAAAGAATCTGTTTTGCGAGAGGTTAAGGCCGTCACGGAGATGCCCGGTTTCAAGGGATATATCAGTGATTTGGGCGGGCCTTCAGCCAATATGTACCGGATGAAAGGCAAGGACGAACGCATCTGCCGGAAATGTAAAAAGCCATCTTGTATTCATCCCATCGTATGCAAAAATCTGAATGCCGATCATGCGCCTCTGCTCGAGTTGTACAGAGAGGCTGATAAGGTGCCCGGTATCAAGAAAACGTTTATCGGAAGTGGCGTACGGTATGATTTGCTATTGCATCCGTATGATAACGAGGCTTTACGTACAGCGGCGCGGGAATACACCGAAGAACTGATCAAGCATCACGTCTCGGGACGTCTGAAAGTGGCGCCCGAACATACCGAAGAAAATGTATTGAAGGTGATGCGAAAACCTTCATTTGCCCAGTTCGAAACATTCCGTAAAATCTTTGATCGTATCAACAAAGAGAATGGCTTGAAACAACAACTGATTCCGTACTTTATTTCAAGCCATCCCGGATGTTCGGCTGTTCACATGGCGGAGTTGGCCGTTAAAACGAAACAGCAAAACTTTCATCTCGAACAGGTTCAGGACTTCACCCCTACTCCCATGACGGTGGCAACGGAGATTTTTTACACCGGCTTTCATCCTTACACACTCGAAAAGCTCGAATGTGCCCGAACGAAAGAAGAAAAACTCGCCCAGCGTCAGTTTTTTTTCTGGTATCAGCCCGAATTTCGTTCTCGGATTATGCGCTACCTGCGCAGTATAAAAAGAAACGATCTGATACAGAAACTCTCGAAAGGGATACGTGAGTTCGATGTAAGAAAAGGAACAAAGTGATTTCTAAATTTTTTACTTTTGGATGCCATTCTGTTTATTCAGAATTTCTTTCTACTATTTGTGGGATAGCAAGAGACGTGCTGTAAATGTTAATTTTTTTGTGGATATGAAAAGAATATATATCTTGCGTCCGTATCAGATTACAAGAATCTATACCGGGAAACAATGTCATGTATTGCGATGAGCTTTCGTGTCGGGGAATATCATGAAAATCACGATAGCTACTTACGACTGCTGTTTCCGGAAATACGCTCTGAAATTTTACCGTGTGAATGAATGATAAGTTGAATTTTTAATGAGTGACTTGTATGAAACAAGAAAAGAATGGGAAGATCGGTCGCCGGAAAGTAGGACTACTTGCGGCGCTGATGTGTTTAGGAGTGGCTGTGGCTTATGCCCAACAGGTCAAAGGAACAGTGTTGGACGAGAACGGAGAACCGATTATCGGTGCCAACGTAGTGGAGAAAGGAACGACAAACGGTATGGTGACGGATTTGGACGGACATTATACTTTGTCGGTTTCAAATGTAGAACATGCCGTTTTACAGTTTTCTTACATCGGTTATAACACGAAGGAGGAAGCCGTGAAAGGGCGTAGTACGATCGACGTGACAATGCAACCGTCCGTCGTGAATTTGGGTGAAGTGGTGGCTATCGGATACGGTACGCAAACGCGACGTCAGATTACCGGTTCGGTGGCGAATGTGACGGAAGACAACTTCAACAAAGGACTGACGCGCGATGCGACCGACCTGTTGCAGGGCAAAGTAGCCGGACTAATGATTAATTCGGGATCGGGCGATGTGACAAGCACTTCGCGAATGCGGCTGCGTGGTGTCACGACTTTGCAGGAAGATATGGGACCGCTTGTCGTGATTGACGGGATACCCGGTGGCGATTTGAGTACGGTGGCACCCACCGATATCGAGTCAATTTCGGTGTTGAAAGATGCGACATCGGCGGCGATCTACGGCTCGCGCGCAGCAGGCGGTGTGATTCTTATCACGACGAAGAAAGGAGTCGGTAATCAAACGATTGTCAACTACGACGGATATATGTCGGTCGATGTACTGGCGAATAAGCCGGACTTACTCAATGCCGATCAATGGCGTGCTTATGCCGCTCACTCTAAGCAAGACCCTTCGGTTTACGATCAGTACGGAGCCGATACGGATTGGTTCGGTGAGTTGACACGTACGGGATTGTCACAAAATCATAGTTTGTCGCTATCCGGTGGTACGTCGAAGGGAAATTACCGTATTTCGTACACGTATCAGGATCGGAACGGAGTGATGCGTGACAACAAGCAAGAACGTCACAGTTTCCGCTTTCAGGTGCAGCAGCGGGCTATCAACGATCGTTTGCGCGTGGGACTGACCGGATCAGGTACGATTACGAATCAGGAGCTTCCGGAGGCTGGGAACTATATTTTGGCATACAGTATGCTTCCTGTTTATCCGGTCTATAATGCCGACGGTACGTATTTCACAAAAGTCAATGCGGAGTTTGATCAGGGAAACCCTGTGCAGAATCAAAACTTGAACCGGAAGGACAATGAAATGCTTTATTTCTATGGTTCGGGCGATATTCAATTTGAACTGGCCAATGGACTGAATACGAAACTGAATCTTTACAAGAGCCGCTTTTCCGATACGCGGAGCGAGTTCAATAATTCGACGACCGAAGACGGACAGAGCGATCAGGGGAATGCCTACAAACGGAACCGTGTATGGAACCGTAATCTGCTTGAGTGGACGATGGACTACGAACGGGCGTTCGGAGCCGAAGAAGAGCATAAGGTGCAGGCGCTGGCCGGTTATTCATGGGAAGAAAATACGTACGCTTACTTTTTTGCCCAGAACCGGAATTTTCTCTCCAATAATTTGTCTTATAACTCGCTGCAATCAGGCACAGGCCTTAAAACGGGCGATGTGGAATCGGGCAAGAGCGCCTATAAGCTTATTTCTCTGTATGCCCGAGCGTTTTACGGTTATCACAATCGTTACATGATTACGGCCATGCTCCGTCGTGACGGTTCGTCCAAGTTCGGAAAGAACAATAAATGGGGTATTTTCCCTTCTGTTTCCGCAGCTTGGGGTATCTCGGAAGAAGCGTTTATGAAAGATGTCAAATGGGTGAATGATCTGAAACTACGTGTTGGTTACGGTGTCACCGGTAATCAGACCGGACTTGATCCGTACCGGACTCTCGAGTTGTATGGCATGAAAGGTATCTATTATAACGACGGTTCGTGGAAAACAGCTTACGCGATCAGCCAGAATGCCAACCCCGACTTGAAATGGGAGTCGACGGCCACGATGAATCTCGGCCTCGATTTTTCGTTGTTTAACGGACGGTTCGGAGGGAGTGTCGAGTTGTACAAAAAGAAAACGTCCGACATGCTCTATACGTATGCCGTGCCGACGCCTCCGTTTGTGTATGACCGCATGATGGCCAATGTTGGCGATATGGAGAATACGGGAATTGAGATGATGTTCAATATCGGCGTGATCCGAAATAAAGACCTGGATTGGACGATGACACTCAACGGATCATATAACAAAAATAAAATTACGCGCTTGTCGAACGACCATTACGAGACGGACAAGGTCTATGTAGGCAGTCCGTGGATTCGCGGAGGATCGGGGGTGACATCTCATATCGTCGAAACGGGCCGTCCGGTCGGGCAGTTCTATATGTGGAAATGTAAGGGCATCAGCGATGAAGGAAAATACATCTTTGAAGACATCAATCAGGACGGAAACATCGACGAGGCGGATCGTACGTATTGCGGTACGGCATTGCCGGACGTGATTTTCGGATGGCAGAATACGGTGAATTATAAGAGCTGGGATTTTTCGGTTTTCTTCCGGGGAATGATCGGCAACGAAGTCTTCAACGGTCCTCGCGCAGCCTATGGTAACAACACTTATCTGATCGGTACCAACGCGCTGAACGACGAACTGATTTATAAGCTGAAGGGACAGAATTCGCAGATATGTTCGTATTATGTCGAAGACGCATCATTTATTCGTCTCGATAACATCGCACTCGGTTACACGTTCAATACGAAGAAGATCGATTGGCTCAGTAAAGCACGCATCTACATAGCTGCGCAGAATCTCTTTGTCATCACCGGATACAAGGGACTTGACCCGGAAGTACAGTTAGGAGGACGCAACGAGACCGATCGTGCCGGCAGCTCGAGAACAAGCACCGGTATCATGGCCGGCAGCGGACTGTATCCCGGTATCGAGTATCGCGATTTCTATCCCAAGTCGAAAACCTTCACAGTGGGAATTAATGTAACATTTTAATAATCCGTATAAAAGAATGATAATATGAAGATCAAATCAATCATATCCATGCTGACCGGCGCTGCCATGCTGTTCTCTCTTCCGTCGTGTTTCGATCTGGACGAGACGGTTTATGACAAAATCCCTTCCGATACGTTCGGGAAGAACAAGGCCGAAGTTGAGGCCATTATCGGTCCGGTCTATAATACACTGAAAAGATATTTCCCCTCCAACTGGCTTTATCTGAGTGAATGTACGGGAGATATGGCCATTAACCCGACCCGTAAGGGCGGGGACTGGTTCGACGGTGGCGTGTATCGTGATCTGCACATGCATACCTGGACTTCTCAGACGGGTACATTGCGCGGATGCTGGGAGGCAGCTACGCAGTCTATTTCGTCCTGTAACCTCATCTACGCGACGATCGAAGATTCACAAAGTATTTCGGACGAAGATAAAAAAGCCGCATTGGCCGAAATACGCGGGGTACGTGCCTTTTGGCTTTATTGTTTGATGGATGCTTTCGGTAACGTGCCGCTGGCCGTAAACTTTAAGGATGCCGGTTTGCCGGCGACGAAGACGCGTCAGGAAGTATTCGATTATATCGTGCAAGAACTGGATGAGATCAAAGATGTGCTTCGTTCCGATGTTTCGAGCGCAAGCTACGGCAAATTCACGAAAGGCGCCGCATATACTTTGCTGGCCAAAATGTACCTGAATGCCGAGGCATGGGGCGTACGCACGAAAAAGACAAGTAACTGGGCGGAAGTAGTGAGTGCCTGCGATGTAGTGATGGGGATGAGTTATGTACTCGAACCAAGCTGGAAGACAAATTTCCAGATCAAAAACGAAGCCTCGCGCGAAGCTATTCTGGCAGCATGTTATAGTGCGAATGATACGGAAGATCAAAATACGTTACATTTCCGTACTTTACATTATAAGGATAATATCGCACTCGGCGGTACATGGAGCTCGTGGAACGGGATCTGCGCCGCGACGGACTATGCCAAACTCTTCGAAGAAGGCGATCAGCGACTGAAAGGCTCCTTCTTGATGGGCGAAATGAAAGACCCGGCTACGGGAAAAGTACTGATGACGGCACACGATCGTCCGCTGGTACACTACATCGACGTGATTCAGATCGAAGGCTCGCAGTACGAAGGCTCCGTATGGGGACAGGTGAATCAGGAAGATGGCTATCGTTGCTATAAATGGCCGTATGACAAGGCCACTCTGGGAGCGATGGAGAACGATTTCATTATTTTCCGTCTGGCCGATGTCTATCTTATGAAGGCTGAGGCGCTCGTTCGCATGGGCGGCGATAACGGTGTCGCCACGAAGCTCGTTAATGCGATTCGTGAACGAGGATTCGGCAATGCTTCCCATAATTATACATCCGTTACCCTCGAACAAGTAGCGTTGGAACGTAAACTGGAATTGGCTTGGGAGTGTTTCTCCCGTCAGGACTGTATTCGCTTCGGCACCTTTCAGCATGCCCGTTATCTTAAGCCTGATACAAAAGGCAAGGAGCATCTGAAAGTCTTTCCGATTCCGCAAACAGCGCTTGACGCTAATCGAAACCTCAAGCAGAATCCCGGCTATTAATGACGCTTTTATACCTTACGCCCTCGTGCTCGGAGCCGGGGGCGTAACTTTTTTATCTTTTTCTGTGTCGTATTCCGGAAAATGATATACCTTTGCGTGGTGCTACGGATTATTACACATATAGAGCGTGTACTGTTAGTCAACGACTGCGTGATTGTTCCGGACTTCGGAGGCTTTGTACTCCGGCGATGCCCGGCCCTTTTTGTGGCCGAAGAAAATGCTTTCTCACCGGCACACAACGAAATTGTATTCAATCCTGCCCTTAACCATAACGATGGTCTTTTGACCGAATCGTATATGCAAATATATGGGATGGATTTCAACGAAGCGCAGCAAACCCTCAGACAAGACTTGGACGAATGGAAGAGAGCACTTGATGAGTACCGAACAGTTTCGGCAGGTAGGCTCGGATCGTTGCGACGAAACGAAGACGGAGCCCTTATCTTCGAACCGGAAGCGGATGCTTCCCGTTACACCTTCGATACCTATGGCTTAACTTCGTTTTATATGGCGCCTGTCGGTACGGAGCGTAGCCACGATTCACTTGTAACCCGTTTACCTGTTTCCCCGCAAGATTCTCCGATCGAAGAAACTTCTCGTACGGAAAAGACGGGGCGCGAAGTACCTCTGCTGTTACGTATGATGGGGCGCGTTGCGGCTATAGCCGCTGCGGCTGTCGTGCTGTTCTTTCTGATCACGACTCCCGTCAAGGATGTGAATCGGAATTCCTACACGGCCGGATTTGCACCTTCGGAAATACTGACTTCTACGTTTTCAGCCGGTGAAGCAGAAAAAGTATCTCCGGTACAACCTACGAAAGAAACGGACGAGCCGGTCGATTTGGGGCCGTCTCTTCCGGAGCCGTCTGTTGAGCCTGCTACCGGAGCCGTGCAGAAGACAATCCATTCATCGACCGAGATAGCCATAGAAAACGTGGCTCGCCGATCGTATTATGTCATTATCGGGAGCTTTGATTCCCGCAGTCGTGCGCGGAAGTTCGTTTCCGAAATCGACCCGGCGGAATGTCGTCAGATCGGGATGGTACGGAGCGGTCAGCGGATACGTGTGTATGCCGCGAAGTACGATAATCGCGCAGAAGCCGAAGCGTACGTAAGCCGGTTGCGGAAAACGGAAAAATTCAAAACATCGTGGCTCTATATCGGCCACCGAGATAGTTGATAAATATATATTATTGTAACATTTGAGGAACACACAGTCTGTTTAACAAATAAATAAAGGAAAGTTTTATGGCAGAAGCAAAAGAGAAGCTTTTTTCCGAATTTCCTCCCGTATCCACACAGGAATGGATGGATAAGATCACAGCCGATCTCAAGGGAGCTCCGTTCGAGAAGAAGCTGGTTTGGAAAACCGGCGAAGGGTTCAATGTAAATCCTTTTTATCGCGCCGAAGACATTGAAGGGATGGCGACTGTTACATCGCTGCCCGGTGAGTTTCCGTATGTTCGCGGAACAAAGGTTTCTAACGCATGGCTTGTCCGTCAGGACATCGAGGTGACCGACTGCGCGTCGGCCAACGAAAAAGCCAGACGCCTCGTGGCCGAGTGTGGCGTGACCGCTCTCGGTTTCCGGATCAAGGGTGAGCGCGTCAGTGCGGATAATATCCGGACATTGCTTGAAGGCATTTGTCCCGTAGAAACGGAACTGAATTTTATGACCTGCAATCGCAGGGCGGTAGAATTACTCGGTATTCTTACCGAGTATTACAAAGAAAAAGGAGTTGACTTGGACAAGGTGCACGGTTCTGTAGCCTACGATGCCTTTAAGGTGCCGTTTATCAAAGGCATTGCCCTTGAGAGCGACTGGGTCGAAGATGTCGTTGCCGTGCTCAAAGCCGGCGAAGCCTTGCCGCATTACCGTGTTTTGGCCGTACAGGCCTGCAACTTGAGCGATGCCGGTTCGTACATCACACAGGAGCTGGGCTATGCCATGGCTTGGGGGAACGAGCTGCTTGCCAAACTGTCGGAAGCAGGGATCCCGGTAGACAAAGTTGCCAACAAGATCAAGTTCAACTTCGGTATCTCATCCAACTATTTCATGGAAATCGCGAAGTTCCGTGCCGCGCGCTGGTTATGGGCTGAGATTGTAAAGGCTTATGATCCGGCATGTGCGTGTCCGCCCGACTGCTGCGATACGAAAACGGCCGACGATAGCGCATTCTGCCGTTGCGCCTGCAAGATGAAAATGCATGCACATACATCGGCTTGGAACATGACCGTGTTCGATGCGTATGTGAATATGCTTCGTACGCAGACCGAAGCGATGTCTGCCGCCATTGCGGGGGTTGACTCGATTACCGTGTCGCCTTACGACGACGTGTTCAAAACACCGGACGAATTTTCGGAACGTATCGCACGCAATCAGCAGTTGCTGTTGAAAGAAGAATGTCATTTCGACCGTGTTGTTGATCCGGGAGGCGGCTCGTATTACATCGAAGTATTGACGCGCTCCGTAGCCGAGGCTGCCTGGAAGTTGTTCCTCGAAGTTGAAGACAAAGGCGGTTTTACTGCCGTGGCGAATACCGGCGAGGTACAGCAAGCCGTCAACGAGTCGAATTCGGCGCGTAAGAAACAGATTGCCACACGACGGATCAGTCTGCTCGGAACGAATATCTTCCCGAACTTCACCGAGATTGCCGGCGACAAGATCGAAGCCGATTGCGAATGTGGCTGTCATTGCCATAAAGATTCGGAAATCGCGAAACTCGATTTCTCGCGCGGAGCTTCAGAGTTTGAAGCCTTACGTCTGGAAACGGAGAAGAGCGGTAAACGCCCGAAGGTGTTCATGCTTACCATCGGTAATCTGGCCATGCGTTTGGCGCGTTCGCAGTTCTCCTCGAACTTCTTCGCCTGTGCGGGCTATGAGATTTTCGACAATCTCGGCTTCGAAACCGTGGAGGCCGGAGTGAAAGCCGCTCGTGAGAAGAAGGCCGATATCATCGTGCTTTGCTCGAGCGATGACGAATATGCGACCTTTGCTCCCGAAGCGTTCAAGCTGACCGAAGGCAAAGAACTCTTTGTGGTAGCCGGTGCTCCCGCATGCATGGACGACTTGAAAGCGGCCGGCATCGAACATTTCATTCACGTGAAATCGAATGTGCTGGAGACGTTACAGATGTTTAACCGAAGCCTTCTTTAAAAGAAAAAACAAAGATGATGAGACCGAATTTTAAAAATATTGATATTCAGAAAGCCGGTTTTGCTGCCACGAACGCGGCGGAATGGGCGAAGTCCAATGGCATTGAGGCCAATTGGAGGACACCTGAACAGATTCAGGTAAAGTCAGTCTATACGAAAGAAGACCTCGAAGGGATGGAGCATCTGCATTATGCCTCGGGGTTGCCGCCTTATCTGCGCGGGCCTTACAGCGGTATGTACGCCATGCGCCCGTGGACGATCCGGCAGTACGCGGGATTTTCGACGGCCGAAGAGTCGAATGCCTTTTATCGTCGTAACCTTGCTTCGGGTCAGAAAGGATTGTCCGTAGCGTTCGACTTGCCGACGCACCGCGGATACAACGCGGACAATAACCGCGTGGTGGGTGACGTAGGAAAAGCCGGCGTGTCTATTTGCTCGCTCGAAGACATGAAAGTCTTGTTCGACGGGATTCCGTTGAGTAAGATGTCCGTTTCGATGACCATGAACGGAGCCGTGCTGCCGGTGCTCGCCTTTTATATCAATGCGGGTCTGGAGCAGGGAGCCAAGCTCGAAGAAATGCAGGGAACGATTCAGAACGACATCTTAAAGGAATTCATGGTGCGTAATACGTATATTTATCCGCCCGAATTCTCGATGCGCATCATTGCCGACATTTTCGAATACACTTCGCAGAATATGCCGAAGTTCAACTCGATTTCGATTTCAGGCTACCACATGCAGGAAGCCGGCGCAACGGCCGACATTGAGATGGCTTATACGCTTGCCGACGGAATGGAATATCTGCGTGCAGGGATCAATGCCGGGATCGATGTGGACGCCTTTGCTCCGCGTCTGTCGTTCTTCTGGGCTATCGGCATGAACCATTTTATGGAGATCGCCAAGATGCGTGCCGCGCGTATGCTGTGGGCGAAGATCGTCAAGAGCTTCGGTGCGAAAAATCCCAAGTCGCTGGCGTTGCGTACGCACAGTCAGACGTCGGGATGGTCGTTGACCGAGCAAGACCCGTTCAATAACGTCGGTCGTACATGTATCGAAGCGATGGCCGCTTCGCTCGGACATACGCAATCGCTGCACACGAACGCGCTCGACGAGGCTATCGCTTTGCCGACCGACTTCTCGGCACGTATCGCGCGTAACACGCAGATCTATATTCAGGAAGAAACGCAGGTGTGCAAGGAGATCGACCCGTGGGCCGGTTCGTATTACGTCGAGGCATTGACCCATGAATTGATCCACAAGGGATGGGCGTTGATTCAGGAGATCGACAGCATGGGCGGCATGGCTAAGGCTATCGAGACCGGTCTGCCGAAGATGCGTATTGAGGAAGCTGCCGCGCGCACGCAGGCTCGTATCGACTCCGGCGTTCAGACGATTGTAGGAGTGAACAAATATCGCTTGGCCAAAGAAGCTCCGATCGATATTCTGGAGATCGACAATACGGCCGTACGTGAAGAGCAGGTGGCTCGTTTGCAGGATTTGCGCGGAAAGCGCGACGAAGCAGCCGTACAGAAGGCGCTGGCCGATATCACGGAGTGTGTGAAGACGAAGCAGGGCAACCTGCTCGATCTGGCCGTCAAAGCGGCCGGGCTGCGTGCTTCGCTGGGCGAGATTTCCGACGCTTGCGAAGCGGTAGTAGGACGTTATAAAGCAATTATCAGAACGATATCAGGCGTGTATTCATCAGAGACAAAAGAAGACGGCGACTTCCGCAAGGCGTGTGAGTTGGCCGAGGCGTTTGCCAAGAAACAGGGGCGTCAGCCGCGTATCATGATCGCCAAGATGGGGCAGGACGGACACGACCGGGGCGCCAAAGTCGTTGCAACGGGTTATGCCGATTGCGGATTCGACGTGGATATGGGACCATTGTTCCAGACACCCGAAGAAGCCGCCCGCGACGCGGTCGAGAACGACGTGCATGTGCTTGGCGTATCATCGCTCGCTGCCGGACATAAGACGCTTGTGCCGCAAGTGATCGAAGAGTTGAAGAAACTCGGCCGTCCGGACATTCTGGTCATTGCCGGAGGCGTTATCCCCGCGCAGGATTACGATTTTCTTTACAAGGCCGGTGTAGCGGCGATTTACGGTCCGGGAACATCTGTGGCCAAAGCCGCTTGTCAGATACTGGAGATACTCCTTTCCGAGTAAAGGAGGAGAATTCTTTCATAACAATTTTTAAGTGTATTGGAGGCCGTCCCTCGTGAGAGAGGCGGCCTCTCTTGTATCCCGGCGCGACGCTCAAGGCGGTATGACGGCATGGCGTGCCGCAGTCGCTGTGTCTCGGCTTGCGAGGACTCCTCGCCGCGAACGAACGGAAAAAGGTAAAAAAACGCTACCTTTGCCCTTCGATAAAAAGAAAATTATGGTTTCAATCGAAGGACTGACCGTCGAATTCGGCGGTTTCACGTTGTTAGACGGCTTGTCGTTTGTCGTCAATCGCAAAGATCGCATTGCTTTAGTGGGGAAAAACGGAGCGGGAAAGTCTACGCTGTTGAAAATCCTGGCCGGCATGCAGCAACCCACACGCGGAACGGTAAGTATCCCGCGCGACACGACAGTGGGCTATTTGCCGCAGCAGATGCAGTTGTCCGACACTCGATCGGTGCGCGAAGAAACAGAGCAGGCCTTTGCGCATATCCACGCAACGGAAGCGGAGATTGAGCGCATCAACCGGGAGCTGTCGGAACGAACGGACTATGAATCGGAAGGATTCCGGAAACTGATCGACCGGATGACGTGGCTCACCGAGCAGTTCCAGATGATGGGCGGCGCGAATTATCATGCCGAGCTGGAACGCACGCTGTTCGGACTGGGATTTACGCGCGACGACCTCGAGCGTCCGACGGCCGAGTTCAGCGGAGGATGGCGCATGCGTATCGAACTCGCCAAGCTACTCTTGCGACGCCCCGACGTGCTCCTGCTCGACGAACCGACCAACCACCTCGACATAGAGTCCATTCAGTGGCTCGAAACGTTTATGGCCACCTCGGCCAACGCGGTGATCCTTGTCTCGCACGACCGCGCGTTTATCAACAACACGACACACCGCACCCTTGAGATCGAACTCGGACATATTTACGATTATAAGGTGAAGTACGACGAATATGTGGCGCTTCGCCGCGAGCGTCGCGAACAGCAATTGCGCGCTTACGAGAACCAACAGAAAATGCTGGCCGACACCGAGGCTTTCATCGAACGGTTTCGCTATAAGGCGACAAAGGCCGTGCAAGTACAGTCCCGCATCAAGCAACTCGCCAAGGTGGAACGCATCGAAGTGGACGAGGAAGACCACGCGATGCTCCATCTCAAGTTTCCCCCGGCGCCGCGATCCGGTTCGTACCCGGTGACCGTAGAAAGTCTGAGCAAGCGCTACGGCGATCACCTCGTGTTTGCCGACGCCACGTTTACCATCCATCGTGGCGACAAGGTTGCTTTCGTCGGTAAGAACGGCGAGGGAAAATCAACGCTCGTGAAGTGCATCATGGGAGAGATTACGGATTACGGGGGAACCTTGCAGCTCGGGCACAACGTACGTACGGGATATTTCGCGCAGAATCAGGCGCAGTTACTGAACGAGCAGAAGACGGTCTTCGAGACGATCGACGATGTGGCGCAAGGCGATATCCGCACCAAGATACGCGATATACTGGGCGCGTTCATGTTCGGCGGCGAGGCGTCGGACAAGAAGGTCGGCGTGCTTTCCGGAGGCGAGCGCAGCCGGTTGGCCATGATCCGCCTGCTGCTCGAACCGGTCAATTTGCTGATTCTCGACGAGCCGACGAATCATCTCGACATGCGCTCGAAGGATGTGCTTAAAGAAGCGTTGCGCGAATTTGACGGTACGCTCATCGTCGTCTCGCACGACAGGGAATTTCTGGACGGACTGGTCGATAAAGTCTATGAATTCGGGAACAAACGCGTGCGTGAACATCTGGGCGGTATCTATGAGTTTCTGGAGCGCCGGAAAATCGAGACGCTGCAGGAGTTGGAACGCAAAGCGCAGACTGTGGCGGCTGCTTCCGCGACGGCGGCGCAGCCGGAGAGCGTGAGCGCCGGAACGCCCGACGCGAAGGCGCAGCCCGCGCGCTCGTACGAAGAGCAAAAGGAGCGGGCGCGGCGTTTGCGTAAGTTGGAAAAGGCCGTAGCCGATGCCGAACAGGAGATTATGACATTAGAAGACGAAATCGCGACGCTCGAAGCACGTATGGCCACCCCCGAAGGAGCGGCGGAACCTGCGCTCTACACCGAGCACGGCCGACTAAAAACGGCGCTTTCCGAAGCGATGGACCGCTGGACGGAAGCCTCCGAAACGCTGTCGGAAGCCTCCGCTTCGTAACATATAGAGGCGTTGACCGCCGCGTTACTTCACGACGTAGAGAATCGTTGAATACTGCGCCACGCGAAAAGCTCCGAACGGGTTCTGTTTGGGGTCCGGTTCGTAGACCACATTTCCGTAAACGCGCGTGGGAGACGTAAACATCGGACGTCCCCGTTGGGCATCGTCGAGCGAGTTAGCCGTTAGCAGATCGATGAATTGCCGGTAAGCGTTCGAGACGGAATAGACTTTAATCTCCACTTTGTCGCCCTTGAGAAATTCTCCGCCGATGTTCGAACCGGTAAAAGATCGCGATATTTTGCCGTCGGTATAAAACCTGTTGTCTATGGCATAAAGACGTGAATAGACACGGTCGTTTTTTACGTAACTCACTTTGATTATAAAATTGCTGTCACTGCCGGATCGGGTAGGGAACGTGATGCGGAGCGCGATTTCATCTTTCGAGAATCCTCCGTCGCTGCGCTGCGTGATGTTGCCTTCGGTAAGCTCCGGTACTTCGCGCATCCGGTCTTCCGAAGTATAGCGTTTTCCCTTGTAATCGATCGTGAGCCGGTAACTCTTGTCCGGTTCGGGTTTGAAATCGCGGCAAACATAGTCGCCGTTTCCCTGATCGACGAACGTGTACGTCTCGCTTTCGGAAGCGGTAACGAGTACCGTGGCGCCGGTTGCCGTTTCGGAGGGTTGATTCGTGTAGTAATCGTTCGTATAGGAGAGGCGTATCTTCTGTTCGTTGCCCGGTTTTCCTTTTTCCCAGTCGAGCGCGGCGTCTACTACGAGCTGTTGCTCTTGCGAGTCGAGTTTCAGGTCTATCACTTCTTCGCAGCCGGTGCAAAGAGCGAGGAGTAAGACAAAAGAAAGAAATGCTTTCATTTTCGTTCAGAATGTAAAATTATACGTAATGCTTGGAATGATGCCGAAGATGGAGAGTTTCACGGCCTCGTTGCGCCGTGTCTCTTCGTTCCGGCGGAAGAAGATCGAATTGGCGTTCTTCCGGTTGTAGACATTGTAGACGCCCAATACCCATTCGCTTTTCCAGCGTTTGTTCGGCTTGTGACGCGGGGTATAAACAACCGAGAGGTCGAGACGGTGGTACGTGGGCAACCGGTATTCGTTCCGTTTGCTGTAGTTCGGGATCGTCATGTCGAAATATTGGTACTGTCCTACGGGGAAGTTGGCAGGCAGTCCGCTTTGCAGGCTGAACACTCCGCCGAACGACCATTGCGGCGTAAGGGCATACATGGCGGTAACGGAGAGATCGTGCGGTTTATCGTAAGGCGTACTGTACCAGTCGCCGTAGTTGATACCGATCTCTTCGGGCGTGCGTCCCGGCGTTCTCTGTTCCGATTTGGAGAGGGTATAGCCGATCCATCCGGTCAGCTTGCCTTTGTTTTTCCGCAGCAAAATCTCTAATCCGTAGGCGCGGCTGTGGGCGGGCAATACAACCCGCTCAATCGCTTCGTTCGCCACAAGATCCGCCCCGTCGATGTATTCGAGACGGTTTTCCACATCCTTATAATAGGCTTCGACTTCGAGGCTGTAGGCATCGTTGGACAGATTCGAGGCTACTCCGACGGCATATTGGTTGGCCTTTTGCGGGAGCATGAAGCGGTTGCTTGGCGCCCACACATCGAGCGGAGTAGGAGAAGAAGTATTGGAAATCAGATGGAGGTACTGCGCCGTGCGCGTATAGCCGGCTTTGAGAGAATGATTGTCGTTAAAGGCATACGAGAGCGCCAAACGCGGTTCGAGGTTGAAGAAAGGGTCAATCACTTCTCCTTTGCCGTAATGTTTCTTTCCGGTAGGCGTAGCCATGCGGTAAGTTAGCGTATATTGATCGAAAAGCACGGCCTGATCGTTGGCGTACACGTTGATATCCTGTTCGCCTAAGTGGAGAAAGGAACTGAAGCGCAGTCCGTACGAAACGGTGAGCGCTTTTGTCAACGTATGTTCCGCGTCGACGTATATCCCGCTCTCCAACGCGTATTTATGAGGCAGGAGTTTCTCTCGGATGGCCGAGCCGGGGCCCGTAGGATAGAGCTTACCGGGGTTAAAGGCGTAGTAAAGCCCTTGCAAACCGTACGAAAGGTTGATCTTATCGGATAAGTAATGTTTGAAATCGTATTTCACGTTTACGTTCTTGATGCCCGAATCCCACTGAAACTCGACAGGCGCGAGCTTGAATCCGTAATAGTAATCGCTGTAGATAAGCGAGAGATTGGAAAAGAGCCGGTCGTTGAAAAGATGATTCCAACGCAGGTTGAAGAGGGCGTTTCCGTAGACGTTGGTGAGGAAGCCGTTCAGATCGAACATATCGCGCCCGAAGTATCCCGACAAATAAAGCCGGTTGCGGTCGTTCAGGCGGTAGCTCAGCTTCGTATTGAGGTCGTAGAAGTAAGCGGAGTTTTTGTTGTTCCTCAGTTTCAGAAAGAGGTGCGCGTATGAGGCGCGTCCGCCTATGAGGAAAGACCCTTTTCCCTTCGTCACGGGGCCTTCGGCCAACAGCCGCGACGAGAGCAGCCCGATACCGCCCGTGGCGCCGAACCGGTTTTGGTTGCCGTCCTTCTGATAAATGTCGAGCACGGACGAGATGCGTCCGCCGTAGCGTGCCGGGATACTGCCTTTGTAGAGTTTCATATCGCGAATGGCGTCGGCGTTGAAGACGCTCAGAAAGCCGAACAGATGCGAGGCGTTAAAGACGGCCGCTTCGTCGAGTAGGATCAGGTTCTGGTCTGCCGCTCCGCCTCTGACGTTAAAGCCCGACGACGTTTCGCCGGCGTTGCTTACGCCCGGCAGGTATTGCAGCGTTTTCAGGACATCGACCTCGCCGATCAGCACGGGCAGCTTTTTGACCGTCGGCAGCGGCAGCGAGACGAGGCTCATCTGCGGGCTGCGAATCTCGGCTTTATCCGTCCGGTTGGCTACGATCTCGACGGCCGAGAGTTGAATGCTTTCGTCCGAGAGTCGGTAGTCTTTGCGAATGTTTTTATTCAATTCAATCGTCTCGGTAATCGTTTCATAGCCCAGATAAATCACAGAGACGGTGTAGGTGCCCTCGGGCAGAGTGATGGAGAAGAATCCGTATTCGTTTGTGCTCGTTCCCGTTTGTCCGTCGCCGATGACGAAATTCACACCCGGAAGGCTTTCTCCGCTGGCGGCGTCGGAAACCGTGCCGCTAAGCGTGTATTTTTGCTGTGCCTGAAGCGTCACACTCAAAGCAGCCAGCAGCATGATCAGTATTGTTCTATTCATTGTTGTCGAAATAAATTTCGGCAAAGATAGAAAAATCCCGGACAGCGACTTCCGGGATTTTCATTTTTAAATATCGTTCACGAACGGCGTTTCGGCGTTCCCTCCGTCGGCCCGACGTGTACGGACTGTTCAATCGTCACCCGACGATCGTGGCGCTTACAGGTACACTCCATGGCCCTGTTTCTCCTCGTTTGTTTACCCATCGCAGCCAGTAATAGACAATCTTTCCGGCGTCGGAGCCATTGTATTTGATCAGGTGTGGCGTGGCCGTATTCGTTCCGACGAATTTCAGCTCGTCTTCCGATACAGGCGCGTCACCGCCTATTTTGATCCAAATCTGGCATCCGTACACTCCGTGAGGCTTGGCCCGGCTTGTCGGGGTGGCGCTGTCGACGAACGACACGCGATGCTGCAAACGTACCGAGAAATCAATCTTGGCAATGGGTTGGGTCGTAGGCACTACCACCGATGTCGGCGTCTTGTCGCGCGAAGACAATCCCAGCGATACGCGTTCGGCGTCGCTGATTTTGCTGTTGTTCAGAATATACTCCGCGAAGAAGCTTCGCATCTGCGAGGTATATCGTTCCATCAGCACGTTCTTCTGCTCGACAATGTATGACGAACGCAGCTTCTTATCGGCATAGCTCGGATAAAAAGCATTCCATTCTTCGTGCAGTACCACAATGAGATTAAGGGCTTCGCCCGGAATCCCCCACGGAACCTGATTCTCTTTGACTTTTTTGATAGCCTGTTCCTGCCAGTCGTTAAAGGCGGCAACGGCTATGGGAATATAATGTTTTCCCATATCAAAATACGTTTTAAGTGAAACTTTAATCTAATCAATAAAAATACAAGATTCGCTTACGGAGCGCCTGTACAAAGCCTTGGAACGTTGTCGTTCGGGAATTTTAACAAAGCTCGCAGTCGCGGAAACTGAGGTTTCCGTGGCAGAAACTGAGGTTTCCGTGGCAGAAACTGAGGTTTCCG
>NZ_RQYN01000035.1 GCF_003860135.1 Tannerella forsythia
AGAAACAAAAGTTTCCGTGGCAGAAACAAAAGTTTCCGTGGCGGAAACTGAGGTTTCCATGGCAGAAACTGAGGTTTCCGTGGCGGAAACAAAAGTTTTCGTGGCAGAGACTGAGGTTTCTGTCATCGAAATTCGGAGCGCTTTCAATCATCGCCGCGTTTCCCGATTCGGAAAGCCGGTTTTCTTTACCGCGATGTAATATACGGACCCCCTTGTCTCGCCGGCCGGCCGATTCCCACTACTCAGGCTCGTTGGAGACTTACTCCCGTTAGATAATATACATGATAGTCAAACCCAAAAAAGCCTGCCCCAACGGTGCGTGGGGCAGGCTCTTATAAAGGAAAGACGCGATTAGCGGGCGATATAGTCGGTGTAATACTTGTCGATATAGCCCTTCAGCATTTTAATCGAAGCAGGTACGGCGGTATCGGGGTTTTCCTTGCCTTCGAACTCGAGTGTAAGGTAGCCCCTGAAGCCGACGTCGTAGATATGTTTGATGATACGATCATAGTCAAGATCGAGCGTGTACCATGTCCCACCTCCGTTATACGTCTTGGCCGAGATAAAAATCGCTTCGGGAAGTACCTGAGCCAGTTTGTCGTAAGGCTCTTCGAGGAAATTACCCGTATCCACAAGGAATTTCAACCAGTTGGAACGGACATTCTTCTTGATCCGAAGCATCCCTTCGGGTGTACCGGCAATGCCCCAATGATTCTCGAGAGCGAGCGTCACGCCACATTCTTCGGCTACGGGCAGACACTTGTAGATCGCATCTTCTACCCATCCGAACGCATCATTATCCGTATATCCTTCGACAGGTTTTTCGATTCCACGCGCTTTCATCAGGTTATCGAACGAGCCGCTGGTTCCCCATGTGCCCGAGTTCAGGCGCAGCGCAGGGATTCCCATCTTATAAGCTAACCGGATGCAACGGATCGTATGGTCTACCATCCGCTGACGATACTCCTTATCGGGATTCACCCATCCCTGATGAATGCAGAGGCATACCAAAGCGACACCGTTTTCGTAGGCCAATCGTTTCAGCTTCTGCAAATAGCTGTTATCTTCGCTTTCCATCTGGCGATGCAGTACATCGACCCCTTCGATGCCCATATCGGCCGCTTTGAGAATACACGATTCGATGGAATCTTTCCGCTCACGGAATCCCCAATACGAATACGTTGATACCGCCAGTTTGAGACGTCCCTGCACTTGTTGCTTGCCGGACACTGCCTCTGAAATTTCCGGCACCGTGTTGCTTGCAAACGTCGGGACTCCCAAACCGGCCACAATACCGGCAGTGCTTTGCGCTAAGAAAGAACGACGCGATAATTTCATAACTTGACCTCCTTTCCTATTAATATCCTTCGTTCTGCTTCAAATTGTTATTGAGTGATATCTCGCTGTCGGGAATCGGAAGCACATTGTCTTTCTTGATATTATACCCGTTCGGAAACTTCGTTTCCAGCTTTTCGCCCAAGGCTCCGAACACGTCGCACGGATAGTATTCCGGTCCGGCGTTCCAACGTTTGATATCATCCCAGAATTGTCCTTCGAGCGCCAGTTCAATACGCCGTTCATGACGTAGCGTTTTCCGGGCTTCGGCCTGTCCTAGCCCCTTCTTCACCGGCGGCATCTTCACGTCTTTGCGTTCGGTACGAATACGGTTGATCAGATCGATCGCTCCATCGATATCCTTATTCAGCTCAATCATCGCTTCGGCGCGACACAGCAGCACATCGCCATAACGCAGAATCATAAAATCGAGAGGAGATTGACGACCTACGACCGGCATCGTCTCGATCGTATATTTACGGATACCGAAACCGACCTTTTGTCCTGTATGGTTCTTAATCTCGGTCGGATACAACTGCCCCTGAAAATAAGCACCCGGACGCAGAATGGTAAAGTCGAGACGTGGGTCTCTGTTTTTGTAAGGATCATTCTTGTCGACCGGAGTACCGTCAAGGGTCTCATATTCATCGACCAGCAACTGAGTCGGCGCAACCGAGTTGGAGCCGTCGATTCCGTATTTCAAATTTTGAGGTTGCCAGTAACGGTCGAAGATACTTCCCTGCTGAAACACCCCGTCCATAAAGCTCAAGGCAAAGAGCGTTTCGGCATTACCCTCGTTTTCATACTGGAATAAACCATAATACGTAGGGAAAAGTTGATACTTGTTCAACGCATCGATTTTGTCGCAATATTCCAACACTTTCTCCCATTCGGAGGTGTACATGTACGTTTTCATCTTCATCCCTAATGCTGCGCCTAACGTCGCCCGTCCGTTATCCGGAGAGTTTTTAGGCAAACGCTTGATGGCTTCGTCGAAGTCTTGACGTACTTGTTTCCAGACCTCTTCGGCCGATGCACGTGTCAGCTTACGTCCCTCCTCCGGCGTGATTGTTTTGAGCACGAGCGGCACGCCTCCATACGAACGCACGAGCAGGTCGTAGAAAAGGGCACGCAAGAAATAGACTTCGCCCAGCATCACTTCTTTTGCCGCCGCGTCCATATTCGGAACCTTATCTATGTTTTCCAAAAAGTAATTTGCACGATAAATTCCTCCGTAACAATATTTCCAGCGATTAGAAACGATTCCTCCGATACCGGACGTAATCGTTCCGTTGCCGACCTGTTTCTGTTTGCCTTCCCAATGCGCCCATTGATAGGCATTCGGCGTACAAGCGTCATAACCGCCTCCATAACCGTACACATAATTATTTCTCAATACACTGTACACTCCGTTCAAGGCCAGTTTCGCATCATCCGGTGAAGTCCAGAAGATTTCGTTTGTAATCTTATCATCCGGCAATATGTCCAGATAACTTTCGCATGAGCTGAGTCCCGTCAATGTGACGACGGTGAGCATCATATAGATTATTTTTTTCATCATTCTTTCATTTTGAATTGTTAAACATCAAAAACTTACATTCAGTCCTAAAGAGAAAACACGCGGAATCGGATAGTGATAGCCGCCCCTGTCGAACGAATCCCGTTCGGGGTCAAAACCTTCGTATTTGCTGCTCACGATCGTAAATACATCCGTTGCGTTCAGATAAATGTATAACTTTTGCAAAAACAGGCTACGAGTAACATCTCTCGGCACGTTATATCCTAACTGAATATTTTTCAACTTTAAAAACGACATGTTAGCCGACCAGAACGACGACTCCTGACGATGCCAATCGGCATCGAGCGTAATCAGCGGTATTTCATTATTCTTATTTTCCGGTGTCCATGCACCCTCCCACTTCTTCGTGATCGTTCCTCCGGATACACCTAACGGAATAGTCCAGTCATTTCTGAAATACCCTTTCACTCCGGCTATTCCCGAGAACTGTACATTCAGGTCAAAACCTTTCCACGAGAGACTGCCGTTGATACCATACGTAAATTTCGGGATCGTATTACCGATTTCCTCTTTATCGCGGTAATCCAGTTTGCCGTCTCCGTTCACATCCTTGTAACGAATATAGCCTTCTTTGGGCTTAAAGCTATTGTTTTTCATGTGTGTTGCACCCTCTTCGTCGGTCTGATAAATACCCTCCTGAATGAAGCCGTACAATGTCTTATACGAATAGCCTTCTCGGATGAGGAAAAGCTGATCCGGAGATTTGCCTCCGCGGAATTTCGTCACCTCATTGTCTACATACGTCAGATTCGCTCCGATGCTGTAAGACAAGCCCGAGCCTTTGTCTTGATCTTGCCAGGTTATCCCCAGCTCCATTCCGGTATTCTTCATTCTACCGACATTCTCGAACGGAGCGCCCATATCTCCCAAGACGGATGGAATAGGAAGCTGGACGATAATATCGGTTGTCAGACGCCGGAAATAATCGGCTTCGAGATTCAGGCGATTATTCAGGAATCCCATATCGAACCCGAAATCGGTCGAGGTCGTTGTTTCCCACGTAATATTCGGATCGACCAAAGCGGTGATAGCCGCGCCGGGCGCCAACGTATTGTTGAAATTATAACTGTTCGGATAATCTTGTGTAATAACCGTCAGGTAAGGGAAATAATCGGCGTTGCTCGGATTAGCTGTGTTCCCGATGTTCTGATTTCCGAGTTTACCCCACGAAGCACGCAACTTCAAATTGCTGAACAGATCGAGGTCTTTGATAAACCGTTCTTCTCCCAAACGCCAGCCGGCCGAGAAAGATGGGAAGAGTCCCCAGCGATGCCCTTTGGCAAAACGCGAAGACGCATCGGCACGCAGGTTGACTTCGGCCAAGTATTTTCCGTTCAGGGCGTAGTTGATCCGACCGAACCACGACATCATGCGCCACATGTATTTATTCCCGTCGGCAAAAGGATTCCTGGTTCCCGAAGCAATCTGATGCAGCTCGGGTTTGGACGGATCCGTTTTTTTCGCTTTCGTGTAACGGCGTGTCGTAGCCTCCTGCTGATATCCGAGCAACAGACTCACGTCATGAATTTTGTTAAATACGCGATTGTAATTCAAATTCGTAAAGAATGTCGAATAATATTCATCGACCATGGTACGCGATATCTGCAACGTAGACGGATAGTCGAGCGGTTTCGTCGGGTTCGACCGGTTCAGATCCGTATAGCAGGTGGCCAACTGATTATAATTATCGATATTCCGATGCCAATATTGTCCGCTGTAGTGCGCGCTCAGAGTCAGTCCTTCGAGCAGGCGCAACGTAGCATACACATTCCCTTTGAGGAAGTTCGTCGTCGCCTCGTTCTTACCGTTATACAAATCGGGGAACGGATTACGGGTATCGACGATCGGGAGTCCGGCTTTCGGTCCCGAAAGGTAGAGCGCCTGTGTGCCTCCGTATGTTTTGCCGTCCTGCAAATAGGGAGTAGAGAACGGATGGCCGTTAGACATCATATAGAAAGCACGTTCGATCCCTGAAGAGTAGCCTCCGTCATAATCGACAAACGACTGATTCGATACGGTACGCATCACACGCCCTCTTCCGCCGAAAGTCAGCCACTCGCCTACTTTGGCTTCACTGTTAATAGAAAGATTATAGCGTTCCGAGTCGGTGTTTTTAATCGTTCCGTTATTTTTCAGGTACCCCATCGAAAGGTAGCTGTTCGATTTTTTTCCGCCAAACGTTGCGGACACGTTGTGCTGTGTCGTAAAAGCATTTCGGAACACTTCATCGAAATAGTTCGTACTCGGATATTTATACGGATCTTTGCCGGAAGCGAAAGCATCGATAACGTCCTGCGGAAACAGCGGATCGCCACCTTCGTTCGTGACGGCTTTATTCCATAGCTGCATATAGTGCGGGCTATCGGTAATCAGATCGTATTTCCGTCCGAGCTGCTGCACCCCGAAATATCCGTTATAGTTGATGCGCACCTGCTCGCCTTCACCTTTCTTCGTCTCGATCAGGACAACACCATTCGCCGCACGAGAACCGTAGATCGCTGCCGATGCCGCGTCTTTAAGGACCGTGATCGAGGCGATGTCGCTCGGATTCACGTCCGACATACGCCCTTCCACACCGTCAATGAGAATCATCGGATCGGTATTGTTCAGGGTGCCGTAACCACGAACACGAATCGTTGCACCGTCGGCACCGGGAGCACCGGAGTTTTGGCTGGCCCATACACCGGACACTTTTCCGGAGAGTGCTTGCGAAGGATTCGTAATCGGTCGGTTCTCCAGCTCCTGATTGTATTTAACCGTCGAAACGGAACCGGTCAGGTTCGCTTTCTTCTGCACACCGTAACCGACCACCACGACTTCTTCGAGGGCCTTTGTGTCTTCACGCAGTATCACATCGATCACATCTTTTCCTGCAGTAGAAACGGTCTGTTCGACATAACCGATATACGATACATGTAGGGATGCTCCGGCAGAAATTTCGAGCGTAAAACGCCCGTCGATATCCGTTACCGTACCGTTAGTCGTTCCCGCCTCTACGACGTTAGCTCCTATCACGGCTTCGCCCTGTGCATCGGTAATCCGTCCGGAGATCGACTTCCTGTCGGTAGCCTGCTGCAAACCGGGATTGCCCGTTCCGGTCTTGTCCTTATGGGTGATCACGATATACTTATCGACCAGTTTGTAATTCATATCGGTATTTCCGAACAGCTGATTAAGCACCTCCGGCAGTTCTTTCTCGCCTGTCCGGATACTGAGTTTAGATTGTGTATCTACTATCGCACGATTGTAAAAGAAACGATACTCCGACTGTTTCTCTATTTCACGAAAAACATCGGGGAGTGTTACGTTTTCAAGAGCAAGATTGATTTTTGCATGCTGCGAATGCGTTACATCAGCCTGTAAAACGGACGAGACAGACAACAAGACAACGGCTGTCAGACCGATTTTCAGGCATAATTTTCGCAAGGTCTGATGAAGATGACCTTTCATATAGTTCAATGCATTTTCCATATTTATTTGTTGTATTGCGATTTTAATTGAACAATTGTTATTATTTGATTTAAAAAAATGCAGACTGTCATTGTCGGACAGTCGGTCGGGTTATTTCCGAACAAGCAGAATTATCCGTAGTTCGGTTCTTATTTTCCTCTTTATATCATACGCATTCCTCCTCTCTTTGTAAGGTTTATATATTTATGAATCTGTCTGAATTTCATCGGATAAATACGGTATTTTCGTCTATAGTATAACTGATACGAAGGCTTGTTTTCAGCACATTCATAATTGTTTCGAGCGAATCATAATCTTTGAGCGTCCCTCCGAAAGTGGCTCGTTGTACTTCGGGATTGTCACAGAGGAATTTTACATGATACAGTCGTTCGAGGCGATGGATCAACTCTCCGAACGTCATCTTATCGAAAACAAATTCGCCCCGACGCCACGAAGACAAAAGCTCCACATCTTTCTTCTCGACCGTAAAAGTACAGGTGCTTTTATCATACGTAAATACTTCACCCGGACGGAGGGCATGCAGCCACTTTCCACTTTCGATCGTAACCCCTCCTTCGAGCAAGGCAACCGAATTCGTTTCTTCCTCTTCGAACGCATATACATTAAATGAAGTACCTGTCACACGATAAGTCAGTCTTTCGGTACATACAGAGAATGGACGCTGCTTATCCGTTTTCACCTCAAAATACGCTTCCCCTTTCAGGTATACGGTTCGCTCATGATCGCCAGAGAAATCGCCGTATAAAAGTGAACTGCACGCATTCAGCCACACAACCGTTCCATCCGGCAGTATCGTTCTCGATTTATCGCCGACGCCTGTTTCTATACGGGTTTGAGCCACGGTATGCTCCGGCTTTTTTTCCATTATATGACGACTCCCAAAAACCGAAAGCATACCAAGGATAACAAACGCGACATAGCGCATCCAAGAGAAACGGTTGACGAAGGGTTTGCCTGCGGGTTGATTGACAAAAACCGTTTTCCGGAACATATCCCATTGCGACTCAACACGACTGTTTTGTCGCTCGTATTTCATACGTCCCGAATCATAAACGTCTTTCATCGAACGGAAATACATCCTGTTCGCCTCGCTTTCTTCAAGCCATTTCAGTAACGCCGCCTGCTCCTCGAAAGAAGCACTGCCCGTCAGATATTTTATGATCAGCGTATCCGTCTGCGTCATGTTGTATCGCTCTTTTTTGGATATGACGCGCCAAATACCGGAACTACTTAGCGAAAAACGAAAAAAATGATCAACAAAGTCGGTAAATAGTCATTGAACGCTGTTTTAAAAACTTTTAACGCGTTATATATCTGGACTTCTACGGTGCGGATGCTTAGCCCCAATTTCTCGGCGATTTCTTGATTTTTCATCCCTCGGTAGCGACTCATCTCAAAAATCTGCCGGCATTTTGCGGGTAACTTCTCCATTATGCGATGCATCATCCCATGTAATTCCTTAACATAGAGATCAGCTAAGGGATCAGGAATCTCCGGGTGCAGTTCGATTTCGCGAATACGCCATCTGACGGCCTCTTCACAGGCTGCACTGACCTTGCGCGAACGGATATAAGACAGACAGCGATTGTGTACGGATCGAAACAAATACGATTCGTACGAATGTATTCGGGAGTCATAATGCTCCCATAAGCTGATAAAGCATTCCTGCACGATGTCTCTGGCACATTCCTCATCGTCTACATACTTACGGCAAAATGCAAACAGTTTCGGCTGCATCCGCCGAAACAGCGATTCGAACGCCCGGATATCCGGTTTATTCATTGATTTGGTGTTCATATCATGGTATGATGTCTTCTGCGATTGTCCGGATTCACACACTCCCGAACGGATGCAAACTTACAAAATATCTATGGGTTCGTAAAGCTATGCCGTATTTATTTACCCTATTTAGTCAAGATACCGAACCGGGAATATTTGAAAAAGACAAGGCAACAAAGTGAAACCGACGAATCATGATACGCAGCAAAACTTTTTATACCTCTATGCGTAAATTAAAAAATTATCGTGTACATTTGCGCCTCGAAAATTGGAAGTAATCCGTTAATTTAACTAACAAAAAAAGATGAAGAACATATTGGTGATAGGCTCGACCGGACAAATCGGTTCGGAGCTGACCATGGAGTTGAGAAAGCGTTACAACGGAAATGTGGTAGCCGGGTATATTTCCGGCGCGGAACCTAAGGGAATTCTGGCCGAGTCCGGACCTTCGGCTTTGGTAGACATTACAAACGGGCAACAGATCGCCGACACGGTCGGCCGGTATCAGATCGATACGATTTACAATCTGGCCGCGCTGCTCTCGGCTGTGGCGGAATCCAAACCGCAGCTGGCGTGGAAGATCGGTGTGGACGGACTGCTGAACGTGCTCGAAGTAGCGCGCGAGAAGCAATGTGCCGTATTCACCCCCAGTTCCATCGGAGCGTTCGGGCCGGACGCCCCGAAAGACAAAACCCCTCAGGATACGGTGCGCAGCCCGCACACGATGTATGGCGTAACGAAAGTGACCGGCGAGCTGGTGAGCGACTATTATTTCCGTCGTTTCGGGGTAGACACGCGTGCCGTACGTTTTCCGGGACTGATCTCGTATGTCGCTCCTCCGGGCGGCGGTACGACCGACTATGCCGTAGATATTTTTTACTCGGCCGTGAAGCGGGAAAAGTTCTTCTGCCCCATTGCAGCCGGCACCTTTATGGACATGATGTACATGCCCGACGCGCTCCATGCCGCCATCCAACTCATGGAGGCCGACCCGTCGCGCCTCAAACACCGCAACGCGTTCAACATCGCCTCGATGAGCTTCGACCCGGAAATCATCTGCGCACAGATCCGGAAATACCTGCCCGACTTCGAAATGGAATACCGCATCGACCCGTTGCGTCAGGCCATCGCCGAATCGTGGCCGAACATGATGGACGACACCTGCGCGCGCGAAGAATGGGACTGGGCACCGCAATATGATTTAGACACGATGACCCGCGACATGCTCGAAAAACTGAAAGAAAAAGACTTGTCGTCATGAATCAAAAAACCGGTTGAAATGGAAGAACTGCTGGCCTACGAGCACGATCTGTTTACGTGGATCAACAGTACGCACACTCCTCTGACGGACGCGTTGCTGTGGCCGTTTTCGGGTACGCTCATCTGGTGTCCGGTAGTGCTGGTACCGCTTTGGTTTTACTTTCGTAAGAGACCTGACCGACTACCGGCTTCCCTTTCGATTGGACTGATTATTCTGCTTTGCTGCCTCACCTCCGACCTCGTTTTCAAGCCCTTGTTTTCGCGCTTCCGCCCGACGACGCACCCGCTTTACCTCGAACACGTCAGGTTGTTGAAAGAATACACCGCCAACGGATTGTACGGTTTCATCTCCGGCCACACGACGAATGCGTTCGGTTTTGCCATGCTCTCGTCGTTGCTGATTAGAAAACGGCCGTACACAATCGCTATTTTCGTCTGGGCCTTGGCGATGGGGTATTCGCGCATCTATCTGGGCGCCCATTTCGTATCGGACGTATGGGCGGGGATGATTGTGGGGAGTCTGCTCGGAGCACTCGTCTTTCTCCTCTACCGATGGGCGACCCAACGTTATTTCATTTCTCATACCCCCACCGAAGGATGATAAAAAAGTACTTCCTTTTACTGCTCGGCACGGCCTGCTCGCTGCACGCAACCCCTTCGGAGGACGACACGCCCGGTGTTTTTCCTGTTTCGCCGGAGCGGCGCTTTCTCGAAAAAGATTCGCACACCACGATGGTGGACTCGAATAGATCTCTAACGTTCTCGTCGGAAAGATTCTCAACCTTTTCGCTTGGTGATGCCGAAAGGAAAAAGCGTCAGCCTATCATCACTCGGTTCATTGTCCCGACGTTATGCCTCGCTTACGGCACGGCCGCACGGTTCAACGAAAGCCAGATCCGACGTTTCGACAAACACATTGCAAGGCAGGTCAACAAACATATCGACCGTCACTACGGCATCGATAACTCGCTTCCAATCATGCAGGCCGCCGTTGCGTGGGGGCTCGATTTCGTGCCGGGCGTCGAAGCGCGACACAATTTTCGCGACCGAACCCTGATTCTGGCTACATCGTACAGCCTTATGTTCGCGTTGGTTTACACTACGAAAGAGCTGACGGGCGTAGAGCGTCCGCGTCAATGGGGCGAATACAACGCTTTCCCTTCGGGGCATACGGCCGTAGCCTTCACCGGAGCGCATATCCTGTACAAGGAATATCGCGATCATTCGCCGTGGATCGGCGTAGGCGGTTATGCCGCTGCGGCGGCGGTAGGCGCGCTGCGGGTCATCAACAACGCTCACTGGGTAAGCGACGTGATAGCCGGAGCGGGCGTCGGCATACTCAGTGCCGAAGCAGGTTACCTGATGCTTCCCGTGTGGCATCGGTTGCTGGGAATAAACGGAGACGAACGACAATTCGCCCTGATGCCTCAACTCGGAGTCCGCACGGCCGGACTCGGAGTCGTGTACGTTTTTTAATACAAAAACGTAAGCATTCTCCGAAAAATCGTAAAATAGTTACATCTTATCGCCCTAAAATACAAAAGATGTTTGTATTTTTGTCGGCCGTTTGGGTTGAAAGTCTGTGAATGATGATTGACGGCAGGCGGCTGAATCATACATTGAATATTAATTGAATTAAAAACAGATTTGAAAGATGGTAAAGAAAGTAGGAAATCTGATTCCGAATACCTTTTTTATGGCAAAAGGTAGCGGCGATTCCGATCTGGAAAAGCATGCGGGTTCGTATCACATGGCATTGTTCGATGCGGGAATTGCCGATTTTAACATCATGACGTATTCGTCCGTTATTCCGGCTACGGCCCATTTGGTGACGATGGACGAAGTCGATCTGCCTCCGTTCGGGTCGGAGTTGAAAACGATTATGGCCGTTTCGCACGGTTATCAGGATGAGTTTATCTCGGCCGGGCTCGTATATGCGTGGATGTATAAGGACGAGAATTTCGACGAGAAAGCCGGAGGGTTGGTCTGCGAAGTGAGCGGACGTTACCGCATCGAAGAGCTGGAAGCGCGTCTGATTCGCGTTATCAACGATCTGCATCAGCGTACATACAGCAAGTTTTATCTGGGCGATCTGAATTTCGTGACCGAAGGAATGACCATCGAACGGCGCTACGGCACGGCGCTGGCGGCATTATGCTTTACGGATTTTCTTCTGCCCGAAATCAAAGAGAAATAAAAAACGATTTTTTTTGGTGTGTTCGCTCCCGAACCGTTAAGGGAGCAGTAAACTGAGTACTATTTTGGACGACGGCTGCAAGGGGAAACGACTCCTTGCGGCCGTTTTCTTTTTAGGGTGAAGAAAAGCGTCTGTCAGCCGAACAGGAAAAAACCGAACGCGCTACAATAATCAAAGACGATGTCCGTTTTATCATCGGACGTAATCAAATACAGAAAATGATGAACAAAACGAAATCATGGACGAAATGGATTCCCGAAGCCTTTTTCACGCTTCTTCTGATCGGAACATTCCATCCGATCACGATCGGATTAGCGGTATTGTTAGGTGTATTGTTTCTGATTCGTAAGCAACCCCTTCCGGCGGTTATTTTGGGATCGATCCTCTCGGTACTCTTCGTAATGGGCAGTTTATACATGACCCTCGCGTTGCTTTCGGAATATTACGAATTTGAAACAGGCTCGTGGGAAGCCATACGGATGCTCGTCGTGGGAATGCTTATTATGGGTACATCGTTTGTGATGGGCATCGTGATGTTAGTGAAATACCTCTCTTATTCTTCGCGGATACAATATAGTCATTGAGCAGTCAGCCCTGCGGGGGAGGGATTGTTGAGGTGTTGATTTGTTTGCCGGTCGACATCCCCCCTTTCCCCCCTTCGAAGGGGGAAGAGCGAAGCGAAGGGGGATGTAATCACTTCAAAGGGGGAATGCCCGGTACACACCGAACCATGTACCCGCATAACCATTGACAATTAAATTCGCGTCTATTCGCGGTTATTTGCGTTCTGAACATCGTCATTCGTCATTGATTTACGCGTTCGGACATTTGTCATTCAGAGCGCGAGCGATGAATTCCTCACTATGTTCGGAATGACATATTACATGCCCTGCGGAATACAAGGGCTGAAAGCCCGAATTATTTCAGCCCAATGCGAAGCGAAGCGGAGCGTTGGGGAAAAAGGACGTATTCCGTCGGGAGGGCTGAAAGCCTGACATAATAATTGTTAATGGTTATGCCTTGCGGGGGTTGAGGGGTTGGCTACAACAATTACGAATTACAAATTACGAATTACGCAAGCTGATGGCTGATGGCTGATGGCTGCCGATTAAGTCAGGCTTTCAGCCCTTCAAACAAGGAATGGGCGTCGATCCCCCACCCTGACGGGGAGCGGGCTTTCAGCCCTTGTGTTCCCTTGCGGGCGTTGAAATGTTGAGTTGTTTAGTTGTTTAGTTGTTTACCGGTCGACATCCCCCCTACCCCCCTTCGAAGGGGGGAATCCGTGGTACACGCCGAATGATGTACCCGGTAAATAACCATTAACCATTGACAATTAACATTAAATTTGCGTTCATTCGCGCCCATTTGCGTAATTTGCGTTCGGAACATCGTCATTCGCGTTCGGATAACCACCAAAAAATAAGGGCGAACACACAGGTTCGCCCCTACATTGACTACTTTTCACTCTTCACTTTTCGTTTTTCACTTTTCGTTTTTCACTTTTCGTTTTTCACTTTTCGTTTTTCACTTTACGATCATTTGCGTTCGGACGGCAAAATTGAGTAATTTACTCATACGAAATTGAGTAATTTACTCATTGTGCTACCCGAAAGACGACCATATCTTTGCACCGGTAAAAACAATGAAAAGGGAAACAAGGTTATGAAACGCGAAGGCACACAAATACGACCGATAGCGCAACCCCTTACGTCTCAGCATGTCTCATGCGGAGCGAAGGGCGTTATGTATGGTTTCATCATAAAAACACAGAGCTTATGAAAAGAACAGTTTTTTTCGCGGCCGACGGGCTCCGGCCGCACGCAAGTAAGCGAGCCCGCAGTAACCAACCCTTAAACGAAAGGAGAATCGTATGAGCAATCTGATTTCGGCCCGGGTAACCGACGAAGCCGTGGCCGCGGCCAAAGCCAAAATCGTCGAAATCAACGAACAGTTGCCCTTCCTCGTGGCCCTTTCGGCCGCGCAGAAGAAGCGTCGCCGCGTCATGGGGCAGAAAAGCGTAGAGTATGTCAATCTGGCGCTGCGCGGAGCCGACCATTTCGGCAAGTACTTGCCGGTCAACTTTAACCGCGAGGAGTTCGAGCGCGATGTACGCCTCGTCTCCCAGCTCTGGGACATCCGCGTACCCTTAGCCGCGCTCCTTGAAAGTTTGGACGACACGATCTTCGCCGCCTCGACCGATGCCATGGCGCGCGCCGACGAGGTCTACCAGTTCCTCAAAGCCGCCGGACGAGCCGATGCCGCCGTCAAGGCACACGTCGAAGAAATGCGTAAGCGGTTCATTCGCCGAACCGAAAAGCCCGCGCCTCAGCCGGACAATCCGACCGAGACACCGTAAAACTTCCGCCAAGCGTGCGCGGAAGAAGTCCGAGAATGAAAATCATTCGACGATGAATGAAAATCATTCGACGATGAATGAAAACCATTCAACCGAGAATGAAAACCATTCAACGATGAATGAAAATCATGCAACGGTGAATGAAAATCATGCAACGATGAATGAAAACCATTCAACGATGAATGAAAATCATGCAACGATGAATGAAAACCATTCGACGATGAATGAAAACCATTATTTAGTAGTTATTTACCGGGTACATGATTCAACGTGTACCCGGAATAACCATTGACAATTAATTAACGATGTTCCGAACACAAATGGCGCAAATGACGCAAATGAACACAATTAAGTGAAAAACGAAAAGTGAAAAGTGAAAAAGGAAGCAAAGTAGTTAAAGGTAGTCAGAGTAGTAAAGAATAACAATTGACAATTAACAATTGACAATTAATATGGGCGTCTCTACACCGTGTACCCGGAATGACAATTGACAATTAATTTACGCTGACCACTAAATTGCGAACAATTAAATTACACAAAACAATGAAAAAGAAAACATTTACTTTGATCATGGGGCTGCTGTTGACAGCCCTTGGCGCTGCGGCGCAGAACAGCGGCACCACCGGGCCGCTTACGTGGAACTATAATGCCGGCACCAAAACCCTCTCCATCACCGGAACGGGGGCCATGCCGGACTATACCTTTCCGGGAGGCACCAATCGGCCCTGGCATGCTTTCCGGGACGAGATCAAAACCGTCTCCATCGGCAATGGTGTGACCTCCGTAGGAAAATGCGCCTTTACCGAGTGCAGCAAGTTGCAAAGCATCACGCTGCCGGCTACGCTGACCGAAATTAAATTTCACGGCTTCTCTTATTGCAAGGCGCTGCAAAGCATTACGCTACCGGCTGTCCTTACGAAAATAGAAGATTATGCTTTTATCAGATGCCCGGCTTTAACGGCCTTTAAGGTGGATCCCGGCAACGCCCATTTTACCGCGGCCGACGGCGTGCTCTACAACAAAGCAAAGACCCGCCTCATCTACTACCCCGCAGGGAAACCGGCTACGTCCTTTACCGTACCGGCGGGCATTACCAGAATTGGGCCATGTGCCTTTGATGGATGTAAAGAGCTGCAAAGCATCACGCTGCCGGCTACGCTGACCGAAATTGAATTTCACGGCTTTTTCAATTGCACAGCGCTGCAAAGCATCACGCTGCCGGCTACTCTTACTGAAATCGGATATAACGCCTTTTACGGCTGCACTTCACTGAAAAGCATCCATATTCCAAGCGCTGTCAGCGATATAGCGTATTCGGCCTTTAAGAATTGCAAAGCCCTGACGGAGGTAATCGTCGGTTGGGACACGCCGCTTGCCATCGATGCGGATGTCTTTGACAACGTTACCCTCTCGGGCGTAACACTAAAGGTACCCAAAGGCACCAAGGCGAAGTATCAGGCTGCGCCTGTCTGGAAAGACTTTAAGATCAATGAGACTACAGCCAATCAAACGGTCGACGGGTTGCGCGTCTTCGCCGCCGGCAGCGCGTTGTATCTCACGCTGCCCAAAGCCGAAACGGTACATATATATAATGTAGAAGGTGCCCTCGTGAAGACGCTCGCGCTCCCCTCCGGTGATCACGTTCAGCCGTTGCCGTCGGGCGTGTATCTGGTGCAGACAGGAGAACGAGTAACGAAGATCCTGATCAAGTGAAAAACGAAAAGTGAAAAGTAGTCAAGAGTAGTCAGCAAGTAGTTAATGTAGGGGCGAACCTGTGTATTCGCCCTTATTTTTTGTGTCGTGTTGGCAGATTATCAGAACGCAAATGACGCGAATAACCGCAAATCAACGCAGATTTAATTGTCAATTGTCAATGGTTATTCAGCATTCAGTCATCAACATTCAGATACCACAAGTTGCACAAGTTTATGACAAGTTGCACAAGTTTTCATTTGCGTTCATTTGCGCCATTTGTGTTCATTTGCGTTCGGAACATCGTAAATTCCCCCCTTCGAAGGGGGGAAAGGAGGGATGTTCATATCCACGCCATCGAAGGGCGAACACACAGGTTCGCCCCTACACGGCAAACAACTCAACAATTCAACAACTAAACGCCCGAAGGGCTATCAACAACTCAACACCTCAACACCTCAACGCCCGCAAGGTCATAACCATTAACAATTATTATGTCAGCGTTCGTCGGCAGGGAAGCGCACACCGAGCTGACGGCGGATTTCGTCGAGTATTTCCATCGTGATCAACGAGTGGGCGTGCGAGTTGACGGCCGATTCCATCGTGCCGGATTGGATCAGGTCGATAAATTCGGCTATTTCGTAGTAGTATTCGTTATGGGTGGGAGGCACGAGCAGGTCGACCGTTTCGCCTTTGCGAGGAGTGAAGCTCACTCGACTGATGATGTTGATGCGGTCGGCCGTAATCGTTCCGCT
This sequence comes from Tannerella forsythia, assembly GCF_003860135.1. Taxonomy (GTDB): domain Bacteria; phylum Bacteroidota; class Bacteroidia; order Bacteroidales; family Tannerellaceae; genus Tannerella; species Tannerella forsythia_A. Next base: position 16,425 of record NZ_RQYN01000035.1, read on the forward strand.
TTCGCCCTGAATTTCGGTAGGCAGCGTCGAGTCGGCGATTTTTCCGTAGAGGACGGTCGCGTCGAGGCCTCCGTCGTACGAAAATTGAACGGCTGCCTGCCCGTCGACACCGCTGAAAAGTTTGACGCCCGAAGCATGGACGGTCTTCGGTCGGCCGAAGAGTACGACCATGGGATAAATCGTGTAAACACCGATGTCCATCGTGGCGCCGTTGCTCAGTGCGGGCTGAAAGGCGTTGAGCACAACGCCCTCTTTGAGTTTGTCGTAGCGCGACGAGTATTGGCAGTAACAGGAGAAGTAGCGCCGGAGAGTTCCGACGCGTGGCAGTTGCTCGCCGATGGCGCGGAAGCCGGGCGTGAGCGTTGGTTTCATCGCCTCCATCAGCACGACGCCCTGACGACGTGCCGTGGCGATCATTTCGCGCGCTTCGGCAGCGTTCGAGGCCAACGCTTTTTCGCACAACACGTGTTTGCCGTGGCGTATGCACAGGATGGTCTGCTGCGCGTGAAACGCGTTGGGCGAAGCAATGTAAACGGCATCGATCAGGGGGCTGGCCGCCATCGCTTCGAGCGAGGTAAACGTATGCGGAATACGGTGTTTGTCGGCGAAAGCCCGCGCCGTTTCGTGCGAGCGCGAACAAACGGCCGAGAGTTCGAACCGTTCGTCTTCGCGCCCGCCGGCAATCACCCAGTCGGTAATAAAATTCGTACCGACTACGCCGAAACGGATTTTGTTCTTCTTCATTTGCGGAACGGCGGTTTGACGATCCGCGCCTTCAGGTCGCGGTTACGCACACGGATGCACACGTCTTCGCCCACCTTGGCGTGGCCGGCCTCCACGTAGCCGAGACCGATACCGATTTTCATCGTCGGAGACATCGTACCCGACGTTACGCGGCCGATCACTTCGCCCTGCGGACAAACGATTTCGTAGCCGTTACGCGGCACGCCCTTCTCCAACAGTTCGAAAGCGCAAAGCTTGCGAGCCACTCCTTCTTTCTTCTGCTTCTCCAGCGCGGCGCGGTTGACGAAGTCTTTGCCGTCGACGAATTTCGTAATCCACCCCAAACCGGCTTCGATGGGCGACGTCGTGTCGTCGATATCGTTTCCGTAGAGGCAGAATCCCATCTCCAGACGCAGCGTATCGCGCGCTCCCAGTCCGATGGGGCGGATGCCTTCGGGTTTACCGGCCTCGAAGAGGGCATCCCAGATCTTGCGTCCTTCGTTCGGATAGAAATACAGTTCGAACCCTCCCGCGCCGGTATAACCGGTGTTGGAGATGATCACGTTCGGACATCCGGCAAATTCGCCCGTGACGAATCCGTAGTAAGGAATCGACGAGAGGTCGACCGGCGTCAGGCGTTGCATCACCTCGGCGGCTTTCGGCCCCTGCACGGCCAGCTGCCCCATATTGTCCGACGCGTTTTCAAGCTCGGCGCCCATCGTGTTGTGCTTCACGCACCAGTCGAAGTCTTTCTGCACGTTCGAAGCATTGACCACGAGCAGGTATTTCTCGTCTTCGTAATGATACACGATGATATCGTCGACGATACCGCCCTGCTCGTTGGGGAAATAGCTGTACTGCGCCTTCCCGACCGGCAGCGAAGCGACATCGTTCGACGTCACTTTCTGAAGCAGTTCGAGCGCTTTCGGCCCTTTGACCCAGATTTCGCCCATGTGCGAGACGTCGAAAACGCCTACGCTCCGGCATACGGTCTGATGTTCTTCGATAATTCCGGCATATTCGATCGGCATGTTATATCCGGCAAACTCATGCATTTTCGCACCCAGTGCGATGTGTAAATCGGTAAATGGTGTTGTCTTCATTTCTATTTCGTTTGATTGGTTATGATATGACATAGTTGAATAATCGTTTCCTTGCTTTTTTCGAGCGAACGGACCGGCAGATATTCGTATCGTCCGTGGAAATTCAGTCCTCCGGCAAACAGGTTCGGGCAGGGCAATCCCATGAACGACAGACGCGCCCCGTCCGTACCGCCCCGCACCGGACGAATACGCGGCGTAACGCCAGCCGCACGCATCGCCTCGCGCGCGTACTCGATCATCTCCATTCTCGGCTCGATGATTTCGCGCATATTGTAATACTGGTCACGCACCTCGATCGTTACGCAACCGGGATACCTCGCCTCCATCTCATGTACGAGCCTACGGAGCAAGTCTTTTTTCTGCTCAAAAAGAGACCGGTCATGATCGCGAATAATATAATGTAAGGAAGCCTCCTCGACGGTCGCTTCCAAGCGTGTGAGATGAAAAAAACCTTCGTACCCGCTCGTTTTCTCCGGCCGTTGTTCGGGTGGCAGCGAAGCGCTCAGCTCCGTAGCCAGCAGAGCGGCGTTCACCATCTTGTTTCGGGCATAGCCGGGATGTACGTTCCGCCCTTTGATCGTGATTACGGCCTCCGCGGCGTTGAAATTCTCGTACTCCAACTCGCCGATTTCCCCGCCGTCGATCGTGTATGCCCAGTCGCAACCGAACTTGTCGACGTCGAACCGGTCGGCTCCCCGCCCGATCTCTTCGTCGGGCGTAAAGGCGACGCGCACCTTGCCGTGAGCGATCTCCGGATGCGTAAGCAGGTATTCCATGGCCGATACGATGGCAGCCACGCCGGCCTTATCGTCGGCCCCCAGCAACGTCGTCCCGTCGGTAACGATCAACTCCTGCCCCACGTAGTTGGCCAGCTCCGGAAACGTATCGGGCGAGAGCACGATCCGCTCCGCCTCGTTCAGCACGATCGTGCCGCCGTCGTACGTCACGATGCGCGGCTTCACGTCCTTGCCCGTCATATCGGGGCTGGTATCCATGTGAGCGATAAATCCGATGGTGGGGATGCCTTCACGCTGTGTGGTGGCAGGCAGAGTGGCCATGACGTAACCGTTGGCATCGAGCGAGACGTCGTCCATCCCGATGGCCGTCAGTTCCTGCGCCAAATATTCGGCCAAATGCAGTTGCCCGGGTGTGCTGGGCGTCGTCTGCGCGTCCTCGTCCGACCGGGTATCGAACGAGACGTAACGAAGAAAACGATCGGTCGTGTTCATGTACTTTTTTGTTTGCGCAAAAGTACGAGAATTTTCAGGATAACGAAAAAAAATTTGATTAGTTGGAAAAAGAGCGTATCTTTGCGCCGGGAAAGTCCTACACGACCAGCTCCCTCGGAATCCCCCCAGGGCTTGACCGCAGCAAGGGTACTTGGTTGTAGCGGTGCGATGTAGAAAGCTTTCCCACCTGCCTCTTTAGCTCAGTTGGCCAGAGCACGTGATTTGTAATCTCGGGGTCGTTGGTTCGAATCCGACAAGAGGCTCCAAAGCGAGAGAAATTTGAGCTTTTTCATGAGCGCGCCGGATGCAAAGTAAACGAATGTATCCGGCGCGTGTTTTATACACGAGGTAGAATTTCCCTTAAACAAATTTTTATTTTACCTTTGCCAACCAAAACAACGTAAATAAAACCGATGGATATATCAGTAGTCGTACCTCTGTATAACGAAGCCGAATCGCTGCCCGAATTGCACGCGTGGATCGAACGGGTGATGAACGAACATCATTTCAGTTACGAAATCATCTTTGTCAACGACGGAAGCACCGACCATTCATGGCAGGTGATCGAGCATCTGGCACGACAGTCGGCACACGTGAAAGGCATCAAGTTCCGCCGTAATTACGGTAAGTCGCCGGCGCTGCACTGCGGATTCCAACGCGCCGAGGGTGACGTGATTATCACAATGGACGCCGACTTACAGGACAGCCCCGACGAAATTCCCGAACTCTACCGGATGATCAAGGAAGACGGCTACGACATCGTGTCGGGATGGAAAAAGAAACGCTACGACAACAAGCTGACCAAGAACCTCCCCTCCAAACTCTTCAACGCTACGGCACGGAAGTTCTCGGGCATCAATCTGCACGATTTTAACTGCGGACTGAAATCGTATCGGCGCGAAGTGGTGAAGAATATCGAAGTCTACAACGACATGCACCGCTATATCCCCTATCTGGCCAAAATCGCCGGATTCAACAAGATCGGCGAGAAGGTCGTGCATCATCAAGCGCGTAAATACGGCGAAACGAAGTTCGGTCTCGACCGCTTCGTCAATGGATACTTAGACCTGATTTCACTGTGGTTCACCTCGAAGTTCGGGAAAAAGCCCATGCACTTCTTCGGGCTTTGGGGAAGCGTGATGTTCCTGATCGGGTTCGTAGCGCTCGTCGCCGTGCTGATCATGAAACTGGTTTCCATGTACAACGGCGACCTGCGGCCGCTCGTAACCACCTCGCCCTACTTCTACATCTCACTCACGGCTATGGTAATCGGTACGCAACTCTTTTTGGCCGGATTTATCGGCGAACTGATCTCGCGTAATGCTCCGAGCCGCAACAAGTACAAAATAGAACAGGAGATTTAAAGCCCTGAGGGCGTTTAAAGGTTAGTTAGAAAAGGAGTCAGAGTAGTAAAAGGAGTCAAGGTAGTCAGAGTAGTAAAGAATGACAATTGACGAATGACAAATGACGATGTTCGAACGCAAATTACGCAAACGACGCGAATTTAATGTTAATTGTCAATGGTTAATGGTCATTTTCCGGGTACATGATTCGTCGTGTACCATGTAAATTCCCCCTTTGAAGGGATGACATCCCCCTTCGCTTCGCTCTTCCCCCTTTGAAGGGGGCAAGGGGGATGTTCATATCCACGCCATGGCGGGCAAACAACTCAACAAATCAACAATTCAACGTCCGCAGGGCTATAAACAACTCAACAACTCAACGAATCAATACCCAAAGGACTGACTGCTGGATGGCTGAATAGCATCACACACGCCGAATCCATATTTTTTAGTAAAACATCGATGGAAAAACGTTTATTTTTTTTGAAATAAACATCTCCTACGTTTTTTTGCACACAAGCGCATGAACCTTTCTCCCTCACCTTTTTATTTTTGCCCGAAATATATAGATATCGGGCTATGGAAAGACGCTACGTGTTGTTTTTAGTATTAGGATTGCAGGTGTGTATCACCGCATCGGCACAGAAAGATTGGTCGGCAAAAGACTCGTTGTGGTTACAGCGCGTGTTGTCGGGGCAGGAAAAGTTAAAACTGAACGAAGAAACCCTTCGAGCCATCCGCTCCGGCACGCTGATCAACCCCGCTCCCACTCCCGAACAGCAGATGAAACACAGTCCGCTGGAATTACCCATCGTCAAATCGTTCGACAGCATCATCCGCCCCGAAAGCCATCGCAAACTTCATCTGCTCCCGCCTTCCGTTTTCATGCTGTATGATCTGAATAAAAACAACAAGTCGGCAAACGATCCGGATAGAGGTATAAACAAATCGGGAGGAATGATGTTATCGGAAAGACAAATCGAAGAGATGATGATATTGATGAAAATGAACGTAAAAAAAACGACGTTAGATGACAAACAAACGCTTCCGAGTCCATATATAACGTTCGATGCCGAAGACATTGCCCGAACCATCTTCTGGCCGAGTCACCGCGCCAAAAAACGGAATGCGCGGAATGCACAAGCCTACAAACAATTCGAGGTCGCACCTCCGTCTATTTCGAAAGAAGAACACGAACGGCGCCGCCTGAACAGATATATTAACCGATTAAGGGAGCATGCGAAAAAACGCCTACTCTCCGACTCGATACCTCATCAGCCGGATTCGGTCGATGTAGATTTTAGGATCTGGAACAGCCGGTGATTTCATACGGATATACCCGTAAACACGCTGTACCGGTTCATACGGCATACCCTGCAAAGTATATTGATGAAACCCGTCCCCGACGATTGAGTCTTTTACGACAAGGGTCGAATCGGACATGTCGGCACGCAGATTCACTTCCAACACCTGCCTGCCCGGCGTCAGTCCCCAGACTTGCATTTCCCACACGAAACGACAATCGGACGGATACGCTTCAGCAGGTTTCAGATCGAACACAATTTTGTTAGACAACGACTTAGGAAAGAAAATATAGCATCGTTTATCAACCCACAGATCGACCGAGTCGGCCAGTGGTACATCGAATGCTTCGGCTTTCACTTCACCAAGGGCGTTTATACGCTTGTCTACTTCAGCCATCGCCATATCGTGGACACGCATATAGATATCGATATTTTTACCGTACCATATCAACGAGCTGTCGTATTCAGCCTGCGTCAAATTGTGCTTTTTAAAGACCGACTGGAACAACGCGTTTTTTTGCCGAAACGATCCGTATTTATACGGATCATCGTTGATGATCGTCTCGGCCATCTGCATATCGATCAGCACATCGCACATTTTTTTCTCCGGAATAATTCCTTTGGGTGTGTGGCTGCATGCCGACAACAAGATGACAGCCGAGCATCCGATGAAAAATCGCTGAAATTTCCTGTCCGGCATGTATCGAACCTACTTCGTCGAAAGACTCTTGGAAAGAGTGTGATGATAAAACAGCAACAAGATCGCTCCTCCGACACAAATAGATGAGTCGGCCAGATTGAAGATCGGCCGGAAGAAAATAAACTCCTCTCCGCCCCATATCGGAAACCAGTCCGGGAAAGTGGTTCGGATGAGCGGAAAATACAACATGTCCACGACTTTGCCGTGCAAGAGAGAAGCATACCCTCCGTCGGCCGGCATAAACGTAGCGACTTGTCCGTAACTGTGATCGAAGATGACGCCATAGAACACACTGTCGATAATGTTACCGAGTGCTCCGGCAAAAACCAGTGCAACGCAAGCAATGAAGCCGAACGAATAGTTGCGTCGTACGAGGCGAATCAGGTAGTACGCAATGGCAATCACCGCCACAATGCGAAAGACGGACAGCACGAGCTTGTTGAAAAACTCCATCCCGAAGGCCATGCCGGGATTTTCGGTGAAGTAAAGCTGAAACCATGAAAAGATTTCAATGCTTTCGTGCAGTTGCATGTGGGTTTTCACCCATATTTTCGAAGCCTGATCAAGAAAGAGAAGCAGCAAAATAACGACTACTGCTCCCCACGCTTTTTTTCCTTTCATCAGACGCGCCGCTTATCTTACTCCGCTCTGTTTGGCCTCGATGCTCAGTGTAGCATGAGGTACCGCACGCAGACGTTCTTTCGCGATCAGCTTACCTGTTTCACGGCATACCCCGTATGTTTTGTTCTCGATACGGATAAGCGCTGCCTGCAAGCTCTGGATAAATTTCATCTGACGTTGCGCCAAACGGCCGGCTTCTTCTTTCGACAAAGTAGCCGCCCCCTCTTCCATCACCTTGAATGTCGGTGAAGTGTCGGAGACGTCGTTGCCGTCGGCATTCGTAATCCCCGATCTCAACAAGTCGTAATCTTTCTTCGCTTTATCGAGCTTCTCCATGATAATGGCGCGAAATTCTTCCAGCTCCGCATCCGAGTATCTTGTCTTCTCAGCCATAATTCAGTCCTCCTTTTATTTGGTTTTCAAAAATACGATATTCTTTTGATATTACACCATGTCGGCTCAAACTTTTTCGATGTTTACGTATAATTTAAAATCATCCAGATCGAGTTCTGTCGCATCCGGCAGATTTTCCGTCATTTCGATCGACTCGGCAAGCACCTGCTTTTGAATATAATCGGCATAATCACTGATTGTTCCGTTCATTTCCGGAGCGGGTACCATGGCGATACGTATCTTGTCCGTGATCTCCAGTCCGCTGCTTTTACGCAGGTTTTGAATGCGGTTCACCAATTCGCGTGCCAATCCTTCCTTGCGAAGCTCGTCCGTGACGGTAATGTCGAGCGCGATTGTCAGGCGTCCTTCGTTGGCCACAAGCCAGCCGGGAATATCTTCCGATATGATCTCAACATCGTCTGCTACAATAACACTTTCCACCCCTTCAAGGTTGAACGTAAACGAACTGTTTTGTTCGAGCAAAGCTATATCTTCTTGCGTCATGGCCTGAATGGCTGCGGCCAATTGTTTCATAACCTTTCCGTAACGCGGCCCCAGCTTCTTAAAGTCGGGCTTAATCTTTTTCACCAGTATACCGGCCGAGTTATCCGCAAAATTGAGTTCTTTTACGTTGACTTCGCTTAAGATTAAGTTTTTTACCGCTTCGATATGTTCCTTCTGCCGGTCGTCGGTCACCGGCACCATGAGGGTTTGCAACGGTTGACGTACCTTAATATTCACTTTACGACGCAATGCGAGCACCATAGACGAGATGTCCTGCGCGATCTGCATCTGCTCTTCGAGCGTTTTGTCGATCATCGCTTCATTGCACTTGGGGAAGTCGCTCAGATGTACGGACTCCGCCTTGTCACGTCCGGTTACGGAAATCAAATCGGTAAACAATCGATCGGCGTAGAACGGCGAAATCGGCGCCATCAGCTTGCTGACCGTTTCAAGGCAGGTGTAAAGCGTCTGATAAGCCGAGAGCTTATCCTGTGTCATGCCTCCGCCCCAGAAGCGGCGACGGTTCAGACGAACATACCAGTTGCTTAAGTGATCATTCACAAAATCCGAGATCGCGCGTCCGGCACGGGTCGGTTCGTATGTTTCATAAAACTCATCCACGTCTTTGACGAGCGAGTTGAGCAGCGACAATATCCAGCGGTCGATTTCGGGACGTTCGGTCATCGGCACATCCGGCTCTCCGTAGGTGAAACCGTCTACATTGGCATACAGTGCGAAGAACGAATACGTATTATATAATGTACCGAAGAATTTACGACGCACTTCTTCAATGCCTTCGACATCGAATTTGAGGTTATCCCATGGCGAGGCATTCGTAATCATGTACCAACGCAACGGATCGGAACCGTATTTTTCGATCGTCTCGAACGGATCGACCGCATTGCCGAGACGTTTGGACATCTTATTTCCGTTCTTGTCGAGCACCAGTCCGTTAGATACCACATTCTTAAACGCCACACTGTCGAAGATCATCGTGGCGATGGCATGGAGCGTAAAGAACCATCCGCGTGTCTGGTCTACTCCTTCGGCAATGAAATCGGCGGGATAGACGTCGCGTCGGTCGAACGCGTCTTTATGTTCGAACGGATAATGAATCTGCGCGTAAGGCATCGCGCCGGAGTCGAACCATACATCAATCAGGTCGATCTCTCGTTTCATCGGTTTTCCCTGCGGAGAAACCAGCGTGATCTCATCGACATACGGACGATGCAAGTCAATCCGGTCATAATTTTCCGATGTATATTCACCCGGTTTGAAACCGTTATCCTTATACGGATTGCTCGTCATAAAACCAGCGGCAACAGCTTTTTCGATTTCGTGATACAGTTCTTCGACCGATCCGATACAAAGTTCTTCCGCACCATCGTCGGTACGCCAGATCGGAAGCGGTGTACCCCAATAACGGCTGCGGCTCAAGTTCCAGTCCTGAAGGTTTTCGAGCCATTTACCGAAGCGTCCCGTTCCGGTGCTTTGCGGCTTCCAGTTGATGGTTTCGTTGAGTTCGATCATCCGGTCGCGGCAGGCGGTAGTTCGGATAAACCAGCTGTCTAAGGGATAGTAAAGTACCGGTTTATCGGTGCGCCAGCAATGCGGATAATTGTGCACATGCTTTTCGATCTTGAACGCCAATCCCTGCTGTTTAAGCATGACGCACAAGTCGATATCGAGTGTTTCGTCGTTTCCATTGAGTTGCGGGTCGTAGTCGTTCTTTACATAACGACCGGCATAGTCTTTATAGAGTGAAACGTTGACGTTCTTCTTCACATAATCCTCGTCAAGGTCTTCGAGACAGTAGAAACGGCCTTTCAGATCGACGGCGGGACGCAGGTTACCCGCTTTGTCGACAAGCTGCAACGGCGGGACGCCGAAGTTCTTGGCTACCCGCGCGTCATCGGCACCAAAGGTCGGTGCGATATGCACGATACCCGTACCGTCGTCGGTCGTCACGTAGTCGCCGGAGATGACACGGAACGCGCCCTCGCCGGGATTGAACCAAGGTATCAGTTGTTCGTACCCGATGCCGATCAGGTCTTTACCTTTGCATGTGGCAAGCACTTCGAACGGAATCAGCTTGTCGCCCGGTTTGTATTCGTCGAGTGACAGTTCGGCCGCTTTCGGATTGAAGTACGCATCCATACAAGCTTTCGCCAGAATGTAGACGTTCGGCGCTCCGGAATACGGGTTAAAAGAACGAACAGCCACGTAATCGATGGCTTCACCGACACACAATGCCGTATTCGACGACAGAGTCCAAGGAGTTGTCGTCCACGCAAGGAAATATACGTTGTCCGTCTCTTTGCCGAATACTTGTTTCAAGAAGTCATTTTCTTTTGCGGCGGGCATTTTAGCACAGAACTGTGCCGTCACCGTCGTATCCTTCACATCGCGGTAGCAACCGGGCTGGTTCAACTCGTGCGAGCTAAGCCCCGTACCCGCGGCAGGCGAATAAGGCTGAATCGTATATCCTTTATACAAAAGGCCTTTCCGGTGCAATTCTTTGAGAAGATACCAGAGCGTTTCGATATATCGGTTGTCGTAGGTGATATACGGATGATCCATATCGACCCAATAGCCCATCTTCTGTGTCAGGTCTTCCCATTCTTTCGTGAATTTCATCACGTTTTTGCGACAAGCCATATTGTAATCGGACACCGATATTTTTTTGCCGATATCTTCTTTCGTGACCCCGAGTTCTTTCTCTACCCCAAGTTCCACAGGTAAGCCGTGTGTATCCCATCCGGCCTTGCGGTCGACACGATAGCCCTTCATCGTCTTGTAACGGCAGAAAATATCTTTAATCGAACGCGCTATGACGTGATGAATGCCGGGCATACCGTTAGCCGAAGGAGGTCCTTCGTAGAAAACGAAAGAAGGGGCATCCTTGCGGATATTCAGACTCTGGTGGAAGACATTTCCTTCCTGCCATCTTTGCAGTATTTTTTTGTTAATGTCTGACAAATCGAACGTGTTATATTCGGCAAATCGATTACTCATCTTATAATATACATGTTTTTGAAAAATTGCCGCAAAGGTAAGATTTTTTGCCAAAATAAAAAATCAGTTCTAAGGGGGTAAAAACGTCTTAACGCGGCAGCGATTCGGCAGCAAGTCCGATCCTTGTCGTTTCACCAACTTATTTTTCTCCCACTCTGTAAAAACCTGATTTATTAACCGTTTAAACAAAAACAAGGTAACAGTTTAAGTATCCCGACGGAAAAACATCAAAGAGAAATTCCACGTTTCCGTAAGTTCCGAATAGCTGTTTGATCTCCCTTTTGAGCTGCTTTACGATACCATTTGATCGCTTCGGTCTCATCCCGTTTGACGCCCTTTCCCGTCGCGTAGATCACCCCGAGATTATTCATGGCTGGTAAAATTTCCTGTTCAGCCGCCCGACGGAACCATTTGATCGCCTCACCGTCATCTTGCGGCACACCGCGTCCCGCCAAGTAATGATTGCCCAGATTATACTGCGCCATAGCGTAGCCTTGCGCCGCCGCTCGCCGGTACCATCGCACCGCTTCGGCATCGTTCTGAAATACGTCCTTCCCCACGTCGTACAAATAACCGAGCCTGTTTTGTGAACGGGCTTCACCCCGTTCAGCTTCAACACGTAATTGAACGACATATTCCGGCTCCTCCGGATCGTTCAGGGTCTCCAGAATTTGTTCGATCTGCGGCTTTTCTTTTTGATCATCGTCGGAAGAGGCTTGCTCCGGAGATTCCGGTTCGGGAATCTCTATCGGTTCAACAAGCGAAACAGGCGGTGCTTCAGAAGGAGTCTCGAACTTCGGCTCTTCCCTACCCTTCGCGAAGATCCGCAACGCAGATGTCCACGCTTGGCCGGGCACAAACTCATCTTCCCCGCAGTCTTCCGAAACGACCCTATCTTTCGGTATTTTCAATCGTTCGAGCAGGGTATCCAGCCGTTCCATGCGTTCCGGCATATTCCGATAATAAGGCCCTACGCAAACAAATTGATGATCTCCCTCGGGTGCATCACCAAAAATGTCTGCGATATGTTCGACCGTGCGGGTCGCCATGCCGGGGAGATTGGAAAGGAGGTGCAACGTACGGGACGGATTACCGGAGAAGAGATCGTCCGCAGTCAATTCATCGATGTATTTGCATACCGTACGGATTTCGGAATGCGGAAAAAAGCGACGCACGTGTAAAGCCGCTCGTTGCAAACAACGCTCCGATGGATCAATCAGTGTAAACCGACGAACAGACGAGGTAAGATTTCGTACCTGCAGAAAATCATGATACACCATCGCTCCGAGCCCCTGCCCGCAACCATAATCAATCCATTCGATCTCTTCGCTGAAAAATGGTTGAGGAAAACGATCGTAAGCCCTCTGTAGACGAGCTTCCTGCATATCGCCGAACGCGTAAAGATAAGCAGAGAGTTGCGGTTCGGTTTCCTGCAAGTTGCCGCTGCGCTTCAGTTCATCGAAAAGTTTGTTTCGCTCGTCTTCCGAAAGTTCCGAAATAAACCGGTCGGATAAGCCCTTTACCGAATGAAAAGTCAGAGGCTGCAAAGCCTCTATGAAAAATGAATAATTTGTACCGTGTTCCATCATAGCGTTTTTCCTCCGTATTTTATCCTTCTTTTTTTACGTCTCTTCGCAAGGATAAGTGACAAAAATAGCCTCCGTTCGCGAAGCCATAAAAAATAGTTTTCAACAATACACATCCAAAAGTGTTGATAACTCCATTTCCATGTTCCTTCCTCTACCTTTATCAAAACATCGCACCATACCACCTATTCTTTTAAAATACAAACAGATAAGACCGCCCTCACAATTTTTATGTAACGAAACAAATCATTTACATACAACCTAACAAGCAACAGTTAACAAAGTTTTGCGTTTTTAGTCTGATATTCGTTCGTTATTTCCGAAAAAGTTCCTTATTTTTGCCGCAAATCTTACGGAGAATATGCGTAAAACAGCTATATGGCAAGAAAAAGAATGGCCCTACCTGACATGGAACTCCCAGGAAGTAATGTCCATATTGGGGGAAGTGCGTAACCGGCAGGGACGACTTGTCGGCAAGACGAGCTTGCTGGGAATCGATCTGAAAAAAAATGCCCTGTTGAATGCGATCTCTAACGAAATTCTCCGATCGGCCGAACTTGACGGACACACACTCGATGCCGACAAAGTACGTATATCTGTGATTCATCAGCTTAAACTGGAAAAGAAGCAGAAGCCCGATCATGATATCGATATTACTGTCGACGGCATCGTCGGTGTTTCGACCGACGTACTGCGAAATTATCTCGAACCCGTCACGGAAGAACGTATTTGGGGGTGGAGGGATGCCCTAAGCCTCCTCTCTCCCGACCCATCGTCTCATACGGAAGCTGTTACAACGGCAACTTCTTCCGGGTCGCTTCATTATTTCGCCATGCAGGATACCTCGCCGATCTCAAACGAGATGAAACGATTTGTCAAGTGGATGAATACAAAGCACCCGACCGATCCGGTTCTCAAAGCGGCAGTGGCACACATCTATTTCTGGCTCCTCCATCCGTTCGCAACGGGCAACGGGCAAATCGCACGGGCCATCTCGCAGCTCTTCCTCACACGAGCCGATAACTTCCCGCAACGTTTTTTCTGCTTGTCGGAGCAGTTTTGCAAACGAAAAGAAACGTACCGGCAACTGTTAGAAACCGCTTGCAATCATGATCTGGATATTACCGAATGGATCATGTGGTTTCTCCATTGTCTGGAAGCGGCGCTGACCGAAGCCGAAGCATCGATCACACGTATTTTGGAAAAGTCGAAGTTCTGGGAGAAATATCGTCTGGTACGTCTGAACGACCGTCAAGTAAAGATGATCAATTTGTTGTGGGAAGGTATGGACGATAAAATCACTTCATCCATTTGGGCGAATATCAATCTCTGTTCTCCTGATACGGCGCTCAGAGATATTCAAGACCTGATCGACAAAAAAATTCTGCACAAACACGGCGACGGCGGCCGAAGCACCTCATACGGATTGAAAAACTGAACCGCCCCCGCTCCTATCCTGCCCTCTCAGACATCAATCATCCGCATAGCTTCTTCCGGCGTTTCGGCCACTTGCCACAACATACGTGTCTGCAAACGCATAAATTGTTCGTCTTCGGCGCGGTTCAACATCTCCAACAAAGGATCATAATAATGATTCGTATTGAGAATCACTACCGGATGATGATACAGTCCCAGTTGCCGCCACGTGATGATTTCCATCAACTCTTCCAATGTACCGCAACCGCCCGGCAGAGCAATGACCGCATCGGACATATCGGCCATCCGTTGCTTGCGCTCATGCATCGTCTCGACACGAATCAGCTCCGTAAGCCCCGAATGACACCACCCGTTATCGACCATAAAATGCGGAATGACCCCGACGACCGTTCCTCCCGCCTTCAACGTCGCATCCGAAATGACACGCATCAAGCCGAAACTTCCGGCTCCGTTAATCACCCGCCACCGGCCTTTACCAAGCAGTGTTCCCAAAGCTTCGGCCGCCTCGGTATATCCCGTGTCGATCCGCGAGCTGGACGCACAATACACACAAACTGAACGCATATTTTATCGTTTTTTAAGAAGCCGCAAATTTAGATAAAATCCCCGAGATTTTATACCGACAGGATAAAAACACCAGACCGCTGCCCCTGTTTCCTGCCCTCCTCCTGCGTATTCTTAGCCACAATCGCACTATCTTGGAGAGACATTTTGTCGTTTTCCTGCCATTTCGTCAGAAAAAGGTTCGACATCGAACCTTTTTGCTTCGACATCCGAGCTTTTTGCTCCGACATCGCACCTTTTTGCTCCGACATCGAACCTTTTTGCTCCGACGTCGAACCTTTTTGCTCCGACATCGAACCTTTTTGCTTCGACATCGAACCTTTTTGCTTCGACGTCGAACCTTTTTGCTTCGACGTCGAACCTTTTTGCTCGGAAATCGATGGAAAGCCAACCTCCTATACCACGAAATTTTAACTACCTTTGCAGCAGATACGGGTAAAAACGAACGCCCACCTTGATAAACGAAGAATGAATAAAGGAGTGAAAAAAATTCCGAATATCCTGTCGATTTCGCGCATCATCCTTTCGCCGGTCATGCTCGCGGTGGCTGATCGACCACCTGCATTGGCGGCCATGATCCTGCTGATCGGTCTGACCGACGCGGCAGACGGTTTCATTGCCCGACGTTATCATTGCCAAAGCGCCACCGGTGCACGGCTCGACTCATTCGGCGACTGGATATTCTTCGGCATGACAGGGATCGTCTTTTGCACGAAATACGAGTCGCTCGTCATCGAGCATATTTGGGAACTGGCGGCTATCGTGACCGTCAGAGGCCTCGCACTGTGCACCGCCCGATACCGCTTCGGACGGTTTCTATCCATTCATACGCTCGGAAACAAACTGACGGTAGTGCTTGTCTTCGCCACGATGCTGTTCATCGTATGCGAAAACGAAGTAAACGAAATCATTCTGAAAACGGTGCTTGCAACGGCCCTGCTCGCAGCCGTCGATGAATATTTGATTATCCTCACAAGCGAAAAAATCGATTTGAACCGGAGCAGCTTCTTCACCGGAAAAACAAATAGAAAACGTTTCTGAATCTCTCCTTCCTTACCTGTCTCCAACCATCCTATCGGCACATCAAGATAAAGAGAGAAAATCTCTTACAGTCGAACCTTTTTCTCCAGTGTGCCGTCTTCCGTATAATACTTCCATGTTCCCGTGGGATGATCTTGATCGTACCGGCCGCGTATTTTCAAGCTGCCATTTTCGAAATATTCGTGATATTTGCCGTGACGCTGCCCATTGCGTATCTCACATTCGCTCTTCAACGCACCTTCGGGATAAAACTCGCGATAGATGTTGCCCTGGAACTTCTCGGCATAAAAACGGTTCAGCTCATCGATGGCCGCCTTTTCCGAAATCTCGGTATCATCCTCTTCGCGTAATTCTTCTTCCGACATAACCGGAGGCCGATAAGGATGATAATTCATGACCATCCGCAAAGCGACCTTCTGACGATTGCCAACGATCTGCAAAGCGGAATAAGGAAACGAGTAAACCATCTCGCGGTTGGCCGACCAACTTTCCCATGTCTTCTGGTTCAACAGCGGCTCCATGAGCGGCAGAAACTTGATGCTGTTCGTGTAGACGAAATAAGTAGACCGGTCGTCGATTTGCGAGAGCACTTGTTTGAATCCGTTATCGTTACGCAACGTACGCTCCTGCTCATAATCTTCGATGAAAGAGAGTAACGTCGCCGGTTTATTGCTGAAAACGACGAAATCATTTACATACGTATAGTAAGGTTTCTCGAACTTCTCGAACATTTTCCCGAAAAAGAGCGCGAAGAAACCTTTCAACTCTACATAATTGATCTCATATCCTTTATAATTCGCCTTGCGAATATGAACCGGCGTGTTCTTTTTCACCTGCTTCTCGATGTATGCCATCTTTTCCTGCGCCCGTCCGAGGTCTTCGGCACGAACGGCAAGTAACATTTCCGTGTCATGCCCCAACAGTCCCGGTTCAAGCTCGGTTACGGCAAATTCACCGGCCATCCAGCTCAGAAAATCGTCTCGCAAGGATATATCGAACATGTTTTCAATGCGCTCGTACGATTCTTTATAAGTCGCATAGAGTGAAGGTTCATCGTTGGAGAGCATCGTTTCCATCTCTTCCACGAACGTTAAGGGATCATCGACACAGATATTAGTGTAAAAAGCCGTACGATCGGACAGTATCTTATGAGCTGTTATTTCCCGGCCCTCCGAATGCAGGAGTGTAGCGATATAAGGACTGACCGTATCTTTCAGAAAGGTATACCCCTTCAATGCAAATTTTTCCTTATCGGCTTGCAGGCTCAGTCCGGTGTATGCCATCGAAGCACCGATCGCCGGCAGATAGCCCTTTCGCTTACCCATATACAGATCGAGAAAGCGAGGCAGGGTGGCATGCTGCACGAAAATGCGGCACACCCCGTCATCATCGGTCGATTGGTCGGCTTCGATAAAAAGCGGGTCTAATCCGATGATCGGTTCGTTGCGTTCCGAGATGGACGCTTCGATGAGTCCGGCCGTCGCCGACGCGATGTAATGATTGTCTACAAAAGCCGTATAAAGCATGTCGCGTGTTTTGGGATCACGCAGCTCGACAATTTCCGTGTCCTTGTATTTCCGATACGTCACCCCGTAGTTCATCCACGCGTAGAGTTTGTCGATCTGTTCCTTCAAGGCCTGTACTTCCGAAATCTTCTGCAAGTCGAGAACGTACAGAAAACCGAGCTTCCCATGGCGCATCCGATGCACCGAAATCATCAGGTCTCTTTTCCCTACCAACGCGAGAAGTCGCTCGTTAGCCTGCAAAGCGGAATCGAGCTTGTTCGCATCGCGTGCGACATCGGCAAACGAAGGACTGCGTCTGAGGCATTGCCACGGATCACTCGTGCTGAATCGCTTCCAGTCATTGACCGGATTACTTGAATGAAGGATAAATACAGCGTCTCTGGGTACGAGGTAAATTTGGCGTGTTGAACGATGCGGAGCATAATAAAACGTGACCAAACGGTATACTCCATACCCCGTCAGCAGTAAAAGAGCGGACAGAACAATCCATTTTAGACGACTTTTCTTTTTTGTTGTTTGTTTGTTTTCTTCCATGGTGCTAATTTATAAAACAAATTGCCTGTTGCGAAGGGTCAGTTTACCGATCAGCCGGTCATAACGTATCCCCATCGGACGGTGATAGACAAGAATCGTATATTCGTTTTCGGTTTGGTAATAATCGCCCTCCGTCGGTAAAGTCTGCGCCTTTGTTTCCCCATGAGGAAGCAGCACATACTGGTAATTATAATATCCCTGCTTGAGCATCAGCGCTTTTTCATATTGCCGTGTTTGAGGATTATATTCCATCCGGCTCGTCTCATTGAACTGATTTTGCACAAAGTCCCCCAGCAGATAAACATCGCCTTCGAGCAACGGTTCGGAAGCATACGTAAAATGAACGATGTAATAATCGGCTTCCGTATCCGGGTCGTTACAACCGCTGCAACGGACGAAGAAGCGCCCGTCCTGATCCTGATCGTAACGGTAGCCGGTGCGCGTTCGACTTTGATCGATCATCACGTCGGCATGATAGTACGGATTGTGAAACCCGATACCGTCGATATTCAGTCCGTTGTAACGATGCGTCAAAAATTCGAAACGACGGTATTCGTTGCCGGCTTCGAAAATCAGTTCGCGGATATGTTCATACGTTAGCCGGTTATTCGTGATAATCTGCGGCTGCACATTCTTCACCGCATTGTCCGTCCGGTTGTTCTGATAAACATAGACCTTCAATTCCGTCTGCGGATAGTTCACCGTGACTCCCTTTCGATCGATCTGAAAGCTGACCTGCTGATGCTCTCTGTTGAGCGATATATCCGTATTACCACTGACCGCAGCATCAATCCCTATAAGCGGTTCATAAACCCCGAATCGTACCGAACAAACGATTTGGTCGGGTTTTTCTTCTTCATAAATTTGCAGCAAATAATTGCCTGATACTTTAAAACGGATATTGTCGTTAGGCAGGAAAAGGCGGTAGTTCATGTAAGATACAGTTGTATTAAAAGAAGGAGAATAATCCTCAATGGTCATGCCCTGAAAGCCGTCCATGTACTCGATCGGAGTCAGCACCGACGGTTTCCAGTCCGCGTCGCAATGAATGACCGAATAAGCATATCGTCCCTGCGTATGGTTCAACACGTCGAAACTGACCTCAAGCCGGCGGTCACCATCCAGCTCGATATAAGGTTCCGAAATCAGTTCTCCGGCCACCTGAGCCTGAAGACTTTTCACACGGTTCGAAAAAACCTCCGTCCGGCCATTCTTTTGCGCATACAGATGACCGGCAAGAATCAGCCCAAAAGCCACAATCATAAATCGATCGATGTATTTCATCTTTGCCGAAAACATTAAAAAAACAATGCCCAAAGGTAGATGTTTGAAAGAAGGTAACCAAATGTCTTTCGTGAAAAACAACGTATTTGTCCTCTGTATCTTCGGCGCGGAGAGCGTAAGCGATATCGCCATAAAAACTTCGATTTGGAAGATTCGGGAAGATGTGATTACCTTTGTTCCATGAAATCAACAAAAATCTGCGTCATCGGAATGGGGTATGTCGGCTTACCTCTGGCACGCCTCTTCTCCACGAAATATCCGACGATCGGCTTCGACGTGAACCCCGCGCGGGTCGAAAAGATTATGGCTGGGCACGACGATACGCTCGAAGTGTCCGACGAACTGTTGCAGGATGCCTTGAAGAACGGTTTCCGATGTACGACAAACGTCGAAGACCTTCGCGACTGTAACTTTTATGTCGTCGCCGTCCCTACTCCGGTCGATGTGTACAACCGTCCGAACCTGAAAGCGTTGATTGACGCCAGCACGACGGTGGGAAAAGTCATCGAAAAAGGAGACATCGTCGTGTATGAATCGACTGTCTATCCGGGGGTGACCGAAGAAGAATGTCTTCCCGTCGTAGAGCAGGTTTCGGGTTTGAAGCTCAACATCGATTTCTTTGCCGGATATTCGCCCGAGCGAATCAACCCGGGCGACAAGGAGCGAACGGTAGAGAAGATTCAAAAAGTAACGTCAGGCTCTACGCCGGAAGCGGCCGAGCGAATCGACGCAATCTATCGCTCCGTACTGACGGGCGGAACGCATAAAGCGCCTTCGATCCGTGTGGCCGAAGCCTCCAAAATCATCGAAAACGCCCAGCGCGATGTCAATATCGCTTTCATGAACGAGCTGGCCAAGATCTTTAACGCAATGAATATCGACACGCACGACGTGATCGAGGCGGCCGCCACCAAATGGAACTTTATACGGCTACACCCCGGACTCGTCGGTGGACACTGCATCAGCGTCGACCCTTATTATCTGATCCAAAAAGCACAGGTCTACGGTGTGCTGCCCCGTATCATGACGGCCGCGCGACGCCTCAACGACGGCATGGGCGCGTACATCGCCCACCAGACGATCAAGTGCATGAATAAAAAAGGTATTCTTGTGAAGAACGCCGAAATTTTAATACTTGGTTTCGCCTTCAAAGAAAATTGTCCGGACACGCGAAACACGAAAGTAACCGACATTCATCACACGCTACAGGAATATACGAACCGCATCACGATATACGATCCGTGGGTAGACTCGTCCGACGTGCGGGAAGCGTACGGCGTCGACGTCGTGACCGAACAGCCGACAGGGAAGTACGACGCCGTGATTCTTGCCGTTGCGCACAGAGCGTTCGGAGCGTTGGATCTTTCCGGACTGCTCAAAACGAACGCCGTAGTGTATGACGTCAGAAGCGTTTTGCCGCGCGAAACGGTAGACGGAAGATTGTAACGTTTGCCCGCGTTACTGGAGACTTTTTGTAATCCCCCCTCCCTTTCTGCGGAAAGCTGGGTTCCAAGTATGATTCGGGTCGCCGATTCCATTCCACTTTCACGTACATACGGATGTGCAAAAATTTCCGTCCGTATATAAATTTCGTTAGTTCCAGTAAGCTGTGAAAAGAAAGAATAAATTATCGTTTATATTTTTTAGTCTTGTTGCATTGGAGATTTTTATCCCCATTATTGGGGATTTGAGCGTAAGACCGGGTACGCTATCTTTGCAGTCTGATTATAACAGCCATGCGTGGATATATTTTTGGGGTTATCATATGGTGCTCGGTCTGTACACAATGTTTATTGGGTCAGTCGTTTACAATAACGGGGAAAATACTGAACAGTCAAAGTAAAGAGGCGGTCGGTTTCGCCACCGTTTCGTTTGCCGACAGTCGCTTGTGGACGGTAGCCGATGAGAAAGGACGTTTCATACTGAAAGACGTTCCCGGCGGCAAGGTTGTACTGTTGATTCATTGCCTCGGCTACATCACAAAATCGTTCGACATTGAAGTCAAAAACGATATGCCGGAGCATGTTTTTCTGCTCACGGAAGAAAATTTGTCGCTCGACGAAGTCGTCGTTACAGCACGCCAGAAACCGCGTGAGCTGACGACATCCTACACCATCGATCGTACAACGTTAGACCATGCACAAATCATGAATGTGAGCAATATCCGTTCGTTACTGCCGGGCGGAAAAACTTCCATACGCCAAGAGCTCACGAGGGATGAACGTTTTGTCTTGCGAGGCAGAGGAGGCGAGAAAGGGAATGCCTCGTTCGGAACGGCCGTCGAGGTAGACGGGGTACGCATACAAAACAACGCGGCTTTCGACGAAACGAAAGGAGCCGACGTACGGAGCATCAGTTCGACGAATATCGAATCGATCGAAGTTGTGACGGGTATTCCGTCGGTCGAACACGGCGACTTATCGAGCGGAATCGTAAAGATCCACACGCGCAAAGGAAGGACACCGCTAACGGTGCAACTATCTACCACGCCAAGAAATAAGCAGGCAGCCGCCAGCAAGGGCTTTTCGCTCGGTACGAATGCCGGAACCCTCAACACAAGCTTCGAGCATACGAAATCCGTTTCCGACCCGGCTTCACCACACACATCGTACGCACGGAATACGCTTACGGTAAACTATTCACATACCTTAAACAAAAGCCGGGGAATGCCCCTCTTGTTCAATCTGGGGCTAACCGGCAACATCGGCGGCTACGATTCGAAAGCCGATCCCGATGCGTTCAGAGAAACGTACACGCATATGCAAGATAACAATCTGCGGGGCAACCTAAGCGCCAAATGGCTGCTTAACAAGGCGTGGATCACAAATCTGGAATTCTCCGGATCGGTCAGCTATTCCGACCGGCTATCGAAGTCGAACACGAACAAAAGCAGTTCGTCGTCGCAAGCATCTATCCATTCGTTGGAACAAGGGTATTTCATCGCAACGAACTATGACGAAAATCCGAATGCTCCTGTTCTCCTGCTTCCGCGCGGCTACTGGTATGTATTGCAATATCACGACAGCAAACCTCTCCACTACACGGCTAAGATGAAAGCCGACTGGCAACATCGGTTCGGAACTCTTTCACACAAGCTCATGGCCGGTGCCGAGCTGAACAGCAGCGGCAATAAGGGCCGAGGCGTTTACTACAACGACTTGCGCTATGCCCCGACGTGGCGCCCCTACCGTTACAACGAAAAACCATTCGTGCATAACGTTGCCTGGTATATGGAAGAGAAACTGAGTCTGCCCCTCCGACAGAACGCCTCACTGCTTGAAGTAACAGCCGGCATACGCTCGGACATAACGATGATCCGCTCTTCGGCCTACGGTACGGTACAGAGCTTCTCGCCCAGAGTCAATGCGAAATACACGCTGCGTAAAAATGCGGACGGCCTACTCAGAGACTTCAGCTTCTACGCAGGATGGGGAAAATCCGTCAAACTACCTTCGCTCGAAGTGCTTTATCCCAGACCAACGTATTCGGACGACCTGGCCTTCGCCCCCGGTTCCATGGCGGATGGTAGCACGTTTTATGCCTACTATACTACGCCGACACTGCCTCGCCATAATTCCAATCTGCGCTGGCAACAGAACAAACAGTTCGAAATCGGTACAGAGCTTTCCATCAGTGACGTGAAGGTTTCTCTTTCGCTCTTCCGAAGCCAAACCGTCGATCCGTATATCTGCACGCTCGAACACACCCCCTACTCTTACCTGCTGACCGATCAAAAAGCGCTCGAAGAGAGTATCATTCCGTTGCAGAACAGACAATATACGATCGACCGGAATACGGGTATCGTGACCGTATCGGACAAGACCGGCACACACAGCAGCCATCCTCTCGAATATACAAGGCGCGATACGTATAAGACCAACTACTTCTATCGGAACGGATCCCCCATCGAACGAAACGGCATCGAATGGATCGTCGAGTTTCCACGCATCCGCTCCATCAGAACCAAACTCCGCCTCGACGGAAATTACTACCGCTACAAAGGAATAGACGAAACCCTGATTGCGTCAATTCCCGCACAGACCATGACGGATAACAGGCCGTTCAGGTATATCGGCTATTACGTCGGTTCGTCGACCAGCGCGACTTCGCACCGAACGGGAGGCAGTATCGTATCGACCATTCAGCCGGCGTCTCCTTCCGTCTCGAACGGGGGTCTCTCCGAAGAGGTAAACCTGAACGTTACGACCGAAACGCATATTCCAGCCATCCGAATGATTTTTAGCGTCAAACTCGAAACGTCTTTATATCGATACAGTCGCCGGCTCAGTCAATACAAGGGGCAAAGTTACGGTTTCGTAGTGAACAAACCGGAGGATCTTTCGGGCGAAGATACCAATATATATCAGGGAGATGTCTATGTCGGCAGTTATCCGCGGTACTACTCGACGTGGGAGGATCCCGATACAAAGATTCCTTTTGCCGAGAAATTCGCATGGGCCAAAGAGAACGACAAAGATTTATACAACGAGCTGGCCAAGATGGTACTCAAATCACCAACCAATTACTTTTTCAATCCGAACCGGATATCGCCGTACTTTTCGGCGAATATCAACATTACGAAAGAAATCGGCAAATTGGCATCGATCTCCTTCTATGCCTACAATTTTTTCAACAATATGGGGAAAATCAAATTCTCGGATAATCATACGGAGACTATTTTATATGAAAGCGGGTTCATTCCGCAGTTCACATACGGACTTTCGCTACGACTGAAATTATAACGAAATATCATTACAATTTATTTATAACTAATTTAAAAACAAGGTAAGATGAAAAAGATTCTTTATTTGATGATCAGTACACTGATTTTATGCACGTCATGCAAAGACGATGAGAAAGATTACCAAACTTTTGCAGTCCAAATCCAATTGGCTTATCCGCAAGGAAGTCCCTTTAAACCGGGCGAAGGCGTAGAAGTGACCCTGACCGACAGCAAAGGTTCTTCCCTGAAGGAAAAAACCGACAAGACAGGCAAAGCCTCGTTTAAAGTACCCGCCGGCGTCTATAAAGCATCGGCAACCGATATGCGTCAAAGTGGCGGTCATTCGTATATCTACAGTGGAACTAAGAGCGATATTGCCATCTCGATGGCAACATCGGCCAATCTGTTTGTATTAGACCTTTCGGAATCGAAGAAAGGACAAGTCGTGATCAAGGAGCTGTATATCGGAGGATGTCCGAAAAACGACGGTTCCGGGAATTTTAGCAGAGATCAATATGTGATTCTGTATAACAATTCCGCCCAACCGGCCAGCCTCGACAATCTATGCCTCGGGATGACATTCCCGACTTCTAATTCATTTGCTCCCAACAAGGATTATGTAGGAGGAAAGTTAATGTACGAAAGCGAAGGATGGGTTCCTGCAGGCAACGGTATTTGGTACTTCCCGAAAAACGTAACGATTGAACCGGGCAAGCAAATCTTGATTGCACTGAGTGGCGCGATCGATCATACGAAGACGTATACGAAGTCGGTCGACCTCAGCAAAGCCGAATATTACTGCACATACGATGTTTCTGCATACGACAACACCATATACTATCCTGCTCCTTCGGCGGCTATCCCGAGCACGCATTATCTTTCGGCCGTAAAATACGGATTAGGTAATGCCTGGGCGCTAAGTAATACAAGCCCTGCTTTCTTTATCTTTACAACAAAAGATGTCACTCCTGCGGCTTTTGCCAACGATAAGAGTAACTTCAATTACTATTCAGGCAAAGTAAATCCGGTCTTTGCACGTCTGAAAATCAAAGACGAATGGGTACTCGACGGCATCGAAGTATTTATGGCCGGCAAAAAAGAAAATCAAAAGCGTCTGACGGCAAAGATCGATGCCGGATATGTAAATCACCAAAATGCGAAGGGGTACACGCTGTATCGCAACGTCGATTTGGAAGCCACGAAAGCCGTGCCGGGCAACGAGGCCAAGCTCGTATATAAATACGACAAAGGCACCGAAATCGACGGCAAAGCCAGCACCGACCCGAGCGGTATCGATGCCGAGGCGTCGCTCAAGAAAGGGGCGCGTATCATCTATATGGACAGCAACAATTCGACGAAAGACTTCCACCAGCGCCGGCAATCCTCGTTGAAAGACTAATCGCAGAAGAAAGAGATGATAAACCGTATGCAGAAACGATTTTATATACGCATGCTGATGTGGGTAGGCGGAGTGTTAAGCTCCGCCTGCATCGCAGCGCAAGACACGACGGGATACCCCGGACGGATCGATTACGGTTATATCAAACGTTCCGATGCGCGGCTTACCGGATACAATGCAACGGGTATCCGGTACCTGCCCGTCGGAAAGATGGCCGTGGCCGATGTCTTTGCCACAAAGGAAAACGGAGGGTTTATCAATTATCATCAGTCGGACGACAGCTACACGCTCGGCGGACAGACCGAATCATTCTTCCGTCTTTCGCCGCGAATCGTCTTCTTCGGAGGTATGAGTTACCGGTATTTCACAGGCAAAGATATGGGAGGATCGGCCTTTATCCATCCTTACGAACAACCTTTCGACATCGTGGAATACACCGATACGACACGCGGCGTCAAAAACCTCGAAACGTACCGTTTGGCTGGCGCGATCAGTGCAGATGTCACCGATCGGCTGACGCTGGGCGCGAGAGTCGATTACCATGCCGCCAATTACGCCAAACAAAAAGACCTGCGCCACAAGAACAAGCTGCTCGACATGTCGGTCACAGCCGGCGCTTCATGGCGTCTTCACCCAACGTTCGAACTCGGAGCCCATTATTTTTATCGCCGCAGTGTAGAAGGGCTTGAGTTCAACACATACGGCACAACCGATAAACGATATTACTCGCTGATCAGCTATGGAGCTTTTTTCGGGGCTGTCGAAGAATTCGGAGAGACGGGCTACACTCAAAAATATGAGAATACGCCCATGTATAACCGTTACCATGGCGCTTCGGTGCAACTGCACGTTGATCGCTCGGACGACTTCCGGATGTCTCACGAACTGACGTACAAGCAGCGTGAAGGCGGGTATGGCAAAGAGGCTTCGGCAAAGGTGCTGCACAGCCGACATCATTCGGATATCTACGAGTACAACGGGGCATTTCTGCTGAAAAGAGGTTCCGCCCATCATCGCCTCGACTTACACCTCGAAAACGAAAGTCTCGAGAACCTCGAAAACGTCTACAAACATGAAAGTCGGCCGGGTGGCACGACCGTGATCGTATATTACGATCCGCTGAAAGTAGCCGACAAGCAACGACTGAACGCGAGCGTCGGTTATACGGCCGACCTCGGAGTGCGGGACTTCAATCCGCGATGGACATTCAAAGGAGGCATTGACTTGTATCAACGAAAGCAAACCTTGTCGTTTTACCCTTACTACCGCAAACAAACGATCCGTTACGTACATTACCACGCCACCACCGTGCGCAACCTCGTGCGAGGTAAGAACGGATACGGTATTTCCGTCGGCGCGCGCTATACTTCGGGCGGAGGGACGATGGCTAAGGACGGTCAGTACGCTACGCCCGGCGAAGACCAGACCAAGCCGAAATACAACGCGCTATACCTCGCCCGCGAATACGAATTCCTTACGGCCGCGCAAATCAGAGGCGACGTGACATTCCGATATTCGAGGGTTCTCGATGCGAACGGAACCCGCGGCTATGTGGCCATGAACGGTACACTGACCCAAGGATTCAACGTGAAACACCTCGAAGGTAATCGCTTTACCTCACTTACCCTTCGCTTCGGATGCCTCTTTTAACGACCTGGCGAATTGTCACTTAGGAAGACGGTTAAGTTATTTGATAAACAGTTTCTTCCCCATAGGAAAAGAGCATGGTACGTATTCATATCCGGTCTTGGTATTCAGGGAGGTGGAGGAATTGAAAAGAATGGAAATTCCTTCCTCAGGACATGGTTCCGCCATGCTCCACAACATCTTGAGGAAGGAATGTACAAGTTTGACGCATAGAAATTAAAAAAGACGATGTATCTAACGAGTAAACTGCTTCGTTGCTTACGGAATGTGGGCTCGGTCACATACCTTAGCTCTCATCCTTAGCGCCTCGCATTTCACACTTTCTTACACACCTAAAGAGGGTGTGCCCAAACATTACGTTTTTTGACACACCCTCCCCAATCTTTAAATATCTGACAACTTCATTCTTTCACAAGACTTTAACTAAGCTGTACTCTTATTTCACAATCACCTTATGTACCGAACCGTCTTTGAGCGTTACCACATATACGCCACGCTGCATCGGGATCGGCGTATCGCCCTCAGGCAGTTCGACTCTCTTCACCAGCTGACCGGCTACCGAGTAGATGCTGGCAATATCTTCACGCTCTACACGGA
The DNA here is from genome assembly GCF_003860135.1 of Tannerella forsythia. Taxonomy (GTDB): domain Bacteria; phylum Bacteroidota; class Bacteroidia; order Bacteroidales; family Tannerellaceae; genus Tannerella; species Tannerella forsythia_A. The sequence continues at coordinate 43,698 of NZ_RQYN01000035.1, forward strand.
TGTAAATCGTTTCGCCGTGCGACCATACAGCCGTACCGTTAACCGACATATTCGCTACATAGTCCGGACCGAATTTCAGAACGATATTCTGTGTAACCTGACGGATTACATACTCGTACTCGCCGTTCGAATTCTTCTTCCCTTCAAGAACCTC
>NZ_RQYN01000036.1 GCF_003860135.1 Tannerella forsythia
TATGCTTCCACATCTTGGACAATCCATAGTTTTTTTCAGCAAAGATAATAGTACTATATGAATTTAACAATACCATTAATTTTTGCTCTTTTTCCTTGGAGATCATACATCATACTTGGAATAATTAGTGAAATTTTTCTTCCAAGATAATGATTTTCAAGGAAATGAGCAAAGAAAATAACGCTTATTTTACTGATTATAAGCAAATTAAATTAACATTGAATTGAGAGTTTTCAACTCTGGATTCGCATTCATAATTAAAAAACAGCCCTGCAAGGGTACATTTATTCACCCTAATGCGAAGCGTTGGGAGAATGAATGTACCCCGATAAGGGCTGTAAGCCTGATATAATACTTGTTTCAATCTGAAAATATGATTGAAATTGTCTGATTTATACCAGATACATCTAAGCTCTTTTTATATACGGTTTGTGCTGTTATATTTAATGGAGTAAATCAGTCGTTTTACAGAAGAAGGCATTAATCCAGTTTGAATTTGACTAATTTGATCCCCTCTTCTTTTTTATCTCCCATGATTGCGTAGCCGTACTTATCGTTATTTTCGATAACGAAATCATACAGATCTTCGTCAAAATGCAGCATTTCGGCTGGATTTCCTTCCCAGTCGAAGACAGCAATCAGGGGACCGGATTTTTTATAGCGACTATCGTCCGTGTACTTAGCATAGATGCAAGCGTCAGTACATGCCATTCCCCAAATTCCGTTTACGACGTTTTCGGCACATTGAACAAAAGGATATTTTACGTTCTTTTTCGTTACTTTGTATTCAGGCTCAAAGAAACGTTTTGTAACCGAAGGCCGGATTGTTTCGTTACAGTCGAAAATTTCGAGGATACATCCGCTCCATGTGGCATGGACGAATTTTTTGCCGTCGGGCTTTACGGCTAATCGCCCCATGTAGGAGAAATAGGCATGTTCGACCGCTATAAATTCGTCCGGTTCGTTTAAACGGGGATATTCGTTACACGTACTGACCGTATCGATGGAGGCTGTTTTGATAAACCGGTAAGAATTCCCGAAGAAACTGCTATAGGCTGTGATAAACTGACCGTTTCCGATCGAAAAACACATATCGCCTCTGGTGTTCTTTGTTTCGGGAGGCAACATACATTCATTAGCTTCGATGATAATCTCGCCGTTGTGGTTACGAATAGCGTATTCCACCATCTTGGTTTGCATTTCATCGTAGCAGTACACTTTGCTTTCTTTCCGATCGGTCGAGTATCCCATAACAGGCCATAAGATTTCGCCGGGCCCCTGTCCGATGGTTCCGAAACTTTTTATATAGGCCCCGCTGTTTTTCGAAAACAAGTGAAAGACATAGTCATTCATATCTGTCTTTCCGGAGCAGATAAGCAATGTGTCGAGTTGATCGATGCTCCCGACATCGAAAATAAACGAATCGTTCAGGCATTCGACGGTTATCTCCTTTGTTTCGGGAAATACGGGAGCAGCATAGCCTTCATCTACCGATTCTGCAGATTTCTTGCACTGAACGAAGGCAAAGCAGGCAAGAAACAGAAAAAATACATGTTTCTTTTTCATATCTTATTTATATTTAGTGCGGCAAACTTACGATTTTTTCGTAATATAGACAAAAATAGCGTGCTGTTTTTTGCCGTATTACCGAATAGATTTCATAAAACGTTCTTATTCGGTTTCCGAAAAAGACATATAGAGGAGCAATTATAGTTCATACTCTACCCATATTCCTTCGGGGTTATAGGCAATTCCATAGATGGAGTGATTTTGGGGATTATACCTCATGGAGAAGAGAGGAATGTCTAATAGATAGCATTTCACCGGGTTTCCGTCCCAGTCGTATACGAGCAAATTGTCGCAATGATGATTTAAAAGTCCCGACTGATTGAATGTTTTGCCCGAATACAGCACATAAACGTATTGATCGTCGCAATCTACGGCACAAAATCCTGCTTTATTGTCCTTTGAAAGAGCGACAATTCCTCTCTCCCGAATTTGAAACAGCGGCGCATAGTAACATAACCGCTTGTACTCTTTCACGTCGTTTTCACGGATATGACAAAAAGAAAGAACACCGTGATTTTGCGTGGCCGCAATCATTTTTTTATTGTCGGGAGAATGAGCCATCAAAGTGCTGATATATAATATGGAAAGTTGGGTCTTCGGAATGTCTTTTGTTTCTTCAAATATCGGAAAGTCGACGGTTGAAATGACTTCTCCCTGTTTGTTTATAAGCGCCAACCAGTAATCGTTGAAGATACCTGTCGCCATATAGTTCGTATCTACGCAGTTCACCATAAACAACCGATTCGGCGACTTAATCTTCTCTACTTCTTGTATTTTTAACTGTGTGGAAGTGTCTGATGAAAGTAGAATTTCATTGATTCTCTTTTGCGATATGTCGAAGAATACGATTTTATCGTTTTTGTATTGAAAACTGCCGGGCATCTCGACATCGTGAGGCCCGGAACCTCTTTCTCCTCCTTTTCTTACGTTGCGCGATAAAGGATCGACGAGGTTAAATATATCCTTCAATTGATCATCGTAGATGAAACAATGACTACCGACTTGGATGGCATCGACCGGTTTTAATATCTCGTACTCTTCTAATTGAATAATCCTTGTGGGTTTGACTTCTATGACTTCTTTTCCGTTGAAATGAGCAACAGGATCGTCGACCTTGTTTGCACAAGAGAAGCAAACAGAAAGACACAGCAAATGCAAAATGTATGTTGCTTTACATAATTTCGTGATTTTCTTTTTCACTCTGTTTGTCTGAGGATACATAAAGCCCAATCACCCTTATTCGTCTTTTCTTTTTGCTTTATTGTGCTATTTACAAACTGCTTACTGCCCGATTTTTGTCAGTATCTCGCTGATATCGTATTTGTGAAGGACTTCATCCTCAAGATCGAACGTGTAAAGCGTACGGTTGCGGAGATCAATATCGAATGTCGTGATAAAATGTTGTAATTTTAGCTCGGCTAAAGGCTTACCTTCCCAATCGAACAAATAAATGCAGGGTAATTTTTTTCTGCCGGTTTCATATGTCTTTTCATCTTCACCAATGTAAAAAACTCCCCAAAAATCAGGAAAAGCTCTTATGTCGCCAAACGTATAAATTCTTTCCCATCGCTTTTTGTCTTGAATATCTTCGATATCATCTACCTTATTGCCGACACAGAGGGTTCGGGTAAACGTTCCGTCGAGCGAATACATGTTGATATAATTTAGTATGACAGGCATTTCTATGACGATGTTGCGATCCGGATTGAATTTGGTGATGGTCGACAAGATGTTGATATCTTGCATTTCTTCAAGTTTAATGCAATTCAATGAATCAAAAACAGCCGGATGCAGTTGTTTGTCTCCTTCGATAAGATATCTGGTCTGCTGAGTCTGCTGATGGTTGGGTTCTCTGCAAAAATAACGCGCGGAATCGATGATAAAGAAATTGAACAGAAAAGGCGGCAATGAATCGCGCATAAGACGCATGTCGAGCTTTCCGGTCTTAAGCGTTTGCGTTATATTGGCATTGAATACTCTCCCTCTTTGAAAGTCGTAGATGCCGGCATGCAACTCATCCCGCTCGTTGAAAAAAGTAGCCGAACTTACCCAAGGAGCCTGAATAAATTCATTCGGCCCGTTTCCTTTCGTTAGCAGGCTACCCAAGTAATCGTATCCAGGCAAGGAATAACAAGCCCAAAGATTCTTTTGTCCTTTTCCGGAAAAAATAATCATCGTATCGCAAATCTGAATATCCTGTATACCGATGATGTCGATATCGGGAACCGTCTCGCCCGAAAGGGTAAACGTCTGAGGAAATTCTTTTACATAAACGATCCGATCTTTGAACCCCATAAAGGAATTGGGAGCAATGTCGTGCGAAATTTGACAACTTGAGAACATGGAAAAAACCATGATAACGAAGCATAAAAATACGTTTTGTCTCATCTGTTTCAGGATTTAATTTATCGTGAAGTGTGTGTATGATGTTAGTTAATCCAACAATCCGTTTAAGTCGAGGTATGCGAATTGAATCTCATCGTCTAACGACATGATGATCCGGTTATGGTCTTTGTCGTAACACATGTCGGATATGCGATAATTTATTCCCAATGTTTTGAGGTGGTTACCTTTCCAATCAAAGACGACGAGTTTTGTTGGGAAATATTCGTCGGTAAGTCTGTCTCCACCTGAATATGAGGCTATGATTCTATTTTTGCATAAAACGACATTTCCATAATGTTGAAGTTCGTTTTCCTCCCTGCTTCCCCAATTATTCCCATAGATATTGAACTTTAGATTGCCGTCCAAATCTAAGACCGTTATCAAGTCGCGATTATGAAAAGCTTCTGCATAGATATTATCTTCAATCGATACGTCTAATGTAATGCGTCTTTTCCCCACTTTAGGATGGGAATAGTTCATCGGTTTTATCTCTCCCGTTTGCATGTTCCATTTTGCGGCAAGCTCATTGAATTTGCTTACTCCCTCAGGGACAATAATCCTTGCATAACATAGCGTATCATTGATATATTGATATTCAGATGGAAATTGTGTTTTATTCATTTTTAGTTTAACAAACGGCATATAATTCGGATTTTGGAAGATGCTGTCGAGATCGTATCCGAAGATTTTTTGTTTGCCGTGATCGGAAACAAAAATCTTCCGGTTCTTTTCATCGATACCGATATGTCCGATATTGGCAATCTCTCCCGGTCCCTGTCCACGAAAGGCCGTACTCGTCAAGTATTTGTATGTTTGCTTGTCGAACAGTAAAACCTGCTCTAAGTTAGACATGTGATCTGCTATGATTAAGTACTTGTCGGAAGTGTATAATCGAGCTGAAGAACTGATGAGTACATCTTCTTCGGGAATGTGAATTTCTTTGACCCGATCATGCACATTGACAACATGATCGTTGACGTTATAATATTTCTCGGTTACTTCATCCTGTACGCAGCGAGAAAATGTAAAGATTAATCCCAGACACAAGGTAAATGCGAATGTTTTCTTGAAAAAGTTTGTTTTCATTGTATTTTATTTTTAATCTAATAATCCTTCCAAGTTGAGGTATGCAAACCGAATATCTTCGTTTAAAGATATAATGAGCCGGTTATTGTCTTTGTTTCACGAGAATTTAATGATGCGATGATGGCTCTCCATGTTTTGAGACAATTGCTTTCTTGCTCGAATACAATAAGTTCGGCTGAGTCATTTGACTCTTCCTCAAAAGGCCACGTTTCCATCATGCTGAATGAACGATGCTCAGATACCGCTGAAGTCTACCCCCTCGAAGAGCAGCGAGGGGATACGCCAGCTTGACGAGAGGCGCGGGTCGTTGCCTATCTCGGCCAGACTCGACCAGAGCGTGAGCATGTTGCCCGTGATGTTCATCTCGTTGACCGGCTGCGTGAGTTGCCCTTTCTCGATCAGGAATCCTTCGATGCCGTAGGAGAAATCGCCCGTTGTCGTGTTGCAGTTGCCCCCGTTGAAACCGGTAACGAGAATGCCCTTGTCGACCGATGCGACGAGTCCGTTCATATCCTTCGTACCGAGCGGCATGGTCAGAATCGAGGGAGAGTTGACGGTTGGCTGTGTGCCCAGCTTATTGGCATAGTACGTATCGATGTAGTACGTCTGCAAGGTCCCTTGATCGAAGACTTTCCGTTGCTGCGTGGCGATGCCTTCATTGTCGAAGTAACGCGCGCCGGAAGATCGCAACAGATGCGGCTCGTCCGTAAGCGTCATTTTTTCGCCGAGCGCCTTTTGGTTAAGTTTGTCTAACAAGAACGAATTTTTCTGCTGGATGGATGATCCGTAGAGCGCGCTGATGACGGGCGAGAGCAGACGGGCAGAGCTTAAAAAGTCCACGACCATCGGCATACGTGCCGAAGCGACTTTGCGTTGCCCGAGTTTGCGGCGCACACGTTCCAGCGCTTTCGTGCCGATGCCTTCCTTGATCAGCGTATCGTAATAAAGCGAGGCATCGTACCAAAACGATTCGGGGCGCGCATCGCCTTCCCCTTTGATGCTTGCTCTGCCGCTGAGCGAGAAGAAGGAGTTGGAAGACTCTCCCTCGAAGCCATTGCTGGCCACCATGTAACGAAAGTTATCCCCATCGTTGTAAGATGACCCGGCCGAGAGAACACGTTCGTCCTTACCCATGATCTCGTCGCAAACTTTCATCGCTAATGTGACTTTATCGTCCGGACGAACAGATTCGAATTTTACATCGTAAAGTTGCAGGTCGGCTCCTCCTCCCTTGTAATACAGGGACGGATCGGGCAAGATACGCGCCTTGTCTTCGGCCAGATAACGTATCGAATCGATACCGTTACGGATAAACGTCTCCAGATCCTTCCGGTCTAACCGGTTCGTCGAAAACGAGCCGTAACGACCGTCGACGAAAAGATGGATCGACATGCCGTTTTCCGAAGCCTGCTGTAACTGGTCGATCTTCATATCGCGGATATCGAACGAGGTGTTCGAGTTGTTGTAAAGCGAAACGCGAGCGGCCTGACAGCCGTTTTTCAGGGCGTATTCCATAGCCCATCGCGCCAATTCTTTCTGAGTGTTCGTAATCATATCAACTTTCTCCTCCTACCGTTAATTTACTGACTAAGGCCGACGGCATCCCGACCGTCACGGGGCATGACTGTCCGTCCTTGCCGCACGTCCACGTTCCGTCGTCCGTCTTGAAATTGGAACCGACCATCGTAATATCGGCCAGTGCTTTCGGGCCGTTACCGATGATGTTGATGTCTTTGATCGGCTGTGTCAGTTTTCCGTCTTCGATCAGGTAACCGCTCTTGACGAAGAACGTAAAGTCGCCGGCGCCGATCTGTACCTGTCCGTTCGTGAAGTTCGACACGTACACGCCTTTCTTCACAGCCGCGATGATTTCTTCTTCGCTGTATTTGCCCGCCTCCATGTAAGTGGAGCGCATGCGCGGAAGCGGAACGTTGCGGAACGATTCACGCCGTCCGTTACCCGTCGGGGTCACCTGATAATGTTTCGCGCTGATGCGGTCGTGCAGATAGCTTGTCAGCACACCGTTGCGCACGATGTATGTTTTCTGTCCTTCCGTCCCTTCGTCGTCAATATTAACGGCTCCACGATTAAACGGCAATGTGCCGTCGTCTACGATATTGATGTTATCGTCGCACACTTTCTTATTCAGTTTGTCCGAGAAGATCGATGTCTGTTTACGGTTGAAATCGGCCTCGAATGTATGTCCGATCGCTTCATGCAGCAGAATGCCCGAACCTCCGGCACCCATCACGACCGGCATCTCACCGCCTTTGGGTTTGATGGATTGAAAGAGAATCGAGGTTCGCTCGATTGCTTCTTTGGCCAATGTTTCGATGACGTCGTCCGTCAGAAATTCAGCCCCCATGCGGAACGATCTCGAGGCGTAATTGCTTTCGATCTTGTCGCCCTCCTGCATGATACATAGCGCCGAGAGGCTGACCATCGGCCGATAATCGTAATACATCTGTCCTTCCGAGTTGCAGAACAAGATGTGTGAGGTCGTATCACTTAATCCTGCCGACACCTTCGTCACACGCGAATCGAGCGCAAAGATACGGTCGTTAAGTTGTTGGACATGGGGCATCTTTTCTTTGACGATCATCTCCTCCCACGACTTTTGTACGGCATAGTAGTTATGCTTGATCGACATGTCTGTCAGAGCTGCCGGCTCTTTCGGGATAGCACTCTCGGCGATGCGGGCAGCCGTGCGGGCGGCTTTCAGCATCTCATCGAGCGTGATGTTCTCAACATAAGCGTAGCCGGTCTGATCGCCGGAGAGTACGCGCACGCCCATCCCAAAGTCGATGTTCGAGGCAACCCGGTTGACTGCTCCGTCCTGAAGCCCGATACTGTTTGAATACGAATACTCGAAAAACAGGTCGGCATAGTCTCCTCCTTTTTCCAGCGCGGCGGTTAAGACTTGCCCGAGCTGTTGCTCCGTGACTCCGAACAGGTTCATCGCGAACGACAGCGTTCCCGAACTCTTAGCCACCGAAGCATTCAGGTCGCAGGCGGATAGGAGAGAAGGAGCAGCGATCGAACTCAACATCGCCCATCCTCCCGCTTTGATAAATTCACGTCGATTGATTGGCATAAATAGATCTTTTTTGGGTTCATGTGTGCAAAGGTAGAAAAGAAAAAGAAAAAATATAGGGTAGAGAATGTTAAAGATTCATCTTCGTCTGAAAACGGAATATACCCAACCGCTCTTTTTTCTCGATAAGAAGCCCTTGGTCCGTTTGGCATTCTGCCGGAGTTCGCTTATCTTTGCCCAAACAAAAAACAGAAAAACATTATGAACAGAAAAAACGTAATTATGCCCGTCGCAGCATTGTTGGCCGGAAGCCTTTTATTCTCTTCGTGTATCGGCTCCTTTAAGCTGACGAACGGACTGTTGAGCTGGAATCGCAGCCTCGACAATAAATTTGTAAACGAACTCGTCTTTGTCGCATTCTGCATCGTTCCTGTGTATGGCGTTACGATTCTGGCCGATGCGCTCGTGCTGAACTCCATTGAATTCTGGAGTGGAGACAATCCGATCGCCTCGATTCCCGAAACGCAAACCGTCGAATCCGAAAACGGACGATACACTATTCGCACCCAACCCGATGGCTACCACATCCAAAAAGAAGGTGAAACCGAAGGTATCGACCTTGTGTTCGACAAGGCTAACCGTACTTGGAGCGTGGTGAGCGGCGATCAATCGCATCGACTCTTCCGCTTCACCGATAAGCGTGATGAAGTGGTGATGTACCTGCCCGACGGCAGGGAGATAAACGTTGAACTGAGTCGTGCCGGGACACTCGCTTTCCGTCAGGCCGTAGAAAAACAGACTTATTTTGCAGCAAATTAATTTAACCCTATTTTATTTTCTATGAAGAACTATTTCTTGACGGGCATGTTCTGCCTTTCTCTTGCCGGATCTTTGTGCGCACAATCGTCCGGTCTGCCGTATTGGCAGGACATACAAACCGTAGCGGTAAACAAAGAAAAACCGCGTACCGAGTTCATGAGTTACGACGACGCGCAGGCTGCGTTGAGCACACCTTTCGAGCAGAGCAAGTATTACTTATCGCTTAACGGTACATGGAAGTTTCTGTTTGTCGACGGATACAAAAAACTGCCGGCCGATGCCACCTCAGCCAATGTCAATACCGCATCGTGGAGCGACATCAAGGTACCCGGCAACTGGGAAGTGCAAGGCTTCGGCACAGCCATTTACACGAACCACGGCTACGAGTTCAAACCACGCAATCCGGAACCTCCCACCTTACCCGAAGACAATCCGGTAGGCGTCTATCGTCGTGATTTCGAAATTCCCGCAAATTGGGACGGACGTGACGTGTATCTGCATATCGGTGGAGCCAAATCGGGACTGTATGTCTACATTAACGGCAGGGAAGTCGGATACAGCGAGGATTCCAAAAATCCGGCCGAGTTTCTGATCAATCCGTATTTGAAACAAGGAAAGAATATCGTGACCCTGAAAATATTCCGGTGGAGTACCGGATCGTACCTCGAATGTCAAGACTTTTGGCGCATCAGCGGTATCGAGCGCGATGTCTATCTCTGGTCACAGCCGAAGATCGCCGTGAACGATTTTCGTATCGTTTCTACGCTCGACGATTCGTACACGAACGGCATTTTCCGTCTTACTGTCGATGTAAAAAATCATTCTTCGAAAACCGAAAATGTAACCGTATCGTATCGGTTGACCGACAAAAACAAGAACGAAGTTGCGACAGGCAACCATACGCAGTCCGTAGAGGCCGGCATGACGCAGACTTTCTCGTTTGATCAAATGCTGGACAAAGTAGCACGATGGAGCGCCGAACATCCGAACCTGTACCGCGTCGTTATGACGGTCGAGGCCAATGGCAACGTATGTGAAGCCGTGCCTTATCACGTCGGCTTCCGCCGTTTCGAAATGAAGCAGACCGAAGCGCTTGCTGCCAACGGAAAGCCTTACACCGTGATGCTTTTCAACGGTCAGCCGATCAAGTTTAAAGGAGTAAACATCCACGAGCATAATCCCGAGACGGGGCATTACGTTACCGAAGCGTTGATGCGTCGCGATTTTGAACTGATGAAACTTCATAACCTGAACGCCGTACGCCTGTGTCATTATCCGCAGAGCCGCCGTTTCTACGAATTATGTGACGAATACGGACTTTATGTGTACGACGAGGCCAACATCGAGTCGCACGGAATGTATTACAACCTGCGTAAAGGAGGTACGCTCGGCAATAATCCCGAATGGCTTCTACCGCACATGGATCGGACGATCAACATGTACGAACGCAACAAGAATTTCCCGAGTATCACACTCTGGTCGCTCGGCAACGAGGCCGGCAACGGATACAATTTTTATCAAACTTACCTGTACATCAAGGATAAGGAGAAAAACGGAGCAGATCGCCCCGTGAATTACGAACGTGCGTTGTGGGAATGGAACACGGACATGTATGTGCCCCAATACCCGAGTGCCGATTGGTTAGAGAAAATCGGTCGTGAAGGGAGCGATCGTCCGATCGTGCCGTCGGAATATTCGCATGCCATGGGAAACTCGAGCGGGAATTTATGGAAACAGTGGCAGGCGATTTACACATATCCGAACCTGCAAGGCGGATTCATTTGGGACTGGGTCGATCAGGGTATTCAAGAGACCGATAAAAACGGACGCACATACTGGTCTTACGGAGGCGATTACGGCGTCAATGCGCCGAGCGATGGCAATTTCCTTTGTAATGGTATCGTCAATCCCGACCGGACTCCTCATCCGGCCATGGCCGAAGTGAAGTATGCTCATCAAAACGTAGGTTTCGAACTCGTCAACGCCCAAACAGGCGAAGTTCGTATCACCAACCGCTTCTACTTCACCTCCATCGATCACCGGTACAAAATTATCTGCCGACTCATGGTCAACGGAAAAACCTTACAGGAAAAGGTGTTGCCTATCACTCTCAGACCGCAGGAATCGACAACAGTCCGCACGTTTGTGCCTAAAGGCTCGTCGGAATGTTTTGTAAATCTGTCTGTCGTAACGAAAGAAAAAGACGGCTTAATCCCTGCCGGACACGTGATCGCCCATGATCAGTTCCGTCTTTCGGAACAGACGAATCGACCGCAATACAAAGCCGGAGGTGCTAAACCGCAGATCACGACCGAAGGTGACCGGATCGTCGTTTCGTCGCCGAAGGTGCAATTCGTCTTCGATAAAAAGAGCGGCATCGTCACCTCCTATAAAGTCGGCGGCAAGGAATATTTCCATGACGGTTTCGGTGTTCAACCCAACTTCTGGCGTGCTCCGACCGATAACGACTACGGCAACGGCGCTCCCGAACGCGAACAGATCTGGAAGCAGAGCAGCCGTAATTTTAACGTCACCGACGCAACGGCTCGTATCGAAGGGAATCAGGCGATCGTCAGCACGACGTTCCTGCTGCCTGCCGGAAATCTGTATATCGTAGATTATACCATTTCTCCGAGTGGGGTAATGAACGTATCGGCACGTTTTACATCGACCGAGATGAGCGCCGCTGAGGTAGAAGTGTCCGAAGCGACTCGCACGGCAACGTTCACTCCCGGCAAAGAGGCTGCCCGTAAAGATGCATCGAAGCTCAACGTGCCGCGCATCGGCGTACGTTTCCGCCTGCCCGCATCGATGAATACGGTGCGATATTTCGGACGTGGGCCGGAAGAGAATTACTGGGATCGGAAAGCGGGTACGCTTGTCGGACTCTATCAGTCGACGGCCGATCAGCTGTATTTCCCGTACGTCAGACCGCAAGAGAACGGACATCACTGCGATACGCGCTGGCTCTCCCTTACCGTCGGAAATGGTGGCGGATTGCTTATCGTGGCCGACAGTTTGATTGAGTTCAATGCGTTACGCAATGCGATCGAAGATTTCGACGATGAAGAAAAGACGCATCTCCCGCGCCAGTGGAGCAACTTTACTCCCGAAATGATCGCCGAACGCGATGAAGCGAAAGCGAAAAATCGCCTTCGTCGGCAGCATCACATCAACGACATCACACCACGCGATTTCGTAGAAGTATGTATCGACCTCAAGCAACAAGGCGTAGCCGGATACGACAGTTGGGGAGACCGTCCGTTGCCGGAACATTCTTTACCGGCTAACCGCAACTATCGGTGGGGATTTACTTTTGTTCCTGTCGGCAGTGCATCGGAAGCGCAGACAAAAAGCCAGATGAGCTACATGGGTAAAAGTCAATGATCCCGTTTAAGCAAGAGGTATTAAAGTTATCCGTATTTTAGGTCGCATTATTCAATAAGATTGTGCGCCTTGCTTATAACAATGAGTGAAGCAAAGCCCCGTCGTAACCCTCCCGGTCTGGTTATGCGGGGCTTCTCAATATAATGCTTCCACCGAGAGAGCGTACTCACCTGTATCGTCACTGAAAGTTTCCTTGCGAGTAACGCGGGGAATGCTGTCGAGTATCGCAAAATCAAGAGTTCTTGGGATGGGTTTTTTCGCGCAAAGTGAATATTAATCGGACACCGTAGGTAGCTCTTAACCGCGGTGTTCTATCATATAGCGGAATGCAGATTGGCAAAGGGGCAAACGTATCGGAGGTCATAAAGAAGATGTTGAGAAATGAATAGAGACTTGTTATTTCTTGTATGAAAAGCGTATAAGAACACTGTTGTTAATTTTGAAAAGAATATTCAATCAACAACAACTACACATTTGTTCTTGATTCATTTTGTGCTTTTATAGACTGCGCAGATAAGGCAAATCTATTATAAAAAACAGAAAACGTCATATCTCATCTTGTCGTCGTCGGGAGATTCCGCGTTGGGATGGTCTTTGATGATAAAAAAGCCTTTTTCAAAAACGCCCTATCCTCCGTTCAGATTGTACGTATCATTCGATAGCGGAAACTCATCTATCACGTTAAAGTCCTGATCGAAGACCGTCAGAAATAGTTGCTTCTTAAAAAACTGCTTGTCTATCGGCATTCCGGTGGTGAAATCGATTCCGTTTACATGAAGCCTGTAATAACGTTTCTTGTACGGGTCGTAATTGACCTCGTAGAAGTGCACGTTTTCGATCAAATGCCGGTACCAGTCTTCCATCGTGGTCGAATGCGTTTCCGACGCCGTATTACGCGTATAGCGGCTGTCTGCTCCGTAGCTTTTCACGATACCGCTATGCAGGTCGATGGTGTACACATTCGAGTTGAAAGGAAAATTGTAGATGACCAGCGGAAAATGGTAAGTGACGTTGAGATGTTGCATCCATCCGTACAAATGTCCGACTCCTTGCTCGGCACCGGTATAGGGAAGGACTGTTTTTTTGTGTTTCCTCTGCCGTAAATCGGCCTCATTGATGTAAAATATAGATTCGTCTCCCATTTTAACGGTAACATAATACATGGATCGGCTGTGTGTGTCGAAATATAATTGGATCGAAGCGTTCGAATAGTTCGATGTATTGATGATGTATTCTCCTTCGTCGACCGTTAATTCGTGTTTTTCGTGTATGATGCCGGTCGTGTCGAGCAAGTAAACGGTTTTGTCGGCCAAAATCCAGATCGAATCCGGCGATGTGGCGTATAATCCGTTTATTTCGCCGGCAACCGCTTGTCTTCCTTCGCGGTAGATTCTTATATCGCGAACCACCTTGTTCGTAAAATCAAAAACGTCTAAAGCATGCGTTTGATCGTTATAACCGATTAAATAATCGTTCGTATTCAGGCTGAATGCCGTTAGGGTAGGATAGTGGGGTAATGACGTATCGTCAAGGTCGATAGACAATGTATCCCGCTCCATTCCGATGATGGTTTGCGGGCTTTTCTTTCTCTCGATCACTTTCTTTTCGTGCGAACACGCGAGTGCCATCAACACGCCGGCAAGGATTAAACAGAACTGTTTCATTTCGTTTTATTTATACGTATGTCTTTTATTGTAGGGGTTGTACCGTGTGCCGCTTGCTTTCGGCGCGTCAAAGATACGTATCAAAAACGTTTTGCGTATCGCTATGGAGATATTATTCTGTCGCTTGTCGATGATGTGACCGCTCTCTTTGTCGACAGGCGCTCCAGCTTCTCTCTTTAGCGTGTTGTTTTTCAATCCTTCCTCTATATATCGAAAGGGTGTGCCCGAAACGTTTTTTCGGCACACCCTTTTGAAATCGATCGCTTAGTAATCTAAGAATTAATTATATTTATTCTTAATTGCTTCGTTTTGGGCGCATTCCTCGACTGTCGCGTTCGATGTGGTGACGATGATAACTTTCGGATCGTTTTTCCCGCTATCTTTCATCTGCCGGCTCTCCGCGTTCAATACGTGTATGTTTTCAATCTCTGCGGGAGGAATGCTTTTCATCCGTTCGGCGGAAATTTCTTTGCCGTTCAGATAGTACTTGATAGCCTTGTCGTTGTGATTGGTCTGCCGCGCCGGATCGTTCTTTATGGAGCATACGGCTCCTTTGGTTAAGCGGAAGTTAATCGGTACGGTATATTCGACCGATACGGGTTTGCCGCGTTGCTTTCCGGGTTTCCAGCGGGGCATCTCTTCGATGAGGCGGATCGCTTCTTTGTCTAACGACGGATCGACGCCCTGAACCACCTCTACATCGGACGTATTTCCCTGTTTGTCGATGATGAACTGACAAACAACGCGTCCCTGAATGCCGTTTTCCTGCGCGATCGCCGGATATTTGATATTCTGGGCGATGTATTGCATCAAAGCGCCTTGTCCGCCCGGAAATTGAGGCATCTCTTCCACAACGACAAAGAGCGATTCGCCTTCCGATTTAGTCGAGGGCCGGCGGTCGTTTGGCTTGTTTTTCTCGGAGGAGGCATATCCTACCACGACGACTTCGTCGAGGTTTTGTTTTTTACGCTTCATCTCGATTTTCCCGACATCGCCCGAAGTCTTCGGCACAAGAACCGCGGACGCCATCCCGACATACGAAAAGTTCAGCGTATCTCCGGCCTGCATGCGAATCTGAAATCGTCCGTTCTCGTCGCTGATCGTGCCGCTGTGTGTCCCTCTGACGACGATGCTCACGCCGTGCAGCGCTCCCCGCCCGTCGACTACGGTACCCGATACGACAAGGGTATCTCCTTTGTTCGTGTCGGACGGGTTTTCGGCATATCCCTGCAACATGGGCAGAGAAGCGTCGAGCAACCCGGACACGCGCTCGGTCATCGCGCCCGCGTTATTGGCTACGAGCAGCAACAAGGCCAAGGGCAGCACTAAGGTGTAGGCCACCAGCTTCACTTTGGGCGATTGCTTGGCGTTAAGCATCCGGATGCGCTTTTTCAGCGGCGAGGTGTTGAACTGATTGGCGAGCGCGGCCTGCACGGGCTGATGCGCCATGCGCAATAAATGATATTGGTAGCTGCGGGCGTCGGCGCCGTCCTTCACCACGCGATGGTCGACGAGAAATTCGAGGTTGCTGTGAATTTCTTTCTTGAGCATCCATGCCATCGGATTAAACCAGCAGACGGCACAGAACAACTCGGCCAGCAAGATGTCGAACGAATGGTGCTGACAGACATGTACCCGTTCGTGTGCCAAGATCTCTTTCAGCTCTTCTTCCCTGTGCATCTCGGGATGTATAAAAATCCAGTTGAAAAACGAGAAAGGAGTAGCCGGCCGCTGCAATCGACTGACGCGTGCGCCCTCCATCTCTATCTGTGGACTGCGCCACCGTAACCATACGAGCTGCGTCAGACGAACCATCAGCCGCAACAACAGCAATCCCGTCACCGCAAGATACAGCCATAGCGCGTAATCTCCCAGTGAATAGGTCGCGGGAGCTTCGACCGACGGCGTCACCGTCAGTTCCGGCATATATTGCGTATATGTAAATGCCGCTTCGGTCAGTGTGTGGCTATGCACAAACCATTTCGAGAAGTCGGTAAACGGATATACGACCGACAAGAATAAGATGCCTTGAAGCAAATACCGTCGCAAGGTAAAAAACGTGTCATTCCGATAACACCATCTGTATACCATATAAAACACGGCGATTGCCGCGTTCACCTTCAATAAATAAGTCCATGTTTCCATTGTTTTCTATTTTTGTTTTTCAATAATACGGATAATTTCTTTCAAATCATCGGCCGAAATCTTTTCTTCGCGAGCGAAGAACGAGACCATTTCTTTGTACGAGTTCTGAAAATAATCGCGAATAAATCCCGACATGAATTTACGTTTGTATTCTTTCTCCGAAATCAGCGGTTTGCACAAGTTCGTCGTTCCTACACGCCGCATCTTCAAATATTTCTTGCGATCCAAGTTTTTAATGATGGACGCAAAGGTCGTATAAGGCATCAACGGCTTCCCGCTTTGCTCGTGATAGCTGCGAATCGTGCCTTCTCCCTGTTGCCATACAATCAACATGGCTTCTTCTTCCTGCTGTGTTAATTTTTCCATGATTACAATTGTTTTATATTACTAATCGACCGCAAATATACGAAAGTTTCGTAGTGTTGGCGCGAAAGTAGTGTTAAAAGATGTTGTAGGCCGATCTTTTCTTCGTATCGCCCGTGAAGAAGCTATGAGATGACAGGTAATGTTTCGATAAATTCGCGGAATGTTCCGAACGGTACTTTTCGTTTCCGGAAGAAACCGATCAACTTATCCAAACGTACTTCGGCATTATTTCCGGCATTGTGCGTGACTGTGTACGGTAGTCCTTTGATTTGCTGTATGGGCATGAATTCCCACGGATGGAAGTAGGTGAGCAGGTAGCCATCGTGTTTGTATGTCCGAAGCGCCAGTCGTCGGTAGAGGGCACCGGGCAGATGATGAAAAGACAGCCAGAAAAGCGGGAAACGTATATTCGGTGTCGTTGAAGCAGGTAGCTGGAGCAGCCCGTTCTGCCAAAACCACGTGCGAGGTTCGTGCCAATGATTGTATCGTCCGGGCAAGTAAGTGGGGTTGAGGGAAGAGTTGTAGCGGTAGCCGGCCTCGAAAAGCGCGGCATCCGAGACGTTGGCCATGCGGGGCATGCGGAATCCTTCGACACGTTGGCCTGTGAGCGTCTCCAAAAAGTCTTTCGAACGTTTCAGGTGTGCTTCTTCAAAGGCGCTGTGCTCGTAACCGTGCGAGGCGATTTCGTGCCCGCTCTCACCGATCTCACGGATCAGCTCGGGAGCGTTCTCCGCGAATCGCGCGGTGCAGAAAAACGTCGCTTTTACCTCGTGGCGAGAAAGACAATTCAAAATCTTCCGGCAACCTTCGGACGAGATGCGGATCTGTTCTTCCCACGAAAGGGACAACCCGTATTCAAACGGCATGTCGAACTCTTCGATGTCAAAACTAAGCAGTATCATATACAATAAAATGGCATGTTATTTCGAAAGTCTCATGATTTGCGGACCGAAGGATTGAACTCGGGCACCCGCTCGTCTTTCGCGGCATAATCGCGGGTCATCATCTCATAGATCAGCTTGAACCAGATCAGCACGCACGGCAAAGCTTTCAGCGCGTAGGGCTGAACGTAAGGCCGATAGAGAAACGCGGGAAAGAGGTCGGACGGTGACATGCTGGTCAGGATAAAGGCAAAAATAAGCAATGCGATGTCTCCTTTCGAACGCTTCCACAGAACTCCCCAGAACCAAATAGCTACGCCTGTCAGGGCGATAATGTAACTGCTCGACTCGCTACCGGTACTGAACAGGACAACGAACAGCATGACGGAGACTAAAAACATCCGTCGGAAGGCCGGAAAGGCATATTGCTTGATGCGCAGATAGGGCAGGGCGAAAAGAATCAGTCCGGGGATGATCAACCACATGTCGGAGTAGTCCGGATTGCCTGATATTTTCCGAACGATGCCCAATAACGAGATATTTTGGGCGCGAGCGAAATGATTGACGGCATTTTTGGCGATTAAGTCCGGCAACCATTCGCCGTATTGATTGAGGATGTATTCGGGGGAAGAATATAACATGGGTAAGGCAAAAAATACGATGCTCCATCCGATCAGGGAGAGGATAAATTTTGTTTTGTGGCGCGAGAAAAAGAAAAATGCCAGTCCCACAATGCCGTAGATCTTAACCAATGTACCGACAACGATCAATAAAGCGGCCCATACGTCTTTCTCTTTTTCGATACAGACGAAGACAAGAATGAGCATGGCGCCAATGACAATATTGAACTGCGCCAAACTAAGCGCCGTGTACAGTTCGTTGGCACAAAACCACATCGTAAACAGAATCTTTTTTCTCTCGAAGGGAAGTGAGCGTACAGCCATAAACAGCAAAGCACTCATGGCGGCAAGCCACAGCAGATATCCGAATTTCACGGGGAAGATGGCAAACGGCGCGACAATGAAACTGAACGACGGCCCATAATGATTGACGTCGTGGTACAATTCCGGATACTCGGCATAGAGCGGTAATTGTTCTAATACATGCCAAAATACGTTTCGGAAGATGATGAAATTGTTGTTGGGATGTTTGAGCAGCCACGCGGCCAGCACTGCCAAGCCCCATACCACGCCAACAGTCGTGTAGCGGTCGAAAACAGGATGGCGAAATACGTTCTTGATGCTTTCTCTCCAATTCATGAGTACATTCTCTCTTTTCGTTTGATAGAAAATAGTTCTTTTTGAATATCCGTTGACTGATGCGACAAATATAGCCGTTTTTATATCGGCGTCCGTTGTTTTTACATAAATTATGTTTTGTTTATCTTGCAGGGGAAGGGGAGGTGTGATTTTGTTCCTTTTGTTTATTAGGTGTTTACCTTGTTTGATGTTCCCGACTAAAACGATTACTTATCGAATGTGGTGCTATGCTGTTTGATGGTCTGATAAAATCGGATAGAAAGGCCGGATAAGAGAGCCAAAAGCGAATCTTGAGATATCGAAAAAACACAGTACATTTGCATTGCTTAAAAAAACTTACAGGGGAGCATGTTTTCAAAACGTAATTCAAAATATAAATACATGCTGTTTTTCGTAAAAAATCGACCGACGGGCAGCTTTCGTAAGTGGATGGGAATGATTTTGTGTTGGATGATCTGTTTATCGGTCTTTCCTCATGACAAGAATAATAGCTGTCAGATTCAGGAACTACTTGATAAGGCTGAAGAGATGTTAAATGCCGATCCCTCTAAGGCGATATATTATTCGAGTCTGGCTATTACTGAAGCGCAGAAGATTGGAAATATAGGCTGTAAAACGATGGGACAAGCCATATTGGGTGAAGCTTATATGAATCAGGGCGATTTTAATATAGGTTTTGAAATATTGACTCATGCGATGGAGGCTTGTCCGTCGGATAGTCTGCATTTGAAAGCTTGCATATTTCTTCACCTGTCCGGAGCATACTTGAAACTGAAAGATTTGCATAAGGCTTTTATGTATGTGGACAAAGCAGCCGATATTTACCGGGCACAGAATGATTCGCTTCATTTGGCCCGTTGCTACAATGCACGAGGCTTAGTTTATATCCAGAAACCGGATAATGTTCGTGCCGAAGAAAATTTTAAGGCAGCTTTGAGCATTAATCGCAAGATGAACAATCTCTCATCGCTTGCAGCCAACTTGAATAACCTTTGTTTGTATGAGGGAAACAGTGCTGAAAAAGTCGCCTTATTAAACGAAGCGATTACGATAAATCGTTCATTGGGGAAGATTTGGTCTTTAGGTGAAAATTACAATAATCTCGGGACACAATATTTTTATGCGCACGATTACGATCAGGCTTTGTCTGCTTTGGATACGGCTATGAGCCATGCCACAAAGATCAATGCAAAAGAACTGATTGCAGACAACTATCGTTATCGGTCGTGGGTTTATGAAGCTCAGCGAGATTACAAAAAAGCTTATACATACTTATTCTTACTTTACGAGGCGGAAAAAGATTTGTTGATGATGAATGAGATGAGACAAATCGAATTAAATATCGTGCAAAAACATCTCCATGATAAGGAGCAACAGATGATTATGCAGGAACAAGCGTATCAAATCGACTTCCTTCGTTTGTGGGTATCTATCGCTGTATTAGTTGTAATTGTCCTTATGCTCGCACTCTCTTATGCGGTATATCACTATCGGCAGAAAAAGAAACTGGTGTTGCTCGAAGCATCCAGACAACTCGAGAATCATGAAAAAGAACTTATGGTGCTGAAGTTAAAACAGTCAGAAAGTGAAGCTCAAGCCGTACAGCAAGAACTTGAACACCGCCGGAAAGAGTTGACCAATCTTGCTTTTTTTATTCGTAGCCGGAATGATCTATTGGCACAGATACAGGAAAAAATAAGAGCGGGATATAAACTTTCTCCTACCGAAAGTGAACGTCATTTACGCAGTATTTATACGTATATCTCACAATTCAGCGCTCGTGATACGGAAACAGGTGTTTTAATAGACGATATAAATCGCCAGTTTATCGAACGTCTCTCACAGCTTCACCCTAATCTTTCCGGAAACGAGAAACGTTTATCTTCTTTACTGCGTGTCGGATTATCGACGAAAGAAATCGCCTCCATCATTCATTCTACACCTAAAACGGTCAACATGGCACGTTATCGTTTGCGAAAACACTTGAATCTCGAAACAGATGACAGTCTTACCGAGTATATGAAGCAGATATAAATGACCTCATTCATCTGTAAAAACTGATTACCAATTTGAATATGTTTTTAAGTATAGATAGATGTTTTTTTGAATCTATATAAAAGATCATAATGTAGTATATGTTATAATGATTATGTATTTGATAACAAGTTCTTTATTTTTTATTTTGTAGATATAAATATTTGCTTTTAGTGAACTTTGTAGATATAAAATAGGATTGAGAAAACTTGACAAATGAACCTTAAATATCTAATCTTGTCAAAAATTTTAATTTGAAATACTATGATATTAACGCAAAGTCAGAATCGGTTATGTATTGGTTTAAATTTTAAAGCAATGCTTGTAGGACTGTGTTTTCTCTTCTTGCCTTCGTGGAGTATTGCACAGCAAGCCTTCATTAAAGGAGTGGTGTATGATGATCAGAATGTGCCGGCTATCGGTGTAAATGTGGTCAAGAAAGGAAGTACTGAAGGAGTGATAACAGATTTGAATGGACAATTTGAAATTAGGGCTTCACAAGGCGATGTACTTATTTTTTCGTATATTGGCTTTGCCACACAGGAGATAACTTGTGATGGGCAGTCAAATATCGTTGTTCGGTTAAAAGAAGATACCGAGGTTTTGGAAGAGGTTGTTGTTGTCGGTTATGGAACAATGAAAAAGAGTGATCTTACGGGCGCAATTTCTTCGGTGAATGTGGAGGAACTGTCTGGCCGTGCGACAACCAATCCGGCTGAGGCGTTGCAGGGTAAAATTTCGGGTGTGAATATTCGTAAGTCAGGAGGAAATGCAGGAGCCGGAGTATCGGTTAAAATCCGTGGTGTGAAATCTTTCGGAGATAATGAGCCTCTGTATATTATCGATGGTTTTCCCGGAAATATCAATAATATCAATCCGCAGGATATTGCTTCCATGGAGGTGCTTAAAGACGGTGCCGCTGCCGCTATCTACGGTTCAACGGCTGCTAATGGAGTGATTATCGTAACAACCAAGAATGGGAAAAAAGGAGAGTTGAAGGTCGATTTTAATACATGGCTTAGTAGGGTGCATGTCGCCAATCGCTTGTCGATGCTTGATGCCAAGGGATACGTGCAGGTACATAGGCAGATGTATGAAAATTACAATCTGCAATTTCCCGGCAAAGCCATCGAATTACCTGAGTATATAACGAATCCCGGAGATTCGGATACGAACTGGCAGGATGAACTGTTTCGTACCGGTCTCTCACAACATTACATGGTCGGTCTGCGCGGAGGAAGTGAACTTGCTCGTTATGCCGTTTCCTTCAGTCATGCCGATGATAAGGGGGTATTATTAGGTAATCGGTTTAAACAGGAAAATGCACGGATGAAACTGTCGGCACGCAAAAATATCTTCGAAGTTGAAGCCAACATCGGTCTTCGTGCAACTCGGAGTTTACAGCCTCAATATTCATTGAAAGAGGCGTATATGATTTCACCCTTAGTGCCGGTTTATGATGAATCAGAACGTTATGGATATGGATTGACAAATAAGAAAGGACTACCGAGCAATCGGAATGTTCTGGCAGATCATCATTTCCGGAAAGCTGTTACGAACAGGTATCATATAACAGCAAACGCTTCGGTTACAGCTCATTTTACAGAATGGCTTAATTTTCGTTCTTCTTATTCCTATCGTGGAGATCATCAGCGGTATAGCTATCATATGCCTCCGTATGTCTCAGATGTCAAATCACCGACAGAATATCCGTTACATACCGAATCTTCTTCTTATTGGCAAGAACAAGTGATCGATCATATCCTGACATTCAATAAGACGTTCGGTGCTCATTCGTTTAATGCGATGGCTGGAAATTCGGTTACTTTGCAGGATTATACTTGGAATAGTGTCTCGGTAGAGGGTAAGACGCTGGTACATGAAGTGAAGAACGGAAAACTTGTCACTCATGAGAAACCGGGCGGTTTTCTTGATCCTTATTTCGAGACCATTAATGCCGGAAAAGGGGGCACATATACAGGTGAAGGTTCTCTTTATGCATATCGCAGGGTGTCTTTTTTCGGACGACTAAACTATGCCTATGACAGTAAGTATATGTTGCAGTTGACATTCCGTCAGGATGGTTCTTCCAAATTTGGTCGTGACAGCCGTTGGGGATTCTTTCCTTCGGTCGCATTGGGATGGCGTATTTCGGAAGAGGGCTTTTTCCCGAAGGATGGTATGTTTAGTCATCTCAAGTTACGTGCTAGCTGGGGACGTCTTGGCAATGAACAAGCTTTAGGGTATTATGATTTTCAGGCATTGATTTCTACCTATAATAATTTGTACGGAGGTTATGTACAGGGTTCAGGGGCGACACCTTGGCCGGGCAGTACAGCGAGAGGTTTGGCTAACCGTAACTTACAGTGGGAAACGACCGATACGAAAAATATAGGATTCGACTTCGGGCTGTTTAACGGGAAACTATCCGGCTCAGCCAATTATTATTACAATCGGACGGAAGATATGCTGATTACTAAAAAACTTGCCCCTTCGGTTGGATTATTTGATCCCATCATGAATGTCGGGAAGATACGCAACTCCGGTATTGAGTTGGAACTGAACTGGCAGGATAAAATCGGGGCTCTGCAATATCATACAAGTTTTAACTTAACGACTACGGCCAATAAAGTTGTTGAGTTGTCGGATCCGAAGCAAGCTCTATACGGTGATGGGCTGAAATGGGGAACGGAACATTTTCCGACACAGACAAGAGTGGGACATCCGATTGCAGGGTTCTATTTATATCGTACCGAAGGTATATTTCAAAGTGATACCGAGGCGGAAGCCTATAAAAACGATAAGGGAGAACGCTTACAGCCGAATGCGAAGGGCGGAGATATCCGTTTTGCCGATATAAATGGAGATGGTGTGATCAACGAGGACGACAAAGAATTTTGTGGGGCTGCTATTCCTAAAGTCGAAGCGAATCTAACATTCGGCGTTGACTATAAAGGATGGGACTGCTCGTTCTTGCTTAGTGGCGGCTGGGGCGGTAAGTTATACAATGCGAACCGTTATTTTTACGAAGGAATGAGTTCCGGCTCTAACTTCCTCGAAGCAACACTGAATGCTTGGACACCTGAGAATAAGCAAACGAATATTCCTCGTGCGGTATTGCAAGATATGAACGGGAATGCGCGTGAATCTGACCGTTTTCTCGAAACAGGCAATTATATTCGTATGCGTCAATTACAACTTGGATACACGTTCTCGCCATCCGTATTGCGTAAACTACGGATGGAAAATCTGCGCCTCTATACCAGTGTAGAAAATCTCTTTACAATTACCCCTTATACGGGAATTGATCCCGAATTTTCACGTAAGAGTGCTGCCAATCCGACATCGGATGTTCTGAACGCCGGAGTGGATACACATATCTATCCATTTACGCGATCATATGTCGTGGGGTTACAACTTTCATTTTAATAATTCCTTAATACATAATAGTCATGATACAAATTAGATATATAATATTGGTTCTTTTATTGTCCGGTACCTTTACGGGCTGTGATGATTTTTTGACAGTTAGTTCTCCCGACGAGTTAACATCTGAGTTGTTCTGGAGAAATAAGTCGGATGCAGAAGCCGGATTAGCCGCTGCATATTCGAAGTTGGAAGCTTCTACCGATACTTGGGAATTCCCTGAGGTTTTCTTCCCCGTAGAAGCTTATCGCGAAGATATTATCAAACCGGGAGCGGATGCATATAATTATCCGAATTGGATCGAATTGGCAAATTTTAATTACACTAACGGTAATTCTCAATTCTCGGCCTATTGGCGTGATAATTACTATGGTATCAATTATTGTAACCAAGTAATTGAAAATCTACCTCATATACCGGCTGATAAAATAACAGACACCGATCGTGCGATGATACAGAACGAGGCTTATTTTCTACGGGGATATTACCATATGAAATTGTTATTGAATTGGGAGCAGATCGTTATTCGAGACAAATATATTTCTTCGGTAGCCGAGCTGGATAGACCGTTGTCTACTCGTGCCGAAGCATGGGATTTTATTATCGATAATTTTAAAAAAGCAACAGCATTACCGGCCAATCGAACTTCCGAAACGATTGGACGAGCTACGCAGGGAGCGGCTTACGCGTATCTCGGATGGGCATATTTGACAAGAGCATACGAGGACGCAGGCCAGAAAGATGCGTCGCTAAATGCAGCAGTTGAAGCATTGAACCGGGTGACGGGATACGAGTTGGTGAAAGAGTTGCGTACCTTATTCGATGGCACAAATAAAAATTCGAAGGAGAGTATTTTTGAGATACAACTTACATTAAGTACGGCCAATGGAGCACGTTACCGCACACAGCTTCACCGATTTATCGGCTGTTCAGAATTACAGGGCTGGGATGAAGTGCTCCCGACAGATCTGTTGATACAAGCCTATCAAAAAGAAGGAAAGACGGCGACAGACGGTCGTTATGACGGTCGCTTGTACGAAACGATCTTTTTTAAGGATGAATATTTTAACGATCCTACCGCAAAACGCGTGTATGACAAGACTTATGACGAATGGTTTCAAGGTGCCGATAAACCGGCATTCCGCAAATATATGCCGGCGGATGCAGCCGGTTTGAGTGCTGCATATTTTGCTCCGAATATTGTTTTGATGCGCTATGCGAATGTTTTGCTTATGAAGGCGGAAGCTTTGAACGAACTTGGCCGTACCTCTGAAGCGATCCCACTTGTCAACGAGGTGCGTAAACGTGCGGGTATGCCTGCAATGAAGGGGGGGACTCGTGAGGCTGTGCGCGCACAGATTGAGCATGAACGTATGTTGGAATTTCCTCTGGAAAATATGCGTTTCTACGATCTCCGTCGTTGGGGAAAAACGAAAGAAGTATTGCATGCGGCAGGACGCTCGAACTTTGATCCGTCCAAGCACAATTTTTATCCGATTCCGATTCAGGAAATCAATTCGAACAATGCAATAAATTGATTGATAATGTTTTTTTGAGTATTGGATCAGTATTATGAAGAAGAGTATTGCGATTTTTCTCCTGTTAATACCTCCGACATTGTTTTCCCAACAATCCAGAGAGTGGGAAAATCAGATCGTGAATCAATTGAATCGGGAGGCGATGCATGCCCATTTCGTTCCTTACGCGTCGGAAGAAGGGGCTTTGCTGCAAGACAGCTCTCAACTACGAACATATTTATTGAATGGGACCTGGAAATTCCATTACTCGAAAAATCCGGCTTCTCGTCCCGTCTCTTTTTATGAAGATCGTTACGATGTGGCGGATTGGACAGAAATACAAGTGCCGGGGAGTTGGGAGTTACAGGGTTTCGACGCACCGATTTATACCGATACGCGTTATCCTTTTCCTCCCAATCCTCCTCATGTTCCTAAAGAATATAATCCTGTCGGATCGTATAAAACAAATTTCCGGATACCGGAATCTTTTGATGGATCCGATATTCTACTTCATTTCGGTGGGGTCGAATCAGCCTTTTATTGCTGGGTGAATGGTCAATTTGTCGGTTATAGTGAGGATAGTCGTCTGTCTGCTGAGTTTCTGATCAATCAATACCTAAAGCCCGGATTGAATAGTCTGGCGGTAGAGGTTTATCGGTATAGTGATGGTTCTTATCTTGAGGCACAAGACTATTGGCGTTACAGTGGAATCGAACGCGATGTTATGTTGATTGCACGTCCCAGAGTACGAGTCAAAGACTTTGAAGTGAAAGCTTCACTGACGAATCGTTATGTTGATGGAGATTTCGAGATCGATGTGTTGCTCGACAACCGGAGGGCGGTTCGTGGTACGGAAATACAGTTGAATCTGTTTGACGACAATAAACGACTGATCGCTTCTTCTCGTTTGAAAGCAAAAAATCAATCGGATACTCTTCTTTCTTTCCGGAAAATATTTCAGCAAGTGAAACCTTGGACTGCCGAAACACCACATTTATATACTGTCACGGTTTCAACGTTGGATCCGAAAGGACGAGTGACGGAATCGTTTGCACATCGTTTCGGTTTTCGCACTGTTGAGATAAAAAACGGCATGTTATTGTTGAATGGCGTACCTATCCTTATCAAAGGTGTGAATCGGCACGAACACAACATGTATACGGGACGTACAATCACCGTCGAAAGCATGGAGGAAGATATTCGTTTGATGAAATTGTTTAACATCAATGCGGTACGATGTTCACATTATCCCAATTATCCTCAGTGGTATGAGTTATGCGATAAATATGGTATTTATCTGGTCGACGAAGCCAATATTGAATCACACGGTATGTCCGATCACCCATCAGTTCAGACATTGGCCGATTGGGAGAACTGGGATATTCCTTTTCGAGAGCGTATGATGCGTATGATGGAGCGTGACAAAAACTTTACCTCCGTTATTACCTGGAGTTTAGGAAATGAGTCGGGATATGGGAAACATTTTGAGAATCTGTATCATGAAGCTAAACGACGCGATCCGAGTCGTCCCGTTCAGTACGAAGGAGGTCGCATGGCAGGTTTGTCCGATATTTATTGTCCGATGTATGCCCGAATCTGGGCTTTGCGCCAATGGGTGAACGAGCGGCAAAAGCGTCCTTTAATTTTATGTGAATATGCCCATGCGATGGGTAATAGTGTGGGAAACTTGCAAGACTATTGGGATTTAATTTATAAATACGATAATTTACAAGGAGGCTTTATTTGGGATTGGGTAGATCAGACTTTTGCACGGAAAGACGATAATGGTCGTGACATTTGGGCTTATGGTGGAGACATGGGGTTTGTGGGTATTGTCAACGACTCGAACTTTTGTGCCAACGGACTGGTTGCGGCCGATCGCAGTCTGCATCCTCATATATGGGAAGTAAAACATGTGTATCGCTATATCCATTTTGAGAATGTACCTTTCTCGTCCGATCTTATCCGAATCACCAATCGCCACGATTTTATCGATGCAGAGACCTATGATTATAAATGGCAACTGAAAGCGGACGGGCGTATATTATACGAAGGAATACTTGATGTTCCTTCTATCAAACCGCATCAGAGCATGACGGTGAAAGTGCCGTTGCCATCATTTCACAAGGAACCCAACACCGAATACTTCCTTCATCTGACAGCTTATACACGAACTGCTACCCCATTGATTCCTGCGAATCATACGGTTTCTACTGCTCAATGGCAATTGTCGGGAACGAGGATATCGGAGGAGACTCCTATTCAAGGGGTGTTGACATGCCAAGATCTGGATGAAAAGATAACTTTTCAAATGGCTCGTATTTCAATGACTTTCTCTAAGGTGAACGGGGAGTTGGTCAGTTATGTTACCGGAGACAAGGAACTCCTGATTGAAGGACTGCGTCCGAATTTTTGGCGTCCGATGACGGACAATGATGTAGCAAATAAAACCGGTGAGCGTTGCGCGATCTGGAATGAAGCCGGAGAGCGACTTATACTTCAAGATTTTGAATATACGCTTGCGCGTGATCGTCAGAAGGCTGTGGTAACGGCTTCTTATGCGATGCCGGAACAAATGTTTGTATGCCGTGTAACATATACTGTTTATGCAGATGGAGTTATTAAGGTGAACTTTGTATTTGAACCGGGCGAATACCCTCTTCCGGAGATGCCTCGTTTGGGAATGTATATGATCCTTAAAGAAGAGTTTGAAAACATGACCTGGTTTGGCCGAGGGCCTCATGAGAACTATTGGGATCGCAAAAACAGCGCTTTGGTCGACTTGTATCGTGCATCGGTTTGGGAACAATATCACCCGTATGTGCGGGCTCAGGAGACGGCCAATAAGACGGATGTGCGTTGGGCGGCTCTCCAAAACGATGAAGGAGTGGGACTGTTAATCCGCACAACCGGCGAGCCTCTCAGTGTCAGTGCATGGAATTTTCCGATGCAAGCGCTGAAATATATTCCTTCCGGGATCAAGCGTGTGCATGGCGGAAGCATTCAAAAGCAACCCATGGTATGGATTAATATCGACAGCCGGCAAATGGGAGTTGGAGGAGATACGACATGGGGCGCTCATACACATCCCGAATATACGATCACTCCGGTGAAACAAGACTACGGTTTTCTGATTGTGCCGATACAGAAACAAGATGAGTTGATATCAAAAACCAAACTATTGAG
Organism: Tannerella forsythia; assembly: GCF_003860135.1. Taxonomy (GTDB): domain Bacteria; phylum Bacteroidota; class Bacteroidia; order Bacteroidales; family Tannerellaceae; genus Tannerella; species Tannerella forsythia_A. Next base: position 28,759 of record NZ_RQYN01000036.1, read on the forward strand.
ATAGAATAGCGAAAAATTATATGTTTGTTGTTATAGGAATTATGTTCAGCGGAATCGCTTTAGGGTATCTGTTTCGAAAGAAGACGATACTTCAGCGGTTCAGTAACCTGATTGGTTGGACGGTCTATTTGTTGCTTTTTTCTCTCGGAATTTCAGTAGGGAATAATCGTGAGATTATTTGTAATCTCCCGGCATTGGGCGGACAAGCCTTATGGCTGGCTTTTGCCGGTACGTTGGGAAGTGTTTGGGGGGCTTGGATCGTTTATCGGAATTTCTTCAAAAACAAATCATAGTCTGATTTATATATTTTTGATAGCAGATGAAGGGAAGCCTTATTGTTGTTGCTTTTTTTGTAGCCGGATGCCTGACGGGTTGGGCACTCGATGCTTACAATATTCGTATCGAGGATGATCCGACACGTTATATTCTCTATTTTCTGATGCTTCAAGTTGGATTAAGCGTAGGAAGTGATAAACATATCATACAAATACTGAAGACGGTACGTTTGCAATTACTACTGGTGCCAATCGCTACGATAATAGGCACCCTTCTTTTTTCAACTTTAGCGGCTTTTTGTATTTCCAAATGGAGCGTTTATGACTGCTTAGCCGTAGCGAGTGGTTTTGCCTATTATTCTTTATCGTCTGTGATGATTACTGATCTGAAATCCGTTTCATTGGGGGTACAATCAGCTGCGGAACTGGGTACGATTGCTCTCATAACTAATATTATTCGAGAAATGATGGCGCTTTTGGGGGCTCCTTTATTCGTTCGATTCTTTGGCCCTCTCGCACCGATCTGTGCCGGTGGTGCGACAACGATGGATACAACTCTGCCAGTCATTACGAAATATTCAGGAAAAGATTTTGTCTTTATAGCCGTCCTGCATGGTATACTCGTTGATTTGACCGTTCCATTTGCGGTGAGTCTCTTTTGTGTGTTGTAAACGCTTATGGGTGATAATGTTCTAGGTGTTGTTGAATCTCTATAGTTTTATTGTCATTGCCGATAAAAAACTATTGTCGTCCGGTAAAACTCAATATAAAAAGCCGTAAAAACGCGTTCGGGGAGCGAAGGTATTGATATACTTGATTTTCATATCCTCATTCGATCAAATTGTCCCCTTGTAGCTCCCTCCCACGGATAGGAGGGTTACTCTCACACAGAGGGGGGGATTGCATTAAATAGTCACTCCTTAGCAATTGATTTCAGTGAAAAATAGAATACAAAAGATTTTCCTTAATCTTTTCCGGCATTTTCTTTAGATTCCAAGCTGTTGCTGCCATGTAGGCATTAATATGTATCCCTTTTTCGCCTCACAGATAGTTCTGTTCCATACGGAAGTTTTTTCAGGACAGGACAAACCCAAAGATAATTCTATTTTGCCGCGAAAACCTCAATTTCCACCACGGAAACTTTTGTCTCTGCCACGGAAACCTCAGTCTCTGCCACGGAAGCCTCAGTCTCTGCCACGGAAACTTTTGTCTCTACTGCGGAAACCTCAGTTTCTGTCATGGAAACCTCAGTTTCTGCCGCGGAAACCTCAGTCTTTGCCGCGGAAACCTCAGTCTCTGCCACGGAAGCCTCAGTCTCTGCCGCGGAAACTTTTGTTTCTGCCGCGGAAACTTTTGTTTTTGCCACGGAAACTTTTGTTTCTGCCATGGAAACTTTTATTTCCGCCACGGAAACTTTTGTTTCTGCCATGGAAACTTTTGTTTCCGCCACGGAAACCTCAGTTTCTGCCACGGAAACTTTTGTTTCCGCCACGGAAACTTTTGTTTCCGTGACTGCGAGCATTGTTAAAATTCCGGAACGACAACGGTCCAATATCTCATCGCAATACTCATAGAAAGTGGCTGCAAGGACATTGAAGAGGTGAAATCCGGCTTCTTCCGCTTTGTTGTACCAACGATCCATGGAGAGCCCGGCTACGTCTTTAATAGAACATTAGTGGAAAATAATGTAAACTACAAAACCGCAAAAAAAAGAATTTATAGAGGAAATATAGAAATAATACTTAATTTTGCAGCCGTTTTGGTGATGCGTCGGTCATTCTGCCGTTCGCATAAAAGGGAATCCGGTCAAAATCCGGAACAGTGCCCGCTACTGTGGAACCCGTAAAAAGAAAAAGCAAACTTACACCACTGTCGTTATTGACGGGAAGGTCGCTTTTTGGGGTGTAGTCAGGAAACCTGCCAAGCGTAAAAGGACGAGTCTGTTCTCGGGGGCAAGAACAGCGTGATTGGAATCGAATGATGATTTAGTTTCGGTTATAAGGCGAGAAGCCTGCAAGCGGTCATACCCGTTTCGCAGGTATGTTTAGGTTATTGTTTATCGATTTTATAATGAGGATCCTCTTATTTACATTATATATATGTCTGTTCGGTGCGGAAGCGGTGGCGCAGAACAAATATGTGTTGTCCGGAACCGTCACCGATGCCACAGGACATCCTGTCTCGATGGCGACCGTCGCGATTGAGCATACTTCGCAGGGAGCGTTTACCGACGACAAGGGACATTATACCTTGGAACTCTTGGCCGGGAAGCATATCGTTGTCGTATCTTCGGTCGGATATAAAACAGAGAGGAAGGAATTGAACATCCGAAAAAACACGAAGCAGGATTTTACGCTCGAAGAAAATACTGTGGTTCTGAAAGCCGTGGAGGTCTACGGCAAGACACAGGCCCAACAGGTCCGAGAGGGAGTCTATGCCGCCAATGCGCTTGATGTGAAGCCGCTTACCAATACGATTCACAACCTGAATACGCTGGTCAACCGTACCACGGGCGTCAAAGTGCGCGAAGAGGGCGGGGTAGGGTCCGATTTCGAGCTGTCGGTCAACGGTCTTTCGGGTAACTCCGTGCGGTATTTTATCGACGGAGTACCGATGAGCGCCAAAGGGCGCGGCATATCGCTGGCTAATTTGCCGGTCAATATCATCGACCGGGTAGAGATATACAAAGGAGTGGTGCCTTCGCATCTGGGAGGCGATGCCTTGGGGGGCGCGATTAACGTCATCACTCGAAAGGAGCGAAAAAACTACCTCGACGTGTCGTACGGTGTGGGATCGTTTCATACGCATAAGGCCGATTTGTTCGGGCAATATGTGATGCCGAAGAGCGGTATTGTGATCCGTCCCGTCGTCGGGATGAATTATTCCAAGAACGATTACCTGATGAAAGGCGTCGAGTTGTGGGACGAGACCGAGCGACGCTTCCGGCCGTTCGACCGCAAGCGCTTCCATGACGATTATTTCTCGGTGCTGACACAGCTCGAAGCCGGGGTTACGCATCGCCCGTGGGCCGATGAATTTTTCCTTTCGGGATCGTTCTCGTCCGTACACAAGCAGTTGCAGACCGGTTCGATTCAAAGCATCGTATACGGCAAGGCCGAGCGCGAATCGGAAGCATGGAACGTCTCGGCACGGTATATGAAGAACGATTTTCTGTTGCCCGGTCTCAATGCCAACCTTTCCGTATCGCACACGTGGGACCATGCGCTGACGACCGACACGGCATTCCGCAAATACAACTGGGACGGCACCTATATCGAATCGTCGCGCAACGAAATCACGGGGCGTGACCGTACACGCCGGCATAACAAACGGCCGCTGACGACCGTGCGCGCCGGGTTCGATTACCGCATCGACGCGCGTCATGGTCTTAATCTGAATTATTTGATGAACCGCACGGGCAATGAACGATACGACGAGATCGATACCGACTTCGAACCGTCGAACGATATTTTTACGAAGCATATTTTGGGGCTTTCGTATAATCAGCGCCTCCTGAACGATCGTTGGCAAAACTCGTTCTTCGTGAAGAACTATACGAATTATTTGAATGTCACCCAGCAGGATTTGCCGTGGATTACCGGCTCGCGCGAGAAACAGGGCGCTTCGACAAAAAACTATACGGGCTACGGACTGGCCACGCGCTATGGTTTCGGCGAAGGCTTGTCGCTCAAGGCTTCGTACGAACACAGCATGCGTCTGCCGTTGGCACGCGAATTGCTGGGCAACGGCACGACCGTCTATGCCAACTTGCAGCTAAAGCCCGAGAGCAGCGACAATTACAACCTCGGACTGTTCGGCACGCTGAATCCCGCGCCCGGTCATCAGCTGTTTTACGAAGTGAACGGCTTTTTCCGCGACGTGAAAGACTATATCCGCGCCGTAATTTCCGAGGCCGAAGGACTGAGCCAGTACGACAATGTGGCCAGCGTGGCCATTAAAGGCATTGAGAGCGAAGTAAGATATACGTACGACGACTGGTTGCAGGTGATTGCCAACGGCAGCTACGAAGACGCCCGAAGCATGACGCGCTATTACCCCGACGGCAAGGAGATGATTACGTACAAAAACCGTGTGCCGAATCGGCCGTGGCTGTTCGGCAACGCGGAGGTGAACGTGAAGAAGCGCGACTTTCTGCTGAAAAAGAGTACGCTGCGCGCAGGCTATCACTTCGAGTATGTGCATTGGTTTTTCCTGACGTGGGAAGGATACGGCAGCCTTGCGAGCAAGTCGCGTATCCCGTCGCAATATTTGCACAACGTGTCGCTTTCGATGTCGTTCGATAACGACAAATACAACGTGTCTGTTACCTGTAACAACCTGTTCGATCGTTTGGCTTACGATAACTTTAAGTTGCAGAAGCCCGGCCGGTCGTTCTTTTGCAAATTCAGAATATTTATCAACTAATTATAATTTTACATTGAACAAAACAGAATGAAAACAATTCGATTTTATGTATGGATGCTGTTCGCAGCATTGACAAGCGTAACTTTTACGGCGTGTGAGGACGATAAACCTGCGCCGAAACCCGAACCCGATCCACTGTTGGAATCTCATTTCGATATTTGGGTATCGATTGGTGAGAATGCCGGGATGGGCTCTGCCGGAACTTTATTGGTGCAAAACACGAAATCGCTCGACGCCAAGGAGCAGATTAATTTTGTGAATACCGGAGCCGATGTAACGGCTAAACTGTATCAGGAAGCCATTATCAAAGGTGCTTATTATTATCAGGTTCCTAAAGAAAAAAATCGTTTCGGGAAATATCAGATTGTAGGCAGCAAAGTGAAAACCATTGCGGAGTTTCCGTTTCAGAAGAATACGTTGAAAGACCGCCGTTATACGCATGCGTGGGTCGATGATCATACGCTGGTGTTGATGGCTGCTAACGGAAAAGCCGATAAGGTGATCTGGATCAAGGTAAATACGGACCAGATGAAGATTATTGCCGAAGGCGAACTGAATCTGCCGAAATTGCAGGGAAAAGCCGGTAAACCGGGCAAATTCAGCACATCGGGAATTGCCAGCTTCAGAAAGAGTGACGGAAAAATCCTGTATTCATATCTGGATAACAACGATAAGGTACGTTTCTACATGGCTTTTATTAATCCGGCCGATATGTCGGTAGAGAAGACCGTGATGGAAGACCGTGCCGAGTTTATGGCCGGAACGGCTTACGGCGAACTTTTACAGAGAAAGAGTTTCTTTACGCCCGAAGGCGATTACTACCTGGCTTGCAACACCGTACTGAAAGGGGCAAAGAGCTACACCCAACAATATGGTTCATTGTTACGTATTAAGAAAGGAGCGACCGATTTCGACAAGAGCTACAAAGGATATAATTATCCGAAAGGAAAAATCGTAACCGTCGATTATATGGGCAATGAAAAGGCACTGCTTTACATTCAGGATCCCGAACATACAGGAGTAGAAAACTGGGGAGATGACTATAACTGCTACTACGCCGTCCTCGATTTGAAGACCGACAAAGTAGAAGAGATCAAGCATGATGGTAAAGTGTTGCCTTACAGCAGCGGTACGTTCTCGCAGCGTTCAATCGTGTTGGGCGACAAAGCGTATATTGGTGTGAATCCGAAAAACGAGCAGCCTTGTGTATATATCTACGATATCAAAACGGGTAAGGTAACGAAAGGCTTGACGATTGCCAAAGGGTATCTGTTCGGTCGTATCGTGGCATTGAAAGATAAATAAGAGTTCATATCCATGTAGCAAGTAGTAATGTATCAAAGAGGCAACGTATTCTTTACACGCTACTTTGACTACTTTGACTACTTTAACTACTTTGACTACTTAATAAAACTGTATCGAAATGAAGAAGGTAAAGGCGTTTTTCTTTTCCGTTCACCGGATATTCGGGACAATAGTCTGCGTATTCTTTTTTATGTGGTTCGTGTCGGGGCTGGTATTGATTTACCATCCGTTCCCGAACGTGACCGGGCAACAGTTGCGCGAACGGATGGAGCCGTTGCCTTCTTCATTGCCCGATGTGGAGGCCGTGTTAGCGCGTCTGCCCGAGCCCGCCTCGAATGTCGAGGCGGTCAGTGTGCGTCAGTTTCAGGGGCAGACGCTCTTCACCATCGAGACGGAAGACAGCACTTATGTGCGTTGCGCCGACACGTTGCAGACAGTTAGGCCCGTTACGCGTGAAACGATCGACGCCGTCGCACGACGGTGGGTCGATGCCGAGCCTGTGCGTGTCGACACGTTGCATAAACGCGACATCTGGATCATGTACTCGCGCTACCTGAGCGAGATGCCGATCTGCAAATTTTATTACGACGATGCCGAGAAGCATGAGCTGTACATCGCTTCCCGCACGGGAGAAGTGTTGCAGTTTACCACCGCCCGTCAGCGGTTCTGGGCGTTTCTCGGAGCCATCCCGCATAAGTTTTACCTGCCTGTGCTTCGCCAACATACCGACGCATGGGTCTGGTCGCTCACCATTGGTGGGATTATTGCGCTCATTGCCGCTCTGTCCGGGTTATATGCGGGCATATACATTTTATATAAGCGTTACAAGTCACGCGGCAAATTCGGCAGTCCGTATAAGAAACACTGGTATAAGTGGCATCATATCAGCGGACTGATTTTCGGCGTTTTTCTTGTTACGTTCGCTTTCAGCGGCGCGATGGCTTTGCAGCGCATTCCGCAGTGGGTCATCAAGACGCATGGCGACTATCGCGTCAGCGACGCGAAGTTTCGGGGGCGTCCGCTTCCGGTCGAACGTTATGCGCTCGATTACCGCCTTCTCGCGAAGGCTTATCCCGAGCTGAAAACGGTTGAATGGTCGCATTTCCGCGATGTCCCCGTCTATGACGTGGAAACGGCCGATCGTACGGTCAGCATCGATGCTTCGGGCACTGACGTGAAAGAGTTGAACCTGACCGACAAGCAGATTGCAAAGGCTGTGCGCCATATTCACGGTGAAGAGTCGGCGCTTACGGTTTCGCTTATCGACACGTACGAAGAGTATTACCTCTCGCGAAGCGGTCGATTACCTTTGCCTGCGTATAAGGTGGAGGTCGATAATGCGGATCGCAGCCTCTATTATGTCGATCCGGCTACGGGCGAGTTTCGTTATTTGAACCGTGCTCGCAAAGCCAAAAAATGGGTGTTCAGCGGGTTGCACTACCTGAATATTCATTGGTTAGTGGAACGTCCGGTCTTGTGGACAATCGCTATTTGGACGTTGTGCCTTGGTGGAGCGTATGTGTCGCTGTCCGGTATCTGGCTGGGCATCAAATATCTTCGGCGAAAGATGAGGAGAATTTAATTGTTTATTGTCAAGGGTTGATGGTTAAGGCTTTGCTTTTTATTTTTCGTTCTTAACTATTAATTTTTCACTTTTCACTTTTAATTTTTCACTTTTCACTTTTAGTTTTTCACTTATAAATAAGAAAGATAATGAAAACGTATTTATTGATGGGTATGCTTATGGTAATGAGTATATGCAAGGCGCATGAGGGAAGGAACTTCGTTCATTCCGACATGCTGAAAACGATGTCGGAAAACGACAAGGCGGCGATCGTAATGGTTTATTTCGGTACGACGCACGATGACACACGCGCTCTGACGATCGATCGTTTGACGGCACAAGTGCAGGAAACGTTTCCCGATTTTAAGGTGCGCGAAGCGTATACGTCGCGCACGGTGATTCAACGTCTCGCCAAAAGAGACATTGCGAAAAAGACACCGCTCCAAGAGCTCGACTGGTTGAAAAGACACGGCTACACGCATGTGATCGTACAGCCTACGACGCTGATCGAAGGCGTTGAAATGGAAGCCTTGCGTCGCGAGGTAGCCGGCGTATCGGGCGATTTTAAGGATATCCGCGTAGGGACGCCGTTGTTGTACGCTCCCGATGACTACCGGACAGTAGCAGCCACGCTCGGCGGCTCCGAGTCGGAGAAGGGTCGGGCTGTCGTATGGGTCGGTCACGGAACGTATATGCCCGCCACGGCACAATATGCCATGCTGGGCGATGTGATGAAGGCCGAAGGAAACGAGCATCATTTCGTCGTGACGCTCGAAGGCTACCCGATGCTTTCCGATACCGAAGCGCGGATCAAGAAGAGCGGGGCCGAACGTGTGCTATTATGTCCGCTCATGTTCGTAGCCGGCGACCATGCGAAGAACGATATAGCCGGCGATATGAAAGAAGAACTTGAAGCCAAAGGCTATCAGGTAGAAACAATACTGAAAGGATTGGGAGAATATGACGGTATTCGTGCCGTATTTATCGATCATATCCGCTTCAGTCTGCATCATAAGATGACGGATATCGTAGAAAGAAAAAAGATCTATGCGACGCCCGGGTACGAATACCGGCACGACGAATAGAGAGCCTATAAAACCGTTTGTATCGGTGCAAGTAATTGCTTAAAAGGGAATCCGGTGTGAATCCGGAGCTGTCCCCGCAGCTGTAAGTTCCATGAGCAACGAAAACGAAGGATACCACTGGCACGCCATAAAGCCGGGAAGGTTCGTTTTCGGGAACAAGTCAGAAGACCTGCCGTACAAATAGATAACATCAGATAGCTTTCGGGTAGAAAAGCGAATGAGGAAAAAATGCGTCCGTAGCGTATGCCGGACCACACTTCATATTCTTCACCATTCGACGCCACACGCCGAAGCTATGCTATGCAGAATAAAAGAAAACAGTTATTTTAATAGTATTAGTTTTTTATGAGAATCAAAAGTATTACGTTATGTGCTGTGCTTTTCGGTGCGTTATGTACCGCGCAGGCACAGGACCAGAAAGGTTACACGAACTTTCAGGACACCACCTTTCATCTCGACGAAGTTTCGATAACGGGGGCTCAGCAAAAGAAAGTATCCGTGATGAAACTCGACGTGCCGGCGTCGTTTCTGCCGGTATCGACCAACAGCTTGCCTTCGAAGGTGCTCGAACACCGCGGTATCCGTAACATTCAGGACGCTGTGCGTTTCTTGCCCGGCGTACGTGTACAAACCTCGTACGGGGCGTTTCAACAGATTTCGATCCGTGGGTTCGACCACTCCATCGTGATGGTCGACGGGGTACGTGATGAACGTTCGTCGATCAACAACTCCTACCCGTTCATGGATCTCTCGTCGATCGAGAGCATCGAACTCCTCAAAGGGCCGGCATCGGTGCTTTACGGACAGTCGGCCGTGGGCGGTGTACTCAACATCGTCCGTAAGGCGCCTTCTGAAAAGCAAAAAGTCGATGCGCGCATCGCTTACGGAAGTTATTACAATCTGGAGACGACGCTCGGTTTCGGAGGCAAACTTGCAGGGCCGCTCAATTATTTCGCGAACTTCAATTATCAGACGCAGGAAGGCTGGCGCGATAATGCCATGAGACGTTTGTCGGGGTATGTAGCCTTGGGAGGCAAGCTGACCCAGGCCGATGAGCTGGATATCCGTATCGCTGCTCACCGCGATTATTATCCGACCGAAATCGGTCTCCCCGATGTGATGGCTGCCGATATTTACAACACGGCCGATAACTCGAAGTACCTCAGCAAAGGGGATATGTTGCCCGGGTTAGACCGAAAGGCCCGTTATAACAGCGAATCGGATTTTATGTATAACCGTAATTTCAACGCTTCGCTTATGTGGAAACATACGTTTAGCGATGCCGCCAAACTGATGAATAAGTTTTCGTACACGAACGACGATATCGACTATTTCGGTACCGAAGACCTGGCCTATCTGACGAGCGAAGAACCGATCTATTCCCACTATTATATGAAAGGAAAGAAGAAAGTATATATTTCGCTCGATTCGCTTCGTTATGATTTCCCGTTGCGCTTTTCGCACATGGCGCAGACATACAACAATCAGTTGGAGCTGAACGGAAAGTTTTCGACCGGAAACATGAAGCACAATTATCTGGCGGGATATTCGCTGATTGCCCTGATTCGTGATTCATACAGCGGTTATGACTTGGGAAAGAATGTCTATGGACCCGGTCTGACCGGACGAGGTACCGTTCGTAATCCGCACAGTATCGGCTGGATGGAAACCAATTTCGGTAAAGTCTCCGTTCAACGTACCCAAATGCACGGGTTCTACCTGCAAGACTTGGTTGAATTCAGCGATAAGCTGAAAGTGTTGCTCGCGGCACGTTACGACTTGTACAGCTATAAGCGCGTAGCCGGTGTGCCGACCATCAACGGGCAACGCAGCTACGAGATGCCGGCCGATACGCTTTTCAGTCGTGTAACGACCGGAGCGTTCACGTATCGTATCGGTGCCGTTTATTTGCCTGTCGAGCAGCTTTCGCTCTATGCTTCGATCGGTTCGTACTTCAAACCGATTGTCAGCTTTTATCGCGACGATGTACGCTACTTCGACCGTCACGGTAAAGAATTTTTCCCTACGAAAAACGGCAAAGTATTCGATCCCGAGCAGGGTTTCCAGATCGAAGCAGGCGCACGCTACACACTGGCCGAGAAGCTCGAAGCCAATGTCAGTCTGTTTTATATCAACAAAAACAATATCCAATATACGTTGGGAAACAAAGGCGATATCGTCAAAGGCGATACGTTGGGGAAAGCGATTTTGGGGCAGGTAGGCCGTATGGACTCGAAAGGATTTGATGTCGAGCTGACGTACAAGCCGATCGTCGGAATGTCGCTGACAGCCGGATACGGTTATACCGACGCGCGTGTGCGCGAGGTCGCCGACAATCCGTACCTCGAAAGCTACCGTCTGAAAGGAAAACAATATGCCCGCATTCCCAAACATACATTCTATATCTATGGAGACTATGAAGTGGCCGACGGGATATTGAAAGGTTGGGGAGCAAACTTCGACGTGACCTATCAGGATAAGGTCTTCCGTAATGCCGACAATACGACATCGTTCGATGCTTATTGGTTGGCTAATGCCGGCCTTTCGTACCAGATGAAGAATAACGTTCGTTTGGGATTGAATGTAAACAACTTGTTCGATCAGGATTATTTCAATCAGTCGCTCGGTAACCAGTTTGTGCCCAGCATGCCGCGTAACTTCTTACTTTCGGCTTCGTATTCGTTTTAAATGGACAACGTAAAACGCATAACCCATTCTTTACTCTGAAGAGAGGTGGCGGTATCGGAGTTTTCGGCACTGCCGCTTCTTCTTCTTTTGTTTCATTCATATCATAATTCAAACACCATGTTTTCACGTATCATGTTTACCATTCACCGGGTGCTGGGCACGTTGCTCAGCGTCCTGTTTCTCGTGTGGTTTGTGTCGGGCATCGTGATGATATATCACGGATTTCCGTCGGCCGATCGCGACGAGAAAGCGGCCAAATTGGAGCCGCTCGGTACCGATCTTCCATCAGTCGATGAGCTGGCGCGACGCTTGCCCGACACTTGTACGATCGACGGATTGTCGGTCAGCCGTTATCTCGGACAGACTGTCTACGAGATTCGCAGCGGCAAAGAAACGTTTCGTCTGCCGGCCGACAGCGCCGAGGAGCTGCCTGTCATCGACGGAGCATATATCGCTCGTGTAGCGGCGCTCTGGTGCAGTACTCCCGTCAGCCGGATCGATTCGCTTCGCGCCTTAGACCAGTGGATACCCTTCGGACGGTTGAAGGAAGAGTTCCCGATTTATAAGTTTCATTTTGCCGATGACAACGGCACCGAGCTGTACATCTCGTCGCGCAGCGGTGAGGTGTTGCAATATACGACACGCTCCGAACGACTCTGGGCGTGGGTCGGAGCGGTCCCTCACTGGGTTTACTTTACCTTGCTGAGGCAAGATCGCGAATTGTGGATCAAAACCGTTATTTGGCTTTCGGGTATCGGATCTATCATGGTCATAGCCGGTCTTTATGTAGGCATTTACGTCAGTGTGAAGTCGCGCCGGCGGAAAAAGAAATGGTTCCCGTATAAGAAGAAATGGTATTACTGGCATCATGTGACGGGGATCGTCTTCGGTCTCTTCGCGCTGACGTGGGCATTCAGCGGGATGATGTCACTCACCGATCCGCCCGAATGGCTCGTGAAGGAGCATCAAAAATATCCTGTTCGTCAGACGATGGAAGCTCTGGCTCCGTCTCCTACTGCTTATCCGTTCGATTACAAAGCGCTGATCAGTCAGTACGACGGACGTCTGACCGAGATACGCTGGTCACACTTTTTCGGCTTACCTACGTATGAAATCGTGCTCTCCGGAGCCGAACGGCTGACCATCGACGCTACGACCGCCCAACCACTTGCCTTGAAGGAAGCGCAGGCTACCGAGGCGGTGCGCAGGATTCACGGCGATGACGCCGTCATCCGCACCGAACAGCTTAATGAGTACGACACGTACTACCTTGATCGGAAACGTCGGTTGGAGCTGCCTGTCTGGAAAGTCAGCGTTGAGAACGCCGATGGAACATGCTACTATATTACTCCGTCCGACGGTCGTTTGCGCGAATATAACACGCGTCGTCGTACACGTTTCTGGATGTATTCCGCTCTGCATGCGCTGCGCTTCAAATTCTTGACAGAAAATCCCGTACTCTGGACGACGGTGATGTGGACACTGCTGCTTGGCGGCACATTCGTATCATTGAGTGGCGTGGTGCTGGGAGTAAAATATATCGTGCGTCTCTTTCGGCGTAAAGCAAGGCATACTGCCGGTCATAAGTAGCGCTGTGAAGACGCCAGTAAAAGAATTCGTTAATGAAAAGAAAGGCGGTGTGTCATAACGGGCAAACTGTTTCGTCGCTTGCGGAATGCGAGCTTGTTCACATACTTTAGTATGCTCCCTTGTTCTTATTCTTAATATATTGAATTTCAATAATTTTATATGCCTAAAGAGTCGTTCCTTATAAAATCAACTTATGCCACAAAATATATTTTATGCTTCCGAAAAAACCAACCGAAAATAAAAT
>NZ_RQYN01000037.1 GCF_003860135.1 Tannerella forsythia
GCAAGAATATCCAATAATTATTCCATTTATTTTATTGACAAACAGTTTAATGAATATATTTTAAGGAGCAACTAAGTATAGCGCAACTGCGTATTACGCAGCAACCGCAATAGGACAGCGAAAGTATTATTTCTTCCGGTAAAATCCCGAACGATAATGAAAAAATTTGTTTCTCAATATCCCGGATTTTGAAGCAGATTTTTATTGAGTGACCGAATTTTTTCCGGGATTGGAAAGACCGTAGTGTATCCGTCGGCTTCCTTTTCAAGGGGAGGGCGATCGCTATAAGCGCGTGTAAACAATCCGAAGCGCACCAGATCCTGTCTTCGCCATCCTTCCCACACAAGCTCCAACAATCTCTCATCCAGAACATGTTGCAAGGTGGCCGTCCGACGGGGCGCTTTCACCCGTTCCCGCACCTGATTCAGTTCCGCATCGCCGTTTTGTCCGTTCCGAATAAGCGCCTCGCTCTTCATCAGCAAGACATCGGCATACCGAAACAAAACGATATCGTTCTCCATCAGTTTGCCGTCCTTGGTTGCGGTTTTATCCACCGCATATTTTTTCATCCGCGCTCCGGCGTTTTTTTCGTAGGGCGTATCGGTTACGTCCAACGCTACCTTATCGGGATAATAAATCAACGTATCGTCGTTATCAAGACGAACCGGGCGGCCGCTCAAATCATAAACCGTATCCGCATAAAAACAGTAGTCGAAACGGGGATCCGCCTCCGCCGTACCGTAACCGAACGTATGGAGTGTTTCGAGAGTGGCGCAGGAACCATTTTCACCGCCCAATCCGTAGGCGGCCGCATGGTTGTAGTGCCGCGAACGGAACAGATAGATCATCTGATTAGTATAGAGATATTTGTTCATTGGTATCACAAAAATATTTTCAGAGGAGTTTTCATTGAAAACGGCAAAATTTTCCGCATAATTGTCCGACAAGGTATATCCCATTGCGGTAAGAGAGTCGCACCATGCAATCGTTGCTTCCCATGCATTCAATTGTTTTCCTCCCCAATTAAAATAGATTGCTTTCCCGTCGAGACGAGTCTTATCCGTCCAATCATCATCGCTATATATCTCCGCGTTGAGTGCCAGTTTGGCCAGCAGAAAAAATACAACAGGACGGGTAATGCGTCCATAATAGGAGCCATGTCGGTTGCTGGGAGCTTCCGGCAACAGCGGCAGAGCAGAGAGCAACTCATCGACAATAAACGCATAGCACTTACTGCGCGGTTGCTGCACGATCTCTTTCGTTGAGGGAGCGGGAGAAAGCACCAACGGTACACGGCCAAACAGATCCATAAGATGATAGTAGAACAGGGCGCGCAGCGCCCTCACTTCGGCGCGATAGGAAGCCAGATCGGCATTGGGATGCGCTTGTTGAAACGCGTCCATTTTCGCCAGCGAGAGATTGGCCAGGCCGACCACCTTGTACAGATATTCCCAGGTTGCCCGGATGGCATCGTTGTCCGTACCCCATTTGTGGAGATACAATCCCTGCCAGAACCCACCATCGAACCAGTCGCCGCCGCGGGTGGGCATCATCGCTTCGTCGGTCGTGAAGGTATTCAAATCATACACTCCTCGACCCGTGCCCTGAAGTCCCTGACTGTCGGAATAACCGCCCATGTAATTATAGAGTGAAGCGACGCCGTTCAGGTAAAGCTCCTGCATATCATTAAACGTTCCGGTATCGGGAAGCCTGTCTTTGGGTTGCTCCTGCAGAAAATCGGCACACGCGGTAAGCAGTAGCATCCCTGCCGGAAATAAAAACCAAGTAATATATTTGCAGTTCATCTGTTTAATTTTTAATATTCTACTTTACGAAACCGTTAAAACGTCACGTTGAATCCTACGGAAAAAGTGCGGGCTGGCGGATATCCACGTTTATCATCCAAACCGAGGGTTGGTGAAACGGCCGAATGATTGATCATTGGTGTCAATCCGGAGTATCCGGTAAAGGTGAAAACATTATCGACCATAACGGAAAGGCGCAATGAGCTCACATAAGTGCCGGTAAGAGGCACATTCCATCCGAAAGCAATATAATCCACATTCAGGTAATCCCCCCGCTCTAACCAGTAGTCGGTAGCCGTCTGATCTTTGATGCAGCGCGAAGGTGCCTCGTTCATCACATTGTAATCGGGGAACGTATTCATATTCATATAAGTCAAGGCTGTTCCGTTATATATCTTGTGTCCGAAAGCACCGTTGAGTTGTATCGACAGATCGCACCTGCGGAAGCGGAACCCTACATTCGATCCGATCAGTAGCTTGGGCATTGCCTGTCCGGCGATGTAACGGTCTTCTCCATCTTCAAGACTGACCCCGCCGCCGTTCAAATCAGCCACACCATACGTATACCCTCCTTTGCCATCCGGCACCAGCCCCGTAGATTTGGGCAAGTAAAAAACGCCCAACGGCTGCCCGACAACCTGATATACCACATGGTTATAGCCCCCGTGAAATCCCGCACCGTTTAATGAAGCGATGCTGCGATATTTGGGAGCGGAGATGATCTCGCCATTGTAATAGCCGCTCAACGACAGCAACTTGTTCTGCTGAAAGGTAGCATTGAGATTAACGGAGAGTTGCGACTCCGCAGTCCGGAAAGGAATCACTCCGAGCGATATTTCAGTTCCACTGTTGCGCATCGACCCGATATTGGCGAGCAAAGTATGATGGATAAAGGGAGGAACAGCGACATGATACAAATAGAGCATATCTGATATCGTGGACCGGTAATATCCTGCCGAGAAATAGAGGCGGTTTTCGAAGAGGGCTATATCCACTCCGGCATCGAACGTTCGTTTCACCTCCCATTTCAAATCGGGATTGATGTTCTTCATTGTGGAAAGGGTTACCGAAGACAAATCTCCTATAGGAGCGACCCCATCGGGCGACAACATATTACGGGTAGCATACGAAGAGATGCCACTCTGGTTTCCGGCGAGACCATATCCTGCGCGCAGCTTCAAGTCATTGACAACAGGAAAATTCCTCATAAAAGCCTCCTTCCCGACCATCCATGCTACCGATACCGATGGGAACACTCCCCATTGATGACGTGCACCAAACTTGGAAGATCCATCCGCGCGAATCGTTGCCGTGATGGAATAGCGATGGTCGAAGGCATAGTCCATCTTTCCCATAAACGATGCGAGCGACGGCCGATCGTAAAACGATGTCGTTCCCTCCCACAGTCGCGTAGCTCCTCCTTGCAGGTTGTGGTAACCGAAATCATTCGTATTGAAGTCGGTGACGGTAACCTCATACCCCGATTCCGTCTCCCGTTGCAGCTCGGCAAGTGCCAGCAGATTGACGGAATGTTTCCCTACGCTTTCCTTATAGTTGCAAGTGATATTCCCCACGAGAGCTTCGCTTCTTCGGGTAGAGCGATACGCTTGTCCGTGCGCCCATACATAAGTAGGAAAAAACTGCCCGTGTTCGATCACGTTGTGGGAATAAGAACCGAACATTTTCACCGTGAACCGGTTATCGGGAGTAAACTCCAACAATGCATGCGTACTGATATGAGAGTTCGACTCATCGTCGTTCACCTCTATCCATGCCAGCGGGTGAGTAATCTGGTTCGCCGTGGTTGTCTGTTCCCACGAACCGGTATTGGGATTGCGATGGTTCGGAAAAGTGGGATTAAAGGAGGCGGCAGAGTAGAACAATTTCTGTTCGTCCGGTATCACGCTGTTATTGCGAATGGAGGCGAACATTCCAAGGTAAGTGATCACCTTATCGCCGAACACTTTCTGCGACATATTCATATTGGAAAAGAAGTTCTTCAACCGTTCCCCCTTAATCACTCCCTCGCGATCGATATATCCCAAAGCAATCCGGTAGTTGGAACCGGTTGACCCACCGTTAAAAGCCACATGGTGGTTTTGTCGGAATCCGACTTGTTCGATCTCCTTCTGAAAATCGGTATCGAATCCTTTATCAAGGGCAGCGATACCGAGGGCGTTCACCGTTTCCCGATAGCGATCGGCGGTAAGCATTCCGAGCCGCTTATAAGCAAAAGTCATGCCACAACTCCCCGAGTAACTCACGTGCATCTTACTGCCGACACCTTTCTTGGTGGTAATCTGTATCACCCCCGAAGCTCCCCGCGAACCGTACTGTGCCGTTTCAGACGCATCTTTCAAAATGGTGAAACTCTCAATATCGGAGGGATAGACGGAATTGAGCATCTGCAAATCGCCAAAAACACCATCTACAATAATCAGAGGGTCGTTTCCGGTAATCAGCGAGGTGGTGCCGCGTAATCGTACGGCTTGTAACGAAGCTCGTGCGTTGTCGCCCTTTTGGACAGCCAGACCGGCAACGCGACCGCTAATGGCCTCAATGGGGTTGGTCATCGGAGTTTTGTTCATATCTTGTTCGGTAATCCGGTCGGTTAAACCGGACAGACGCTCTTGTGATTCTGTAGGGGCTCCCCCCTTCAAGACCGTATCGGGAGGCATCCATCGGGTCTGCCCCTGCGACTGCACTTTCGCAGAAAAAAAGAACAAGCTGCAACAGAGTGACATTACAAATGTTTTCGAGGTACATGGTATCATACGCATTATTTGATGAGGTAGATTCAACTTACAAATGCAACTATTTCGCTTGCAAATTTATAAAAAACTTCAATCAATCCTTTTAAAATTTATTTCTTTTTAATCTCCTGCTTAATCCATATCGTACCCACCTGATTCCTTCTCGTTTTATTAATTCCGTATATCGGAGATTTATGATACCTTTGTTGCGTTTTTTTATGGAAAGGAGAAACGAAAAATGAAACTCATACCCGAGTTCAAACCGAAACTGTTCGATTCACTGAAATCGTACACCAAGGAGAAGTTTTTGAACGATCTGATGTCCGGCATCATCGTCGGTATTGTAGCATTGCCCTTGGCTATTGCTTTCGGAATTGCGTCAGGGGTGAGTCCGGAGAAAGGTCTTATCACAGCGATTATCGGAGGATTTATTGTCTCGCTTTTAGGCGGCAGCTCGGTACAAATCGGAGGGCCTACGGGAGCCTTTATTATTATCGTGTACGGCATCATCCAAAACTTCGGTATCGAAGGCTTAACAGTCGCTACGCTATTGGCCGGCATTTTTCTGATCATGATGGGAGTGATGCGTCTGGGAACAGTCATCAAGTTTATCCCCTACCCGATCATTGTGGGCTTTACGAGCGGTATTGCCCTGACTATTTTTACGACACAAATCAAAGACCTCTTCGGCATGACCATTGAAAAAATGCCCGGAGATTTTCTCTCTAAATGGGTGGTTTATGCACAAAATATCGGTAGCATATCATGGTTCTCATTACTTATCGGTATCTTGAGTATCGCTATCATCGTCTTGACACCAAAAATCTCAAAAAAAATACCCGGCTCGCTCGTCTCCATCCTGTTCATGACAGTTGGAGCCTATGTCATGCGTGAATATTTAGGTATTCCCGGTATTGAAACGATTGGCGACCGCTTCGAGATCAACGCTTCACTTCCCGCACCAGCCCGAATATCCCTTAGTCTGGAAACGATCAATCTGTTGTTACCTTCAGCGTTCACGATTGCCATGCTCGGTGCCATCGAGTCATTATTATCGGCTACCGTGGCTGACGGTGTGACAGGTGACAAGCACAACTCAAACACGGAATTAATCGCTCAAGGTGCTGCCAATATGATTGTTCCGATATTCGGCGGGATACCGGTCACGGGGGCTATCGCGCGCACAATGACAAATATCAATAACGGCGGAAGTACACCCGTCGCAGGATTGATGCATGCCGTCGTCCTCCTGTTGATATTGCTTTTTCTGGGCCCTCTGACCCAATATATCCCTATGGCATGTCTGGCAGGAGTACTTGTGGTTGTTGCTTACAATATGAGTGAATGGCGAACATTTCGTTCATTAATGAAGAATCCGAAAAGTGACGTGGCAGTCCTGCTGGTCACCTTCTTTTTAACGGTGATTTTCGACTTAACCATCGCAATTGAAGTAGGTCTTTTACTGGCTATGGTACTTTTTATGCGTCGAGCCGCTGAAGTCACACAGATCTCGGTTGCCACAAGTCGGATAGACCTGTCGGCCGAAAGCGAAGTCCGTCACGACGACGAAGTGCTCGAAATCCCCACCGGCGTCGAAGTCTACGAGATTGACGGGCCTTTTTTCTTCGGTGTGGCCAACAAGTTCGACGAATGTATGAAACAAGTCGCCGGAAAACCGGAAATACGGATCATCCGCATGCGTAAAGTTCCTTTCATGGACTCCACCGGGTTGTATAACCTTGAAAGTCTATTTCGCCTTTCGAAAAAAGAAAACATCCGAATCATCCTTTCGGGAGTTAATAAAAACGTACGAGAAATGTTGAAGACAAGTGGTATGGACGAAAAAATAGGACGAGCAAATATCTGTAGCGACATTCACGAAGCCCTTACACGCGCAACACACCTGCTCAACGATACGAATAAAAGCAATGCCAAAGAATAAATTTGCGTACCTTTGCCCCCGAAAAGACTGAAGAAGCGACACGTTTCACAGTCCTACAATAAACCAATAACAGACCGTAAACAAAAAATGATAACGACAGACCAACTGAAAGATATGTTGGAACGCGAGCAAGCGTTGAGGAGGTATCTTTGACGTCGATGCAAAGACCGTTCAATTAGAAGAAGAAGAACTGCGTACGCAGGACCCTGCATTCTGGGAAGATGCCAAACGTGCCGAAGCACAGATGAAGGTTGTCAAAGACCTTAAGAAATGGCTCGAACTCTATCGCGAAGTACACGATGCGGCCGAAGAACTGTCGCTGGCTTTCGAGTATGTAAAAGAAGGCATCACCTCGGAAGAAGAAGTCGATGCGGCCTACACTCGCACAAAGGAGCTGATTGAAAATCTCGAGTTCCGAAACATGCTTCGTGAAGAAGCCGACCAGATGTGCTGCGTCCTTAAAATCAACTCGGGCGCGGGCGGTACGGAGAGTCAGGACTGGGCTTCGATGCTGATGCGTATGTACATGCGCTGGGGCGAATCGAACGACTACAAGGTCACCATCAGCAACTTGCAGGATGGTGATGAGGCCGGTATCAAAACTGTGACGATGACTATCGAGGGCGATTATGCCTACGGCTATCTGAAAGGTGAAAACGGAGTGCACCGACTCGTGCGCGTATCGCCCTACAACGCACAAGGTAAACGAATGACTTCGTTTGCTTCCGTCTTTGTGACCCCTCTCGTCGACGATACGATCGAGGTACAGATCGATCCTTCCTGCATTTCGTGGGACACGTTCCGTTCGGGCGGAGCCGGCGGGCAGAATGTGAACAAGGTAGAATCGGGTGTACGTCTGCGGTATCAGTACAAAGACCCGTACACCGGCGAAGAGGAGGAAATCCTGATCGAAAACACCGAGACACGCGACCAGCCGAAGAACCGCGAGAACGCGATGCGACAACTCCGTTCCATCCTTTACGACAAAGAAATGCAACGACGCATGGCCGAGAGAGTGAAAGTCGAAGCCGGTAAGAAAAAAATCGAATGGGGGTCGCAGATTCGCAGTTACGTATTCGACGACCGACGTGTGAAAGATCACCGCACAAACCACCAAACCTCCGACGTAAACGGAGTGATGGACGGTAAAATCGATGATTTTATCAAGGCTTACCTGATGGAGTTTGCCGGAACCGATTCGGAATAAAGGGTAAGTACAACCGGCAAAGCGATATGGAGAAGAAGCTGCGATTCATGTTTATCGTACAGGGCGAAGGGCGAGGGCATCTGACACAGGCCATCTCGCTGGCCGCCATGTTACGAAGACACGGGCACGAGGTAGCCGAAACACTCGTCGGGAAAAGCCATTCCCGCGAGGTGCCCGACTTCTTTCGGGCAAAGATCGGTGCGCCGGTGCGCTCTTACGACGCACCTTCATTTGTTTTCAAGAAAGATCGCAAACGTCTTGACAAGTTTAAGACTCTTCTCTATAACTTCAGTCCGCGCAAACTGAAACGCTATGGCAGAAGTATCGAAACCATCTACCGGCGCATTAAAAAAGTACGCCCAGACGTGGTCATCAATTTCTACGAGCTACTGCCCGCACTGGCGCAATTACGCTTCCGCATCGATATACCGTTCGTGAATATCGGGCATCAGTACCTGCTGCGCCATCCCGATTACGGGCATGGCAAGGGAGACGCGCAAAGTCTGATGGTACTGCGTCTGCACACGCTGCTTACCGGCATCGGTGCTTCGAAAATTCTGGCGCTCTCGTTCTACCCGATGAAAGATTTTCCACGCGAAAAGATTGTCGTGGCCCCCCCGCTCCTGCGCCGCGAGGTACTTGAGTTAGAACCTTCCGAAGGCGATTATATTCTTGGTTACATGCTCAATCAAGGCTTCGAGAACGAAGTACGCCAGTGGCATAACGCCCATCCCGAAACGAAACTGCACTTCTTCTGGGATAAACGCGACGCCCCGGCAAACCTCGTCGTGGACGAACAGTTCACGCTTCATCGCATCGACGATGAGAAGTTCCTGCATTACATGGCCGGCTGTCGCGGATACATCACTACGGCCGGATTCGAATCGGTCTGCGAGGCGTTTTATCTGAATAAACCCGTGATGTTGATCCCTGCGCACATCGAGCAGGAAATCAATGCGGCCGATGCCGCATCGCTCCGGGGGGCCGTGGTAGGAGAAAGCTTCGACTTGAGTAAACTGCTCGACTATATGAACACCTCGCGGACATTCGACCACGAGGCGTTCAGAAAATGGTTGCTGTCGGCCGAGGAGATTTTTATCCGGGAACTGACCTCGGTTGTCGGATAACTATTTCCCCGTACTCATCACGCCCGCATCCGTATCACTGTTGTTCAAACGTTTACCGGAAGCAGCATAAGTACGTCCAAACGAAAAATGGTAACTTAAATTAACCGTAAACAAACGTGAACTTTCCTTGATATAGGTAGACCTTTTATACGATGCAAGACGGTTCCAATTTTCTTTATCCAGTTTAAAGTTGTCGATAAACGGATTGAACACACCGATACCGGCAGACAGGTTTTTATATTTGTAGTCGAGCCGCACCATCTGAATATTTTCGCCTCCGGTCATCGTTTCGCCGAAGAACCGGTTCCAGCTCGTCTTCAACATGTACATCAATTTCCAGTTCTTGTATGCGGCAGATACTTGAGCTTCGCAAAACCAGTTCGTATAACGGTGCGCATACGTGTTTCCGTTACTAAGAAAATGGTTCACGCCTCCGGAGAAAGAGAATTGAACGATCTCTTTAATGGGGCCTACACGCAACGTCAGAGTGCTTGTCAGATATTGCCAGTTACGTTGGTTGTCCCACGTCTGTACGATTTTTCCGTTCTCCCAGAACTTCTCGTCCATGATGACTTTCGGAGCATATTCGTACGAACCCCAAAAATTACCGTAGAATAACCCTTTCTTCACCTCATACATCAAGTCGACACCGTATTTTCGGTAAGGCTTCAGATCGGGATTACCGCGCTGCACTTGTAAGGAATCGATCATCATCTCTACCTTCCCAAGGTTCGCAAGCGAGGGCGAATGGGTACCGATGTGGGCCCTCAACCGCACCAGCGATTGATCCGGGAAATGGTACTGGAGCGATATCTTCGGACGAAGATGATAATACTCGTACGTATGATTTGTTTCTTCCTGATGAGAGTCGTAACGCGAGAGGGCCATACCGAGCGTATAGTCGAACTTTCGAATCGCTCCCTTCCATTCGGTATACAAATACGTATCGGACTGACGCATACGCGTCGTATGGCTCCGACCGTTTCGGTAATCGTTGTCCGAAAATGACTGATCATGCCTGATTCCCAACCCCAAACGATTTCCTCCGAACTTTTTCTCATAGACCCCTTCTGCTATCACGGAATATTTCTTGCCGTCTATGCGGTTGTTTACATCGGTAAGTATCCGGTTACCACGCTGCTCCTGATAAACGCGCCGGCTATCCGTCCGGTTCAATGTACCGACAATATTGAAGACGAGTGTCTGATCTTTCGGCATATTCCGCTGATAATAGAGATCTACCGAAGAACGCTGATAAAGAGACGGATTACGATCAATCATCGCAACCTTATCCGAGGGAATCTCCTTGTTATATAAGGTTCCCTGATAGTCCCAATGTTTGTTATGATCTTCACCGTAACGGATCGAAGCGTTAAACAGTTGTTTCGCATCCTGAAAACTGTATGTCAGATGGGCGTTGTGCATATACACTTCGGCGTGGTCAGGCGTTCCCTGCTCAATACGATGCAATGTCGTACCATTGCCGAAACGAAATGTCTCTTCGTTGTCGCGCCACATCCCGTAAAAATCACGCGGCCCGAAGTGATACCCCGCACTGAACTCCGACTTTTTATGATTCGTTTTAGCATTTACACCATGCTCGCCCCACATGGCATTGATGCCTTGCCGTGAATCGAACCCGAAACTTCCGCCTGTCTGAGGGCGATGTACGATATAATCGAGCACCACTTCGGCATTCCCGTAACGCAGCCCGGGGTTGTCATGAAATTCGACACGCAGAATGTCGGCCGGGCGCAATGCTTTGATATCGTGAATCTCTACCTTCACCCCGTTGATACGTAACTGTACCTCGCCGCCGCCCGGCACCGTGATGGCGTTCGTCATCTGATTGACTGTGATTTTAGGTAACATCAATTGCTGTAACAGATCGACGCCATCGGTCGAGATACGCACGATACGCTCGGTCGGAAAAATAATTTTACGGTCTGGTTTCGTGATCGAAGCTGAGGCCGTTACCGTCACATCGCCGAGAGCGACAGACGATTCCGCAAGTACGATATCGTTCAGTTGCAAATTTCCGCTATATCCTTTCAGATCGATGGCCTGCGTCTCGTAACCGATACTCGAAACAATCAGTCGATAATCGCCGGTACGAACCTTAGGCAATGCAAAGCGGCCATCCTCACCGGTCGTCGTACCGCTGACGAACACAGAGTCCGGCGTTTGCAATACAATATTTGCAAACTCAATAGCCTGACGACTCTCCCCGACAATCCGCCCTTTGATATCGATTTCCGACGCAAAAACAGAGACTGCCGCAAAGATACAGACGGCATTCAATGCAACTATTCTAAACAGTTTATTCTTTTTCATGCTACTTATTATCATAAAATACCTTGTAATACATAATAAATGGCGCGCAATCATTCGTCGTTTTGATTTACTTCCTAATAAGTAGACGCACGTTCTGCGGAAACGTTACAGTTTTTGCCGTTTATTTTTTGATTTCGTGTCACAAGCGTACGCGGTGCAAAGGAAAACGCCTCTCGCTATGATGTATCTCCCTTGTGCTCCCGTCCATCGTTTCTTGCTCGAAAAGGCGTTGTCTTTCGTACTTCACATGTGGTGTTTACTCGTAGATCAACGAATAGTGCTGTTCGGGAGCAAAGATTTCGTTGGCAGTTTCAAGGATTTGCGAGGCCGTCACAACTTCGATGCGGCGGATGACTTCCGCCAGAGAGTCATACCGATCGAAATGAAGAAACGATTTCCCGAATCCGAGGAAGAGGCTTTCCCTATTATCGCCGGCCACGGAGAGTTGTCCTACAGCCTGTTTCTTGGCGGCGGCAAGCTGCGTGGTCGTAAGCTGCGTATGGCATAATACGGCCAACTCGCGCCGGATAAGCTCGAGCACTTTTTCCCGATTTTTCGGGTCGGATCCGAAATAAATGGCACAAACACCGGTATCGGTGTATCCCGTAAGATTCGATTCCACGTCATAGACTAATCCTCTTCTTTCACGGAGAGCCACATTCAGACGACTGTTCATTCCGGAGCCTCCGAGTATATTGTTGAGCAGGAAGAGCGAAATGCGGCGTTTATCATACATATCGTAGGCTCTCCCTCCGATAATGGCATGCGACTGGTGGGTTTTCTTTTTCTTGCGTAGTTCCTGCGGTGTGGTTGACCACGGACGCTCACGCGTATGTACGGCCGGATGAGCCGGAACTTCCGACAAGTAAGCCTCAGCCATGCGTACGATCCGCCGGAAGTCCGTACGTCCCATCGAGAAAAAAATCATATTTCCTGCCGTGTAGAAACGCTCCAGAAACGAGCGGCCGGCTTTGGAGTCGAATGTACGTATCGAACGCTGATTCCCCAGGATATGACGTCCTAACGGATGACCATCGAAGAGAAGATTCTCGTACTCGTCGAAAATCAATTCCGAAGGCATATCTTCATACGAACGAATCTCGTCGAGAATCACTTCCCGCTCCTTCTCAATCTCGTGTGCCGGAAACTGCGAGCGAATCACGATGTCGGCCAACAATTCGATGGCCCGGCGATAATGCTCTTCCATAAAAACGGAGTAGATAAACGTTTCTTCCTTCGTTGTATAAGCATTCAACTCCCCTCCGACGGCTTCCATGCGGTTCAGAATATGCCACGTCTTACGCCGCGCCGTACCTTTGAACAGCATGTGTTCGACGAAATGCGCCAGCCCCGACTCGTTCGGTGCCTCATCGCGCGTACCGGCGTGTACTACAATCCCGCAATAGGATATCGCGGCATCTGTCGGTAAATGCACGATGCGCAAACCGTTAGACAACGTATGTGAGAAATAATGCGACATATCCGTATGAATCATCCTCATTGTATAAGGTCGCAAAAATAGTACTTTTTTTGTTTTTAATATTATTTAAGAGGAGACGATGCAACGTGGAAGCCTTGATATGCATCATGCTTATGAATTTTATAATGAAAAAATGATATGAAGACGATGAGATTATTTTTCAACTATGTAGGAGGGGTAATGATCGCCCTGTTATTAAATTCGTGTCTGAATAATGACGGCTATTCGTTAGGCGACGTATGGTATTCGTTAGCTACCGTCAATCCTTCTGACAATGGGAGAACTTATTCGCTCACACTCGACGATGGAAAAACGTTATGGCCGGCAGCAACACAAGCCCCCCACTACAAACCGAAAGCCAATCAACGGGCATTAGTTTATTATACGATTCTTTCCGATTCGTTTCAAGGATATAACCATGCCGTGCAGGTACGTGATATCCAAAATATTCTGACGAAACCCTTTGTCGACCAGTTTAACCCCGACAGTCTGGATGTGAAATACGGAAAAGACCCTCTGAAAATCATGGACATGTGGATGGGTGACGGATACCTGAATGTACAGTTCGGATTCAACTTCGGCGAAACAAAGAGACATTATATCAACCTCATACATCGCCCGGATAAAAGCAATGCTTATACTTTCGAACTCCGCCATCATGCGTATGGAGATCCGCAGCGCTACGGGCGCAAAGGGATTGTGGCTTTCGATTTGTCGAAACTGAAGTTCGATGGGAAAGAGCCTACGCTGATTATTAAGGTGAAAACATTCAAAGGAGATAAGGAATATACGATCAAATATAAAAAGCATCCGTCGAATGCCGTTCCTTATTCCATAAAAGAAAAAGATTTAAGCGATCTGGATTTCGTAGCGACGAAATGACGATCTGTTAATAATGTTGTTTGTTGTTCTGAAAAAGAGGGTGTACCGTTGTGGTACACCCTCTTTGTTGTGGTAAAAAATTATAAATAAAAGGAGATATCTACTCTAAAATTTTAATTCGGATGTTTCGGTACCATACCGTATCGCCATGATCTTGTAACCCGAAAAATCCTTCTCTGTTTTCTCCGCCACAATTGTTGAGCAATTCGAATGCCAACGGCCATTTTTCCTGACTGAATTTACTCTTTTGGAGCATCTCCGTCCATTGCGGAGTCCATAAATGATATTCGACCACGGCCTCATCGTTCTGATAATGAACGACCGTACCTTTATAGCACATGATTTTGGCCTTGTTCCACTCTCCGAACGTTTTCGAGTTCTGCGGATTGGCAGGAATCATGTCATATAACGATGCCGACTGACGATTGCCGTCTTTACCCAACTTGGCATCCGGATGATTCGCATTGTCGAGGATCTGATATTCGGGAGCCGAAATATACGAGGGCTGGATCTTCCAGTCTCCTTGTTCATCGGGCGATTCTACCTCCTGAATCATATAAAAGATACCGGAGTTAGAGCCTTTGTCGACCTTCCATTCCAACTCGAGTTCGAAGTTTGTGAACTTGTGAGCAAAGATAATGTCTCCGCCATCTTCCGCCCCGGCTTCTCCCTTGCCCGATCCGGTCATCTTAATGCAACCGTCTTCGATCGTCCAGCGCGCCGGCATATCTTCGCGTCCGTAACCGCGCCAGCCGTCGAAAGTCTTGCCGTCGAACAGAGTGATCCATCCGTCTTTATCTTTGGTGAATTTTGCCAAATCGACTGTCGGCAAATTCAACGTCCGATACTCGGGTGCGGCCTGAGCCGTAGGAACAGAATCGGTCGCTGCCGCGTCGGCAGAGCCTTCGGCTTTTTTCCCTCCGCCGCAGGAGGCAAGAGCTATCATACCGACAGCACTTGCAACTAATACACTTTTCTTCATTGTTTATCGGTTTATTGTAAATGATGATTGTTTTTTGTAATAAGCGAAGACGAAGCGCACGATCCGCAATTCTCACGGAAGGCTCTCCGTCTTCGGCTATGTATGTTTACGGCATATCCGGCAGCTTCCAGCCCGCACGATACGTATGTTTCACCAATTCTTCGGCAAACTGTTTCGCGTTCATCGGCTCGGTGAATTTCTTGTCGAACTTGGGATCGCCGTCCACCACTTTGAAGTCGTCACTGATCTGGATTTTGAGCATCTCATCATCTTTGATGTTCGTAAACTTCATGTTCTGTCCGTCCCAATCGAGCACTTTGTTCAGTCCTTGCAAGCGAACCGCCAATACACCCATCACAACCATTTCGTTGAACGGACCGGCTTCGGAGAAATCCGATTTCGGTTTCACGCGGTTTGCCGGGCTTTCCTTACATGCGCGCACCCAGTCTTGTTCGTGACCGCTTTCGGCGTCGGGCACCCGACGTTCTACCTTCGGCGCATTCGGTACGCGTCCTGAAAGCAGGAACGGATCACGTCCGTAACAGCCGCAGATCAGCGTATCTTTCGTACCATGGAAAATACATAATCCGCCGCCGGCCTGCATCAACTGCATGCCTTGCGGGAATCCTTCCGGACGGTCGGGCATCATACCACCGTCGTACCAGTGTACTTCCACTTCGGGGAGTGCCAACTTCGGCATATTTTCACGCGCCGGGAAGATCAGCTTCACATGCTGTGCCTGCGGAGCGCAGTCGGTCAGCAACAACGTCGAAGAGGCTTCGGCATGAATCGGGAAGCCCAGATTCAACGCTTTGAATGCCGGATGCATGATGTGGCAAGCCATGTCTCCGAGAGCGCCTGTACCGTACTCCCACCAGCCACGCCAGTTCCACGGATGATAAATATTGTTGAACGGTCTGAGTTTAGCCGGTCCGGTGAACAAATCCCAGTTCAACGTCGAAGGAATTTTATCGACTTTCGTCGGAGCATTCAGTCCTTGTGGCCAAATCGGACGGTCGGTCGCGCAATCCACGCGTTTCACCTCGCCGATCTCACCGTTCCAGATCCATTCGCAGACCTGATTCACTCCTTCGCCCGATGCGCCCTGATTCCCCATCTGGCTTGCGATCTGATATTTCTCAGCCAGCTTCGTAAGCAGACGTGATTCGTAAACCGAATGAGTCAACGGTTTCTGTACGTAAACGTGTTTGCCCATCGTAATGGCATCGGCCGTAATAATCGCGTGCGTATGGTCTGCCGTAGAGACGATCACCCCGTCGATCGATTTCCCCATTTCGTCGTACATCTTCCGATAATCCCAGTATTTCTTGGCTTTGGGATGTGCATCGAATACTTTTTTAGCATACTTCCAATCCACATCGCAAAGCGCGACGATATTTTCCGTCGGCGACACCTTCTTGATGTTGGCATTTCCCATTCCGCCGATACCTACGGCGGCAATGTTCAGCTTATCCGTCGGGGCGGTATAGCCATGACTTTTACCTAATACACTACTCGGAACGAACGACAAAGCTGCAGCTGCAGCGGCTCCCTGTTGGAGAAAACTTCTTCTTGAAATGTTTGACATAGTAGTAAGTTTGATATTGTAAATATAATCGTGAAAACACATAGAAAAACCATGCAAATATAAACAGAAAAGGAATAAAATAAAAACAAGCCACCCTTTTTCTCTTCTTATAAAACATTATTTAACGAACGAAGGCGGTCGTTTTAATGACAAAATTAATCTATAAAGCTCTTCCTTTGTGCAAATTTATAAAAAAGCTGCGGATGTTGCATGTTTCCGAAAAAGAAATTACATTTGCATGAGCATTAATTTTGTAACCAATACAATGTCATGAAATATAGCAATCTGCCGATGCGTATCTTCCGATTCTATATCGAGGGCTTCAGGTCAATGACTTGGGGAAGGACGCTATGGATCTTGATTTTGATTAAGCTGTTCGTCATGTTTGTGATCCTGAAGATTTTCTTTTTTCCACGGTACCTGAACCAGTTCGATACGGCAGAAGAAAAAGAACATTACGTTTCGGAAGAACTGGTTGAAAGAGCATTACATCCATCAAATAATTAATGACTAAAATTAAACACAATGATTGAAAATTTAGATTCTTCTTTGGTTGATTGGTCGCGGGCGCAATTTGCCCTGACGGCTATCTATCATTGGCTATTCGTTCCGCTGACCCTCGGGCTGGGAATCGTAATGGCCGTGATGGAAACGATCTATTACCGTACCGGAAAGGAGTTTTGGAAAGAAACCGCCAAATTCTGGATGAAACTCTTCGGTATCAATTTTGCGATTGGAGTCGCTACCGGACTGATCCTGGAATTTGAATTCGGGACGAACTGGTCGAACTACAGTTGGTTTGTAGGTGATATCTTCGGCGCTCCGTTAGCGATCGAAGGTATTCTGGCATTCTTTATGGAAGCTACGTTTATCGCCGTCATGTTCTTTGGCTGGAACAAGGTGAGCAAAGGCGCGCATTTGGCCTCTACCTGGCTGACAATTACGGGTGCAACGCTTTCGGCCTTCTGGATTCTGGTGGCCAACGCGTGGATGCAGTACCCGATCGGCATGCAGTTTAACCCTGACACGGTTCGCAACGAGATGTTCGACTTTTGGGCGGTTGCTTTCTCGCCCGTAGCGATCAACAAGTTCTTCCATACGGTGCTCTCGGCCTGGGTGCTCGGCGCGGTGTTCGTCGTGGGTGTCAGCTCGTGGTTTCTGCTGCGAAACCGTCAGCGGCCATTTGCGATGGAAAGCATAAAAATCGGCGCGATATTCGGCCTTGTATCGTCCGTATTACTGATGTGGACGGGCGACGGTTCGGCTTACTGCGTAGGACAATATCAGCCCATGAAACTGGCGGCCATGGAGGGTTTGTATAACGGATCGAACGGAGTGGAGCTGGTAGCTGTCGGAGTTTTGAATCCGTCGAAGAAAGCGTATAACGATAACGAGGAACCGTTCATCGGAAAGATCGGTATTCCCAAATTGTTGTCGTTGCTGACGGAGCGCGATCCCAACGCATTTGTACCGGGTATCGGCGACCTTATCGACGGAGGGTATCCTTCGGGCGACGGCTTAGCGATATCGGCGCAGGAGAAGATGGCACGCGGAAGAGTGGCAATTCAGGCACTGGCCGATTACCGGAAGGCCGTCAAGGCTCGCGACGAGGCGGCGATGCAAACGAGCCGTTCCACGCTGGAAGAAAACTTCCGCTATTTCGGCTACGGTTACATCAAAGACCCGGCCGAACTGATCCCGCCGGTGGCACTGACATTTTACTCGTTCCGCGTGATGGTAGGATTGGGACTTTTCTTTATGCTGATTTTCGTACTGGTGCTGATGCTCGGGCGGAAAGGACAGATCACGAAACACCGCTGGTTGCAAAAAGTATGCCTTTGGTCTATTCCGCTGGCTTACATTGCCAGTCAGGCGGGATGGATCGTGGCCGAAGTAGGGCGTCAGCCATGGGTCATCCAAGACTTGATGCCGACGGAAGCAGCCGTATCAAAACTGCAAACCAGCTCGGTGCAGTTGACGTTCTTCCTGTTCCTCATACTATTCACGATCCTGCTCATTGCCGAAATCGGCATCATGACGAAGGCTATCAAGAAAGGCCCTGAAATTTCCGAATAATGACAACCGATTAAAAAATCAAACACTATGAATCAAATAAGTTATCAGTTTCTTCAGGAATATTGGTGGTTTCTGGTATCGTTGCTGGGAGCGCTGTTGGTATTTTTGATGTTTGTACAGGGCGGTCAGTCGCTGCTGTTTACGATAGGAAAGACGGAGAGACAGCAGAAATTGCTGATCAATTCGATCGGTCGCAAGTGGGAATTTACTTTCACGACGCTGGTCACCTTCGGAGGGGCTTTCTTCGCGTCGTTTCCCCTGTTTTATTCGACAAGTTTTGGAGGCGCCTACTGGGTATGGACGCTGATTCTGCTCTGTTTTGTGCTGCAAGCCGTCTCCTACGAATTTCAGGCTAAGAAAGGCAACCTCTTAGGAAAAAAGACCTACCAGATTTTTCTGATCATAAACGGAGTACTGGGGCCGCTGCTGCTCGGCACGGCGGTCGGCACGTTTTTTACAGGCGCCGAGTTCGTGATCGATAAAGCGCAGCTCACGGAGGTGGGTATGCCGGTGATCTCGCGTTGGGCCACGCCATGGCACGGATTGGAGGCGGTAACGGTAGTTTGGAACCTGTGTCTCGGAGCAGCCGTATTCTTTCTGGCGAGGGTATTGGCCATCCTTTACTTCGTGAATAACATCGAAGACGACGAGGTGGATAAGCACTGCCGTAAACGTCTGCCGATCGAAGTCGGCGGTTTTCTCGTTTTCTTCCTCCTGTTTGTCGGTCGTCTGATGACGATGGAAGGGTATGCGGTACATCCGGAGACGGAAGAAATTTTCATGCAACCGTATAAGTATCTGAACAATCTGCTGGAGATGCCGGTCGTACTGGTGCTTTTCCTCGCAGGAGTCGTACTGGTGCTCTACGGTATCATCGACACGATGCTCTCGAAATATCATGTCAAAGGTATCTGGTTCGCCGGAACGGGAACAGTGCTGACGGTACTGGCGTTATTGCTTTGCGCAGGATGGAATCATACGGCGTACTATCCGTCGACGGTCGATCTGCAAAGCTCCTTAACAATTCAAAACAGCTCGTCGAGCCATTTCACGTTGCAGACGATGATGTACGTTTCGTTCCTGATTCCGTTCGTGCTGGCGTATATCTTTTACGCGTGGCGGGCATTAGATTTGCACAAGATCAACGATCAGGAGATGCGCGAAGGAGAGCATACATATTAAATATAGCAGTCAACGTTTTTTATTACCAATGGTCAATGGTTATCTTGATACATGAAATAACCATTGACCATTAACCATTGATATTGATTACGTCAAGTTTACAACCTTCTATCAGAATCCCCCCCCCTACCTCACCCAACGCTTCGCTTCGCGACACATTTGACCGAATTATTACGCCCTTTCAGGTTTAGCCGGCAGCAATCAGCCATTAGCCGAACTCAACAAGCAAACAGCTAAACGCCCTGACAGAGCTTCACTTTTCACTTTACGTTTTTTCACTTCTTTGCCTGTTAGGCATTCTATGTAAAGTTTTTTTATAGGCAAGTTTTTGGCGCGAATAATAACGTATCTATTTTGTGTTTTCTAAAAAACAACGTATTTGTGTGAAGAAAAGTGTTCTGGAATCTCTTTAAATTGTGATATACGAAAGCTGGTGTGCTCCTTATCTGATTCGAAGATTACATTCGTTGTACGTAGGTGAATTTTTGTAAAGAATCCATATATTTGCATACAGAATGAATGGTAGCCATACGATGCGGCTTTGGATTGAAATATTAGCAAGAATGGCCGGGTTATTGGACGTTGATATAAAAAATGCGCTTAATCACAACAAATAGAGAAAATGGCAACGAATAAACATGCACAAATCCGATATCAAGCATTAGATCGATGCTTTCGCAATTCGGGTCGAAGATATTATATCGAAGATTTAATCGAAGCGTGCAATCAGGCGCTTTTCGAACAAACGGGTGTTGTCGATGGCGTGAAAGAGCGTCAGGTGCGTCAAGATATCCGTGATATGGAAAGCATTTGGGGAATTGTTCTTTGCAAGCCTCGTGATGGCAAAAAAACGTATTACCATTATGAGGATTTTCGTTATTCGATCAATAATCAGTTACTGAATGAAACGGAAATCAATCAGTTGAAAGCAACGATCTCCATGTTAAACCGTTTCAAGGGAATGCCTCAATTTCGTTGGATGGAAGAAATTCTGGCGCGATTTGAGAGCGTGTTTCAGTTGAGAGAGACGACCGTCGGTATTGTTGGCTTCGAGGAGAACCCTTATTTAAAAGGGCTCAATCTGTTCACGGATATTTTCAATGCGATTGTTCATAAACAGACTCTTCGGATTTGTTATCAACGGTTTGGGAAAGAGTCGAAAGCGTATGTATTTCACCCGTACTTTTTAAAGCAGTATAACCATCGTTGGTTTTTATTCGGGCGTTGTGATCACTTGAAAGAAAAGAAAACGGTAACGACCTTCGCTTTAGATCGAATTGAACACATCGAGCCGGTTCATATTCCTTATGTGGAAAATAAAGAGATCGCGTTTGATGAATATTTTGAAGACGTGATCGGGGTTACGGTTTATGACAAGGAGATTGAAAAGATTGTATTAGAGATAGATAATGTTCTTTTTCCGTATGTTGAAACAAAGCCGTTGCACGGTTCTCAGAAAATAAAAAGACGCGATCAAACGACAACAACCATCGAACTCAGTCTGATTATCAATTACGAATTGGAAAATCTTCTTTTAGGTTACCTTGACAAAATACGAATCATTGCTCCCGAATATCTAAGGGAAAGAATGGTATCAAGAGTAAGAGAAGCCGTTCAAAGAAATTCATAATCAGCTTAAAGGTGTGTGCGTTTTATGCGTTAAAGTAAGACGGAGGTGTTTTTCTCGACTGCGATTTTTCACTTTTCGTTTTTCACTTTTCGCTATCGAAGCAAGACAGGCACATGTTTTCTCGTTTGATGCAGATAGGCTGCATAGTTGGTGTTTTCCTTTGTATCGAACATAAAAATAGATCGTTATGGTAAATCAACATTATGCTACATTTTACATTGCCGGATTCACGTATTGGGATGGCTTGGAAGTTTTTGATGAGTTGAGAGTCGGCATGGAGTTGAGATTGGAAGCCGAGCCTTTGAACAGGTATGATCCGAACGCCGTGAAAATACTCTTTCATGATACCTTGTTGGGGTACGTCCCGAAAGAGGCAAACGAGAATCTTGCAAAGTTCCTTCAGCTGGGACATACGGAATTATTCTCTGCGAAAATCAGCCGGATCAATCCTGAGGCCCATCCGGAAAAACAAATCTGTGTAACGGTAAAAATCAACAAAAAGGAAAGGGAATAATTCTCGAGTTGACTAACATAGAAAAGGCGGTGTGTTATAACGGGCCAACTACTTTATTACTTGATGAATATAAGCTTGTTTACATGCCTTATACTCCCTTATCCATAGTGCCTTGCTTTTCACCCATTCTTACACACCTAAAGAGGGCGTGCCCAAACATTGCGTTTTGACACACCCTCTTTTGTTTTTCCTTGTTACGGAAATTTTATTCTTGGCTGCTCATCGACACTTCGATGCGGTTATTCTGTTTCAGCAGTTCGTCGGTGAACTGTTGCAGCGATGCGATCGACAGATTATTTACGTGCTTAACGAAATCTTTTTCACGGTCAATACCATGAACCAGATATTCCTGCAAGTTACGCCGTGCATAGCTATTCTCTTTCAGGTTATCGGCATGCTGTTTCAGCATAAATTCTTTTACTTTCTGCAGCATTTGGGCGTCGGGACCTTCTGTTTGCAGTCGCTTCGTTACGTCGTTGATGGCATCAACGAGTTCCGTGCGGCGGGCCGGGTCGGTATCAAATCTGAATTGCAGCGAGAAGCCTTCGTACGGAATCTTCTGGACGTCACTCTGTACACCTACACCGTATGTTCCGCCTTTTTCTTCGCGAATCTTGTCTGTAAATTCCATCTGGAACAGTTGGGATAATGCGCTCATACGAATAATGTTCTCCGGCGTGTAAGCCATTTCGCCCGAATACAGGATAGCCGTTGTGGCTTTGGGCGTTTCCATTTTTCGCACAAAATGATTGTTGTATAACCCTTTACGTTCGGGCACGCTGTTTTTGTTGTACATCGTACTGCTTTTGATACCGGGCAGCGAAGCGATATATTGCTCCACGAGCGGTTTGAGTTGTGCCGGAGAAACGTTACCCACGAAGGTGAACGTGTAGTCGGCCGCGTTGGCAAAGCGTGCGCGATACAAGTCGAGCAGGGTGTCGTAGTTGCAGGCATCGATTTCTTCGACGGTCGGCATTGACATGCGCGGATTGTTCATATAAACAGTCCCCATTATAGAATCGTTAAAGATAAAGTCCGGGTTATTCATCAGCATCGGCAAGATTCCTTTCAGGCGTCCAACGATCGACTTGTAAGCTGTGTCGTCTTTGCGAACGGCCGCAAATTTCAGATAAAGAAGTTGCATCATCGTTTCCAAGTCTTTGACATTGCTAGTGCCGTTAACGCTCTGGCTGTATTGACCGACACTCGTACCCACGCTGACATGCTTGCCGGACAAGGCCTTTTTGAGGTCGGTGGCGCTGAAATTACCCAGTCCGCCTTCCGGAACGATCTCATTCATCAACTTGATTTCGGCCAGATGCTCGTTTCCGATGACCGATGTTCCTCCGAAAGCAAAACCCGACATTAAGATTTCATCTTGCTTGAAATCGGTTTCTTTAACGGCTACTTTCGCTCCGTTCGAGAGGGTCCATACCGTTACGCCGCGTTCGGCATCCGTCGTTTCGGCCGTGATGCTTCCTTTCTCGGGGAGTTCTGCAAGCAGAGGCTCCTGTATAGTCTTATCGGTATATGCTTCCAGTTTCTCGCTATCTATTTCCTTAATGATTTGATGTATCCGGTCGATGGAGGGGAAAGTCGCTTTTTCGCTATCGTTACCCATCAAAACGACTACCCGGTTTTTATCGGTGATAATCTGTTGCATGATCTGATTGATCGCCGCTACCGGAATATTCGGGACAATCATCTGGCTCATGACGTTATACTCATCTTCGATAGAAGGGATCGGTTCGTTTTTAAGGAAATGTTGCACGTATTGCTGCACGTAATAGCCGTTCAGTTGCTTTTCGCGTTCGTTATAGCGTTTTTCTATTCCGCTCAGATAGTTGGCCTTGGCACGTTCATATTCACCCTCGGTGAAGCCAAAATCATGGGCGCGTTTGGTTTCGCGCAGCAACGTAGCGATAGCTAATTCGGCCTCTTTCGGACGGCTGACGCCCACGAGTTGCAACGCATCTTTCGTATGCACGCCGAAGTAAGAACTGTTCATTACCGTAGCAAAAGCGAACGGCGGATTTTCCTGCTGAAGCATTTCTTGCAAACGATCGCTCAACATCTGACTGATCATCTGTGTGGCAAAACGAAAGACCAGATAATCCATGGTCGTTTTTCGATCGTTCGGAATAACGTTTCTCTTAAAAGCGATCATCACGTTGTTGCTCGACAACTCTTTGTCTGTCGCAACGGTAACGATCGGCTCGTCATTGTCGGGTATCTGCTCGTAAACGCGTTCCGCCGGATTGACCGGTTTGGAAATGCCGCCGAAGAGGGTCTTCACTTTCTTCTCGATTTCTTCCGCGTCGATATCGCCTACCACGATGATACCTTGCAGGTCGGGGCGATACCATTTATGATAATAGTCGCGCAGCACTTGCGGCTCGAAATGGTCGACCACGCTCATCAGACCGATCGGCATGCGGTGAGCGTATTTGCTATCTTTGAAGATTGCCGGTGCGATCGAGTCGATCATCCGTTGCGAAGCATTGCGTCGTGTACGCCATTCTTCGTGAATGACTTTACGCTCTTTGTCGATTTCTTTCTCGCGCAGAAGCAGGGCGTTCGACCAGTCGTGCAAGATCAGCAGACAGGAGTCTACGGCCCCTGCAGTCGTTGTCGGGACGTCGTTGATATTGTAGACCGTCTCGTCCATGCTCGTATAGGCGTTGAGGTTAGCACCAAATTTCACGCCGATCGTCTCGAGATACGAGATCATGTTTTTTCCGTCATCGCCAGCAGGGAAGTTTTTAGTGCCGTTGAACGCCATGTGTTCGAGAAAATGAGCCAAACCGCGCTGACTTTCCTCTTCCTGAATGGAGCCTACGCGCTGTACGAT
Source organism: Tannerella forsythia (assembly GCF_003860135.1). Taxonomy (GTDB): domain Bacteria; phylum Bacteroidota; class Bacteroidia; order Bacteroidales; family Tannerellaceae; genus Tannerella; species Tannerella forsythia_A. Next base: position 24,354 of record NZ_RQYN01000037.1, read on the forward strand.
ATAAAAATTCGCCCGGTTCTCGGGGCGTTTGTTGGCGCGGATGTAATACGTCAGTCCATTCTCCAATTGACCGATACGCACGCCTTTATCGACGGGAATCGGGGGCATCTGTTGCGCCTTGAGCGTCGTTATGCTTGCAAAGAGGGCAAGCAGCAGCATCATGTGTTTGAAATGTGCTTTCATCTGTTCTGAATTTTATGTGTTTGAAAAAATTTTGACAAAGATATAAACCGTTCGTCAATCTCAACGTTAACGGAACGTTATATTACGCAATCTTAACGTTAATATTAGGTTAACCTTCGGATGCGGTTTGGGGTTGCGCGTATGTTCTGCACCAAAGCGTCAGTCCGCAGAGTTCGCATTTGGGGCGGCGGGCGATACAGATGTACCGTCCGTGCAGGATGAGCCAATGATGGGCTTTGGCTATCAGATGCTCGGGGATATGTTTGATCAGCTCCTTTTCGGTGGCTAAGGGTGTTTTACTCCGATAGGTCAGGCCGATGCGGTTAGCCACACGGAATACATGGGTGTCGACGGCCATGCGCGGCTGATCGAAGAGTACGGAGGCGATAACGTTGGCCGTCTTCCGTCCGACGCCCGGCAGTTTCTGCAACTCGTCCGTGTCGGCAGGCACCTCCCCCCCGAATCGATCGACCAGCATCTGTGCCATGCCGACAAGATGCTTTGATTTATTATTCGGATAGGAGACGCTTTTAATATATTCGAACACTTCTTCGGGCGAAGAGCCGGCCATCGCTTGCGCTGTAGGATAGGTTTCGAACAGGGCTGGGGTAATCATGTTCACCCGTTTGTCGGTACATTGTGCCGAGAGAATCACAGCGACCAGCAACTGAAACGGATCTGCGTATTTCAGCTCCGTCTCGGCAACCGGCATGTGTTGCTCAAACCATCCGATGACACCCCGATATCGTTCTTCTTTTCTCATCGTTACGGGAAATAAGCAGTCGTATATATGTATGTATGTATGCGAGCAGCCTCTAATGAGCCGCTTCGAACTGACGCAGAAACCGGATGTCGTTTTCAAAAAACAAGCGGATATCGTTGATCCGGTATTTAAGCATGGTGATCCGTTCGATTCCCATTCCCAAGGCATAGCCGGAGTAAACCCGGCTGTCGATGCCGCACAGATCGAGGACATTCGGGTCTACCATCCCGCAACCGAGAATCTCTACCCACCCGGTATGTTTGCAGATATTGCATCCGTGTCCACCGCAGATGTGGCACGTGATATCCATCTCGGCGCTCGGTTCGGTGAACGGGAAATACGACGGACGCAAGCGGATTTGCGTATCGGCCCCAAACATCTCTTTGGCGAAGAAGAGCAACACCTGTTTCAGGTCGGCAAATGAAACGTCTCGGTCTACATACAGTCCTTCGATTTGATGGAAGAAACAGTGAGCGCGTGCCGAGATCGCCTCGTTGCGATAAACGCGTCCGGGACAGATGATGCGCACAGGCGGTTGTGTTTTCTCCATCACCCGCGACTGTACGGACGAAGTGTGTGTGCGCAGCAATACATCGGGGGCATGTCCGATAAAGAACGTATCCTGCATGTCACGCGCCGGATGGTCTTCGGCAAAGTTGAGCGATGAAAAGACATGCCAGTCGTCTTCCACCTCCGGTCCTTCGGCAATGCTGAAGCCGAGCCGTGCAAAGATGTCGCAGATTTCTTTCCGCACGATCGAGAGAGGGTGACGGGTACCCAGCGTAACCGGGTAAGCCGTCCGTGTCATATCGTAGCCGTCAGTATTTTCGGCGGTCTGCTCGAACTGCTCTTTCAGTTGATTGATCTTTTGCTGAGCGGCTTCTTTTAATTCATTCAGGTACTTCCCGACTTCGCGTTTCCGGTCGGCCGCCACATCTCGAAAATCGTTCATCAGGGCGTTAATTTCTCCCTTTTTGCTTAAGTATCGGATACGTAGCGTCTCCAGTTCTTCGGCATTATCGGCTTTCAGCCGTTCTACTTCCTGCAACAGCGCCTTAATTTTTTCAATCATTACTTATTGTGCGTGCTTATAATTTTTCAGCCAGCAAAGGTAAAAAATAAATTTATATCTTTGCGCGGCGAAAAAGAAATATGAAATCCTTAAGAGAACTCTATAAAATAGGGAATGGTCCGTCGAGCAGTCACACCATGGGACCTCAAAAAGCTGCTCGTCTGTTCTTGGAGCGAGCCCCCCGAACATCGTCTTTCCGAGTGACGCTTTACGGCAGTTTGGCCGCCACGGGCCGCGGTCACATGACCGATCGGGCGATTCTCGACGTATTGGAGCCGGTGGCACCCACCGAAATAATCTGGAGACCCGATGTTTTTCTGCCTTTTCATCCGAACGGGATGCTGTTTGAAGCTCTTTGGGAAGGGGACGTGAAGGATCAATGGACGATTTACAGTGTCGGAGGAGGAGCATTGGCGAATGAAGAGACGAAGCGTGTGACGAACGATATCTATCCGTTGACTACGATTGCCGACATTCTTCAAATGTGCGAGACGGACGGCTGTTCTTTTTGGGAATATGTCGAACAGTGCGAAGGCCCGGAAATCTGGGATTACCTGAGGGAGGTTTGGCATGTGATGTGCGAAGCGATCGATCGCGGTCTCAATAACGAAGGCGTCTTGCCCGGCGGCATCGGGGTGCGTCGCAAGGCCGCGACGTATTACGTCAAGGCCAAGGGCTACACCGGGAGTCTCAATTCGCGCGGCAACATCTATGCGTATGCGCTGGCCACTTCCGAAGAGAACGCTTCGGGCGGACGGATCGTTACGGCCCCTACCTGCGGGTCGAGCGGAGTTCTGCCGGCAGTCCTGTATCACCTTTACAAGGCACACGATTTTCGCGAAGTGCGGATTTTGCGTGCGTTAGCCACGGCCGGGTTGTTCGGTAATATTGCGAAAGAGAAAGCCTCGATTTCGGGTGCCGAAGTCGGTTGTCAGGGCGAGGTCGGTGTGGCTTGTGCCATGGCCGCGGCGGCCGCGTGTCAGCTCTTCGGCGGTACGCCGGGGCAGATCGAATACGCGGCTGAGATGGCGCTGGAGCATCATCTGGGACTAACGTGCGACCCCGTATGCGGGCTGGTGCAGGTGCCCTGCATCGAACGTAACGCGGTAGCAGCAGCCCGGGCACTCGATGCGAACGTCTACGCGATCTATTCCGACGGAAACCATCGTGTCAGCTACGATCGTGTGGTCGAGGTGATGAAAGAAACGGGACACGACATTCCCAGCCTGTATAAGGAAACGGCCGAAGGCGGGCTGGCGAAAAACAGCCATTTGTCGCCATGGAAATAGTCGTCATTCTGGGACTTATTTTGCTGAACGGTTTGCTCTCGCTGGCCGAAATCGCACTCGTCTCGGCGCGTAAGGCGCGTCTTGAATCGGAGGCGCGAAAAGGAAAAAAGTCCGCTCAGACGGCACTCGATCTGGCGCATAATCCGGATAAGTTTTTGTCGACCGTTCAGATCGGCATTACGCTGGTCGGTATCTTGACGGGGTTGTTTTCGGGTGAGGCTTTCGCGGCCGATCTTGCCGAAGCACTGAAAGGCGTGCCGGCACTCGCACCGTATGCGCTGGCCATTTCGAAGCTGACGATTGTTGTCATCGTGACTTACCTCACACTGGTATTGGGCGAATTGCTGCCCAAACGTATCGGCATGAACTTTGCCGAACAGGTGGCCAAACTCGTGGCTCAGCCGATGAACGTGGTGTCGAAGATCGCGTCGCCTGTTGTCTGGCTGCTATCCAAAAGCACCCGAGGGCTGATGGTGCTTCTGGGGCTGAACCGCTCCGAAGAGAACCGGGTGACGGAGGACGAGATTAAGGCGATTGTGCGCGAAGGGTTCGACAGTGGAGAGGTACAAGATGTGGAGCAAGACATTGTAGAACGTGTCTTTACATTGGGAGACCGTGATGTCGGATCGATCATGACTCATCGCAGCGAGTTGATCTGGCTTAATACGGACGACTCACTCGACACGATCCGGCAAACTGTGAAAGAAAATCTATTTAATGTTTATCCCGTAGCCACCGGGAAATTCGACAACATTGTCGGGGTTGTGTTTCTCAAAGACTTATTCGGAAAGATCGACCAGTCCGGCTTTTCGCTCTCGCAGGTATTGCGGCCGGCACAGTTCGTGCCCGAAAGCCAGAGCGTCTATAATGCGCTCGAACAGTTTAAGAACGCACGGGTCAAGTATGGCCTTGTCACCGACGAGTTCGGGGGCATTCAAGGCATCGTCACTCTCAAAGATATCGTCGAAGCGCTGATCGGCGAATTGCCCGACATCGACGAAGAACCCGAAATCAGAGAACGTGCCGGAGGCAATAGCTGGCTTGTCGACGGACAATATTCGTTCTATAACTTCCTCGAATATTTCGATATGGCCGATTTGTATGCGGACTATGATTACAACACTCTCAGCGGGCTGATTCTCGAACTGCTCGAACATGTGCCGAAAACGGGCGAGACGTTCAGCTGGCAGTGTTTCGATTTTGAGATTGTGGACATGGATCGTGCCCGTATCGACAAGGTGCTTGTACGCAAACATCCGTAAGCGACAGAAAAAAGCCTCTCCGCTTCCCGTATCTGTTACTTGTACTTACTTTTTAAAATCGCCGGTTTGATCTTAACCCAAATTACGCGATACACAGTTCGGCGTTTACCATTATTTAATTGTTAATTGTCAATTGTTAATTGTCATACCGGGTACATGATTCGGCGTGTACCATACATAACCATTGACAATGAACCATTAACAATTGGAATATGTCAGGCTTACAGCCCTCCGACGAAATACGATGCCTTTTTCCCCAACGCTTTGCATTGGGCTGAATTATTTCGCTCTTTCAGCGGTCAGCCTTCAGCGGTCAGCCGGCCAACAACTCAACAAATAAACATTGGGTCTGTGTTGAATCGTGTGGGTAACCCATAAATCAGGATCCGGAAAAAAGTTGTATAATTGCATTCATGGA
>NZ_RQYN01000038.1 GCF_003860135.1 Tannerella forsythia
TATGGTCGAATTTTTGTCCTCTTTTTATTTGCGTATTAATATAGTTTGTTAATTGTCAATTGTTATGCATGGTACATGTTGTAGAGACGTCCAATTTGGGCGTCTCTAATCATATTGTACACTCCGGACCGTGTAATTTGGGATTAATGCCTACTTTTGCGATGAATATCCTAACAGCAAACAGACGATGAGTAACAACAGTGAACCATATCAACAATCGGAATATATGCTTCTCCAACTTACTTCCGACCGATCGCATACACTGTTCAGCACGAAAGCCGGACAGACCTACCACTCTGCCGAAGGCGCCATCATGGAGTCGCTGCATGTATACATCTCGCCGGCTTTTGCTCATTTCCGCGACAAGCCCCGGCTCGACGTGCTCGAAGTAGGGTTCGGGACGGGTCTGAACGCACTCCTGACGATGATGGAAGCAGAAAAAACAAACCGAACCGTCTACTATGAGACCATCGAACCTGACCCTGTCCCCGAGTCTGTTTACACACGACTAAACTACCCCGACGAGCTGAAAACCGGACGAGAGGCCTTTCTGACCCTGCATCGCTCGGCCGACGATGAACCCATCGCGTTCCCCTCATTCCGCTTCGTAAAAAGACAAATCCGCATCGAAGCGTACCAAACCGACAGGCTGTTCGACGTCGTCTATTACGACGCTTTCTCGCCCGATGCTCAACCGGAGCTATGGACACGCGAGATCTTCGAGCACGTCTCTCGCCTTTTGCATCCCGGCGGCATTCTCCTCACCTACTCGGCCAAAGGGACGGTCAAGCAGGCCCTGCGCGAGGCCGGATTCGAGGTGCTGCGCTTACCCGGCGCCGGCAGCAAGCATCACATGCTCAAGGCAATCAGAAAAGAAGAAGCATCGAATAATGACGCTCCTGCACAATCGGCGACACAATAAAGCAAGGCGGCAGTCCGTTTATCAGAGAAAGCGAAAATCAATCACACTAAAACGTATAAATAATGATAACGAATTGGATAATAATGATGGCAACATGTATGATGGGACTGTCGGGCGGAGAGAAATCGCAGACCAACCCCAACGATAAACAACAAGAGAAAGATATCTATCTGGCCGGAGGATGCTTCTGGGGAACGGAACATTTTCTAAAACAGATCGAAGGTGTAAAAACAACGCAAGTCGGATATGCCAACGGCAACAAAAAGAATCCGACCTATCAAGAAGTATGTACGGGTACGACCGATTTTGCGGAGACGGTAAAGGTGGAATACAACGCTGCCACGGCGGAGTTGCCTTTCCTTATCGAGCTGTTCTTTAAAACGATCGATCCTACAAGCCTCAACAGGCAGGGGAATGATCGAGGCACACAATACCGGACGGGGATTTATTATACCGATCCGGCCGATCTGCCGGTCATTCAGCAAACCGTCAACCGTCTGGCATCGGCGTATAAACGTCCGTTGGTGGTTGAAATCAAACCCTTGATCAACTTCTACGCGGCCGAAGATTACCATCAGGATTACCTCGACAAGAATCCCGGCGGTTATTGTCACATCGATCCGTCGCTGTTCAAACTGGCACGCAACGCACGGATGGAGAAGCCTCGAACCTACGCCAAACCGGACGACAGCGTCCTGCGTGAACGGCTCACGCCCGAGCAGTATGCCGTGACTCAGGAGAATGCGACCGAACGCCCCTTCCAGAATGCTTACTGGGACGAACATCGTCCGGGCATTTACGTCGATATTACCACGGGCGAACCGTTGTTCGTCTCGACCGATAAGTTCGATTCCGGATGCGGATGGCCCAGTTTCTCGAAACCGATCGACCGCAAGTTAGTGGTAGAGAAAAAAGACACCTCGCACGGCATGATCCGCAAAGAAGTGCGCAGCTCGACGGGCGACGCGCATCTGGGACACGTCTTCGACGATGGCCCGAAAGACAAAGGAGGACTGCGTTACTGCATCAACAGCGCCTCATTGCGGTTTATTCCGAAAGAAAAGATGGAAGCCGAAGGATACGGTAGCTACATCGGGATGGTCAAATAAATCTTCGGCATCCCTCCACAACCACACCAAAGTTTTTTTCAACAAAGGAAGATTTTTGGGGCCAAAGTTTTTTCTTCTTTCGTCCGGAATGTCTTCCTTTGTGAGGAAATGAACGAAGGGATTTTAGAGAAACTGAAGATACTGGCCGAGTCGGCCAAATACGACGTCTCGTGTGCTTCGAGCGGCACGGTGCGCAGAAACACCTCCGGCGGATTAGGCAATACCGCCGGCGGGATGGGCATTTGCCATAGCTTTACGGACGACGGGCGCTGCGTATCCCTCCTCAAAATCATGCTCACGAACCATTGCATGTACGACTGTGCTTACTGCGTCAACCGTCGCAGCAACGACCACCCGCGTGCCACATTCTCGGTCGGTGAGCTGGTGGAACTGACCATCGAGTTTTACCGTCGCAACTATATCGAGGGACTGTTTCTCAGCTCCGGCGTCATGCGTAGCCCCGACTATACGATGGAACGCATGGTGCGTGTCGTCAAAGACCTCCGTACGGTGCATCGTTTCAACGGATATATCCACCTCAAGAGCATCCCCGGATGCAGTCAGGAGCTGGTCAACGAAGGAGGGCTTTATGCCGATCGCATGAGCGTCAACCTCGAAATCCCGACAGAACAAAACCTGAAACTCCTCGCGCCGGAGAAAGATTTTCAAAGCGTCTTCACACCGATGCGCTACATTCAGCAGGGCATGTTGCAAAGCCTCGAAGACCGGCGCAAATTCCGGCATGCTCGGCGTTTTGTTCCTGCCGGACAAAGCACGCAAATGATCGTGGGCGCGACCTCCGAGACGGATAAGGAAATCCTCACCATCTCGTCCGCGCTGTACCGTAGGCCGAGCATGAAACGCGTTTATTATTCGGGATACATACCGGTGAATACGTATGATAAACGATTACCGGCCGTAAGACAAGCGCCTTTGGTACGTGAGAACCGTCTCTATCAGGCAGACTGGCTCATGCGTTTTTATGAGTTCAGGGCAGACGAGATCGTCGACGACCGTTTCCCGAACCTCGATCCGGAGATCGATCCGAAGCTGGCGTGGGCCTTGCGGCATCCCGAACATTTCCCGGTAGATGTGAACACGGCCGACTATTCGATGATCCTGCGAGTGCCGGGCATCGGTGTGAAGTCGGCCAAGCTGATCGTAGCCGCACGCCGTTACGGCCGACTCACATCGGCACAGTTGAAAAAGATCGGTATCGTGATGAAGAAGGCGCAATACTTCATCACCTGCCGTGAGTTGCCGATAAACACGGTACATGAAGTGACGCCCGAATACGTGCGCCGCATCCTGACCGAACCGAAGAAGCGCAAGATGGCGACAGACGAACGCCAGCTGACCATCCCATGGGCAGAATAGGAGGAGGAAGCGTATGGTGATTTTCTTCTATGACAAGACTTTCGAAGGATTGCTGACAGCCGTTTTCGACGCATATAACCGGAAAACATTTCCGCAACGCCTGATGAAAACAGGCGAAACGCCTCCTCTGTTTACGGACGAAACCTATACGGTGTGGACGCAAAAAGCATCGGCCGATCGGGTATGGAAAGCGCTGGAAAGCAAGCTAAAAAAAGAAGTCTGTAACATGCTGATGCGTGTCTGGCTGTCGGAACTGCCCGGAAGCGATGAACTGCTGTTCCGTTATATCCGCAAAACATTCGACACAGAGCTCGACATCTCTCTGAACTTCGGCGATGCCGATGTGTTGGAAGTCGGTAAGATTGCCCGTAAAGTAGGCCATGAAGCACATTATCTCAAGCAGTTCGTACGCTTTCAGAAAGCGGCCGACGATCTGTTCTTCGCCCCCGTCCGACCGATATATAACGCGTTACCCCTGACCATCGACCATTTCACCGACCGCTTTGCCGACCAGTCTTGGGTGATCTACGACCTGCGACGCAAGTACGGTTACTATTACGACCTGCAAACGGCACGCGAAATCACGTTTACGGACGATGAACAGCTGTTGGGCGGCCGGTTGGACGAATCGCTGATGGCCGAAGACGAACAACTGTTTCAGGACTTGTGGCGCGGCTACTTCAAAGCGATGACCATCAAAGAACGCATCAACCTGCGGAAACAGCGTCAGGATATGCCCGTCCGCTTCTGGCAATACCTGACGGAAAAGCAATAAGTGTTTGTCTGCTCCCGGCCTTATGACGGCACGATACAGAAGGGCATCTGTCCGGCCTGTATCGTGCCGTATCGATTATCGGCTCACATAGTCGTCGAAGTATTTGCAGTATGTACAGGCATCTTTGTAGAAGGCCGTTTCTTTATACTGCGTCAGCTGATTGAAATAATTCACCGTTTCGGCGGGTAAATCGTCGACACCCGTGAAATAATCCTGCCCTTTATACGAACGTTCAAGTTCGTTCTTGGCCAGCGCGAAAAGAATCCGCGCTTTCAGCTCGTCGTCTTTCACTTGTTTGAGCGCCTTTTGCAGGTACTTCCCGGCCAGATCGGTCGTGTTGCGGTAATACGATTCGCCGTAGATCACATAGAACGTCTGTTCGGGATTGGCCATATAGTTGTCTTTCGCTTTCTCTTCGTTATAATCCGAATATTTCTCCGAGAAATAGCTGTTGTCGGTATCGAAACGCAGGTAATGGCGGAAATACCCCGTTGTCGTAACGTTATAGAAAAAGTTTCCGAGCAGGAAATTCGCTTTGGCCGCCTCGGCATCATTTTTCTCGCCGGCTTTCCGGAGCTTCAGCAATGCGTCGGTGACGTCGTTCTCGCTCATCCGTTGTTTGATAAAGGGGAAGTTGGCCAGATAATCGTCGCGCATCACGTCTTTCTCGGCTCCGCTGTACCACTCCCGGATATTGTATCCGAAGATACGGGCGGAGACGTGTATTCTGGCTTTCTTTTCGGCCTGAAAATACCGATGAGCCGCTTCGAGGTTACCCTCCGTCAGGAAAAAAGTTCCGTAGAGGAGGTTGAACGAATCGTCCCGAAGGTTTTTATCGAGCCACGTCTCCAATTCGTTTTTGTTCTTCTTGTTATGAAATGCGGCCAGCTCGTCGAGCAGCGGTTTCTGGAGATTTCTCCGCACCGATGCGAGCGTATTGCTGATCAGAAAAGCCTTGGCATATTCCTTTTGCAGATAGTAACGGTTGGCGAGGATTTGGAGGAACGTCCGGTTCGACGGATTGTTCCGGTCGAGCATCTGCGCGTATTGAGCATGGAGCGTGCGTTCGGTCTCCGGGCTGATCTGCGTCTGCTCGGCTATATAAAGATGGGCGGCGATGATGTCTTTCTGGCGCGCGTAAGTGGCGTCGGCAGTCGTTATCTGCGCGAGGTGGTTACGGGCTTGTGCGAAGTCTTTACGCAGGAAGCAGAGGTAAGCCGTCGTCAAGTTCCAGAAATCTTTTTTGCGTGCCAAACGAATCATCTTGGCAGACAGCTTGTACGATGCTCCCAGAAAATTCGTGATCTCTTTCTCTGTGAGTAACGGATACCGTTTGTCGGCGGCTTTCAGCGAATAAGAATACCGGTCGGCCAACACATCCCGTTCGATGGCATTGATGGCGCGTACCATCAGTACTTTCGCCTCGATGGCGTCGGGATCGGACGAGACGATCTTCTCCAACTCATTCAGCGGATTATTGAAAGCCTTGTATCCGAGCATAAAGTAAAGCGATCGGCGTTCCGCGTCGGTCTGAACGGACGACAACAGACGTTCCGTGTTCCAATCGGCTTGCGGTCTTTCGTTATAGTCATTGTTATGTATCAGAAAGACGGATGCATAGGCCGATTTTTTCAGGTCGGCGGAATACGTAAAAACTTTGATAAAGTCGGAAATAGCTTCTTGTGTCCGGCCCAGTCCGTAGAGTGCGCCGGCCTTCTGACTGAGCGCGTAGTAATACATTTCGGGCTTATAATCGAGTGTTTTGACGTATTTGTCGAACAGCGTCACGGCATCGTTGTATTTCCGGTTGTAATGCGCGAACCGCACGAGCTGATAGCCGTAACGCAGCTTCAGTTCCTTATCCGTCTCGGCGTTCCAGCTACGTATCAAAACGTTGGTAACTTTCTGCTCATCCAGTTCGGACACCTCTTTGAGGTCGCTGTATTCGGAATAGTAGTTCCAGCTTTCGGTTTGACGGATGATGTGCATATAAGGCTCCAAGTATTTGGCATAAGCCAGATAGAGCAAGGCCTGTTTGTGACGCTGCACGAAGTCGGGCGTAAAGAACGCCAGCTTCGGATCAGTCGTTTGACTGCCTTTCGTCAGCGCCTGTATGTCGGCGCGGGTAGCTTTCATCACCAAATAATGCGCCTGATCATAGTTCAGTCCGAGGTATTTTTGCCATTGTTCGATATTGGCATTGCGCGCCTTCCATCGCGGGTTGGCGCTTTCGTAAAAAGGATGGTCGTAGCTTAGCAGGAAAGGAGCGTAACGCGGGTCTTTGATCAGTTCCTGCGAGAAGACGTTGCAATAGTCGGCATCCATCTCATAATAGGAACATCCGAGGGACGGCTGCACAGCGGATACAAAGATCAGAAAAAAGAGACATGTTTTTGCTTTCATCATTATTTCAATTCTTGAATGGTAAATCGTTTTAAAAATCCTTCGCTCAGGTGAAAATAGACGATGCGGTAGTCACGGTCTATCTTCCGATGTAAATATTGTTTGGCCTCAGCCAACAACGGAGGTGTAATTTCCTCGAGTTTCACGGTGAACCCTTGGTTGATATACAGTCCGTGCAAAAAACAATCCTGCTCTACTTCAAACGTATGTTCACCGGTCTGACGGAAGAGAGGCGGCTGCATATCGCCGGCCGAAAGTCCGTTAACGAGCTTCTTCTGACCCAAATGGTTCGTCACGATCCCCCACGAATAAAGCGGAAGAGCGACATCGAACCTTAACGGATAATCGTTGATATTTCGGGTATAAGCTTTGAGGAGCGAGATATCGAGAATCGAGTTGGCCGATGCATCGCCGGTGGGATCGGAGGTCGCGTAGCACATCAGATAACCTTTATCGGCAGGTGGCACGCCTGTCTGCTTCTTATCCTTGATCTGATGGAGGCGTAGCGTACACGATATATTCTTGACTGAACGCTTTTTCAGAATTTCGAGAAAACGGAAGTACGCGTTTCGGGTACGCGCCGTCCAGTCACAGTCGATCTTGATTTCGTGTATTTCCGGAAAACGGTTGACGGTGGCGATGTCCCGAATCAGTTTTAAGGTATGCTCAGCGAGTTCGTCGATCTTCTCGTCCGTCATATCGACAAACGTACGATTCGTAATAAACACCACCGGCACATATTCCGTCGGCAAAATCTTCGCATCGAACCGTTTGATTTTGGCTACGGGCACCGGCGCACCGTCTTTCAGATCAATATCGAAAAGTCGGATAAAAAGCCTTTCACAAGCCAATGAGTCAAAATAGTTCCTTTCCGTTTCGCCGATATGTACATCGGCTTTCCAATAATAAAAGTCGACCGGATGCTTGTGTTCATGGCGGCAAGCCACCGTCAAGACGATCCATAAAAGCCCATATAGTACATGTTTCATTTTCATCTTCATTTTCCCAAACGGGGCGCAGCGGCAGCAGAGAAGATGCCTCGCTGCTTGGAGCGGACATCCTCGATCAGATAAAAAGCATCCGGATCGAACGAATTCACCAGACGAACGACTTTCTTCTCGGATTTACGGCTGACCGCCGTCTCGATAACCGCAACTTCCGAGATTGCTCCTTCTCCTCTGAAACATGTAGAGCCGAATCCGTTATCGTTGAGTAGGCGCGTCAGTTCCGCACCGTCTTTCTTCGTGTAGATGCGGAACAGCAAAAAACCGATGGCAATCTTACTTTCGACCATAATTCCCACGAAATTACCGGCCGCATAACCAGCGGCGTACGAGAGATAAGCCACGATATCGTTGGCGTTGGAAAATATTTGCGAAATCACAATCACCCAGATAAACACCTCAAAGAAGCCGACAACCGGCGCCTTCTTCTTTTCCCCTTTCGAGACGAAGATGATGCGCAAAGTTCCCAAGGTCACATCGCAGATACGACCAAAGAAAATAATAATCGGTGTCAACCAGGGGTAAACCTCTAAAAATTCGAACATAGACGTAAAAAAGTTTTTCGCGTTGTTTGTCACAACGGCGATATTGATAATACGCGACAAAGATAACGTTTTTCCGACGGATTGAGTGAGCAAGATCGCAAACATTAAAATACCTCAATTCATTTTTCCTCTTTTTCTTGTCCGATGGAGGATTTTTATCTACTTTCGCAACTTCATCCCATCAGACAAGTTATTTTAACAATGATACAAGCGCGAGGAATAAGAAAACGCTTCGACAAACTGGAGATTCTGAAAGGTATTGATCTGACGATCGACGCCGGAGAAATCGTCGCCATCGTCGGGCCGAGCGGCGCCGGTAAAACGACGCTGCTGCAAATCATCGGAACGTTAGACAAGCCCGACAGTGGCACGCTTCTGATTGACGGTGTGGAACCGTTCCGGCTCAACGAAAAGCAGGTAGCGGATTTCCGCAACCGTCATATCGGTTTCGTCTTTCAGTTTCATCAGTTACTGCCGGAGTTCACCGCACTCGAAAATGTAATGATTCCCGCGCTGATTGCCCGCCAACAAGCCTCTGCCGCCGAGAAAAGGGCGAAAGAGCTGCTGGATTTTCTGAAACTCTCCGACCGGGTAACGCACAAACCCGCCGAACTGTCGGGCGGCGAGAAACAACGGGTCGCTGTGGCACGCGCGCTTGTCAACCATCCGTCCGTGATTTTGGCGGACGAGCCTTCGGGCAGCCTCGACACGCGAAATAAGGAAGAGCTGCATGCGCTGTTCTTCGACCTGCGAAACGAAATGGGACAGACTTTCGTCATCGTCACGCACGATGAGCAGCTGGCAACGAAAGCCGACCGCATCATTCACATGAAAGACGGACGGATATGAGTACGGCAACACGAACAACATTCGGCCGATTGGGTGTCGTGCTTGCTACCATCGGGAGCGCGGTCGGATTAGGCAATATCTGGCGTTTCCCGTATATGCTGGGCACCAATGGAGGCGGCGCGTTTCTGCTGATTTATCTTCTCTGCGTGTTGCTTCTCGGACTCCCGGCCGTCATCGCCGAGTTCTTCATCGGGCGACACACGCAACGCAATGCCGCCGGAGCCTTCAAAGCCATGGCCCCCGGTACGGCTTGGCGACTGGTCGGATACAACGGCGTCCTGATCGCGTTCCTGATTCTCGGCTTCTATTTCGTCATTGCCGGATGGACTTTCGAGTACCTTTTTCAATCCGTCACCGAACCACTCGCAGGGAAAACGACGGCCGATTTCGAGACCGAATTCACCGATTTTTCATCCGGCGTCTTCCGACCCGTCTTTTGGACTCTGCTCTTTATCGGCCTTACACATTTCATCGTAACGATCGGTGTGAAGAACGGGATCGAACGGGCATCGAAATTCCTGATGCCGCTCCTCTTCGCCATCATGATCTTGCTATGCGTACGCAGCCTGATGTTATCCGGTGCTCGCGAAGGGTTAGAGTTTCTTTTCAAACCCGATTTCGGGAAAATCAACTCGTCCGTCGTGTTCAGCGCCATGGGACAAGCTTTCTTTTCGCTCAGCATCGGCATGGGATGCCTGATTACATACAGTTCGTATTTTCACAAAAAAACCGACTTGCAACGTACCGCGATCGAAGTCGTGGTACTCGACACGCTCGTCGCACTGCTGGCCGGCGTAATGATTTTTCCGGCCGTCTTTCATTTCGGTGTCGAACCGACCGAAAAAGTTGCCCTCGTATTTATCACGCTACCCAATATTTTCGCTCAGATGCCTTTCGGAAACGTATGGGCTTTCAGCTTCTACCTCCTTCTGGGCGTAGCGGCGCTGACGTCTACCATCTCGCTCCACGAAGTAGCCACAGCCTACATTCACGAAGAACATGGCATCAAACGCCAACGGGCAACCGTCTACGTATCGCTCGGCACCTGTATGCTGGCCATGCTCAGCTCACTCTCGTTCGGACTGATGAAAGACTGTACCCTCGTGGGGATGACTTTCTTCGACTGCCTCGATTTTCTGACCGCTAAAATCATGCTTCCCCTCGGCGGTATGCTCACCTGCATCTTTGTCGGGCATCGCGTAGACCAAAAAATCCTGAAAGCCGAACTGACGAACCAAGGCAGCGTACCATTCTACTTCTTCCGGACATACTGCTTTCTGGTCAAATACATCGCTCCCACAGGGATCGGGATGATTATCCTTTATCAGTTCGGCGTCTTCAACATCGCCGGTTAACGTTTAAGGGCGTTGTTGTACAACAACAGGGTCAAACATGCTGTTTAAGGGTCGTTGTTGTACAACAACGGGGCAAAACATGCTGTGGGGCAAAACATGCTGTTTAAGGGTCGTTGTTGCACAACAACGGGGCAAAACACGCTGTTTTAATGTCGTTGTTGTACAACAACGCCTAAAAACCGGAATTTACACAGGGTGACCGGACGTTTTTGTCAGTTTCCGCACGAAGACGCGCGGTTCAAAAACGAAAAATCGGCCGAAGCATCCGTCCTTTTTTCTCTGTCGGCGCAAAATATCGCGGTTTTTGCCTACATTTGTGGCCATTCAAAACAATGTTTAAGATGAAATATAAAAGAATCTTACTGAAGTTGAGTGGCGAATCGTTGATGGGTAACGCAGGATACGGCATTGACGAAACACGCCTCGCAGCGTATGCCACACAGATTAAGGAGATTGCCGACATGGGCATTCAAATCGCAATCGTCATCGGCGGAGGGAATATTTTTCGCGGACTGAGCGGCGCGGCGAAAGGCTTCGACCGGGTCAAAGGCGATCAGATGGGCATGCTGGCTACAGTCATCAACAGTTTGGCACTAAGCTCGGCGCTTCATGCCGCAGGAGTAAAGACTCATGTCATGACAGCCATTCGCATGGAACCGATCGGCGAATATTACAGCAAAACACGCGCCATCGAACGCCTCGAAGCCGGAGAGATCGTGATTATCGCCGGCGGCACCGGCAACCCGTTCTTCACCACCGACACGGCCTCGTCGTTGCGCGGTATTGAAGTCGAAGCTGATGTAATGCTTAAGGGCACACGGGTAGACGGTATTTATACGGCCGACCCGGAGAAAGACCCCTCGGCCGTCAAATTCGACGAAATTACGTTCGACGAAATTTATCGTCGCAACCTGAAAGTCATGGACCTGACGGCTACGACGATGTGCAAGGAAAATGGTCTTCCGCTCATTGTATTCGATATGGACACCGTCGGAAATCTGAAAAAAGTGATGCTTGGAGAACCAATCGGCACGCGTGTGCACGATTGACGTTCGAAACATTACCACAATCCTTTGTGCCGGATGATCAGCATGAAGCAGGATGCTTTCCCTCCCCCATCCTCCTTCCGAATCCGGCATTCTCGGGAGGCATAAGCGCTCTTCCGAATCCGCCTCTTCCCTGCTCCACTCCACCTCTCAGAACCAGCCAGTCTCCCATTTTCGACAAGATGTAAAAAAATAAATATTTCGCACACGGTGCTTTCACCTATGTTTCAATTTTATTTTATACCTTTGTCCGATAATTACTAACATATAAATAAAGATTTACTATGGAAATTTCGCACATTGAGCATCTTGGCATTGCCGTTAACAGCATTGAGGAACATCGTCCTTATTACGAACAGGTATTAGGACTTACATGTTACAGTATTGAAGAAGTACCCGACCAGAAAGTGAAAACAGCGTTTTTCAAAGTCGGACAAACGAAAATCGAATTACTGGAGCCTACCAGCCCCGACAGTACCATCGCCAAATTTATCGAAAAACGAGGCGAAGGGATTCATCACATCGCATTTGCCGTTCCCGACGTACAGCAGTCGCTCGATGAAGCAGCCTCGAAAGGCGTACAACTCATCGACAAAGCCCCGCGTCCCGGCGCCGAAGGACTTCAAATCGCTTTCCTACACCCCAAATCGACACGAGGCGTACTCACCGAACTGTGCATGAAATAATTTTGCCACGAATATTAACTACTAACATCAAAAAATAATGAGTAACCAACTTGAAAAGATAAAAGAACTGATCGCCTTGCGTGAAAAAGCACGTCTGGGCGGCGGTGAAAAAGCGATCGAAAAACAGCACGAAAGAGGGAAATATACGGCTCGCGAACGAATTAACATGCTGCTCGATGAAGGTAGCTTCGAAGAAATGGACATGTTTGTCGAACATCGCTGTGTGAACTTCGGACAAGAGAAGAAGAAAATCCTCGGCGACGGTGTAGTAACCGGCTGCGGTACGATCAGCGGACGACTCGTCTATGTGTTCGCACAAGACTTCACCGTCTTCGGCGGCTCCTTGTCGGAAGCAATGGCACAAAAAATTTGCAAAGTGATGGATATGGCCATGAAAATGGGAGCGCCCTGTATCGGAATCAACGACTCGGGAGGTGCCCGTATTCAGGAAGGTATCAACGCGTTGGCCGGCTATTCGGAAATCTTCCAGCGCAACATTCTCGCGTCGGGTGTCATCCCGCAGATTTCGGGAATTTTCGGGCCGTGCGCCGGTGGCGCCGTTTACTCACCGGCATTGACCGACTTCACCCTCATGACCGAAGGTACCTCGTACATGTTCCTCACCGGACCAAAAGTGGTGAAAACCGTAACAGGCGAAGATGTGACACAGGAAAATCTGGGTGGAGCAAGCGTTCACTCTACGAAATCGGGAGTTACCCACTTCACGGCGGCTACCGAAGAAGAAGGACTTGCCATGATTCGCCAATTACTCAGCTATATCCCGCAGAACAATCTGGAAGAAGCTCCCTATGTGGAATGCAACGACCCGATCGACCGCCTCGACGACAACCTGAACGAGATCATCCCCGACAGTGCCAATCAAGCCTACGACATGTACGAAGTGATCCGGACGATTGTCGATAACAACGAATTCTTCGAAATACAGCCCAGCTACGCCAAAAATATCATCATTGGTTTTGCTCGATTCAACGGTCAGTCGGTCGGCATCGTAGCCAACCAACCCAAATTCCTCGCAGGAGTACTGGATTGCAACGCATCACGTAAAGGCGCGCGTTTCGTACGTTTCTGCGACGCTTTCAACATTCCGATCGTTACCCTCGTCGACGTGCCCGGCTTCCTTCCCGGAACAGGACAGGAATACAATGCGGTGATCCTGCACGGAGCCAAGCTGCTTTACGCATACGGCGAAGCAACCGTGCCCAAAGTGACCGTTACATTGCGCAAATCGTACGGTGGATCGCACATCGTGATGAGCTGTAAGCAACTGCGCGGAGACATGAACTACGCATGGCCGACAGCCGAAATCGCCGTAATGGGTGGATCGGGTGCTGCCGAAGTACTGTATGCCAAAGAACTGAAGGAAGCGGCTGATCCCGCGGCACTCATGGCCGAAAAAGTGGCAGAATACAACAAAGTCTTCGCCAACCCGTATAACGCTGCCAAATACGGCTATATCGACGATGTGATCGAACCGCGTAATACGCGATTCCGCATCATTCGCGCTTTGCAGCAACTTCAAACGAAGAAACTGACGAATCCCGCGAAGAAACACGGAAATATTCCTTTGTAACAATCAATAAACACACGTAAAATGAGAAAAACAGGAATGATTCTGGCTGTACTGATGCTGATCGGCAGTTTCTGTGCCAACGGACAGTCTACTTCTTCCATGCGGCTCAACGAAGTACTCGTCATCAACGTCGATAATTTCGTCGACGCGTACGGCGCGCGGAACGGATGGATTGAACTGTATAACAATTCGCCCGGAACAGTCGACATCAGAGGATGCTATATCACGAACGATAAGAACAACCCCAAAAAATACATGATCCCGAAAGGTGATGTAAAAACAAAAATCGCTCCTCGTCAACATGTATTATTCTGGGCAGACAACAAGCCGTCACACGGCACGTTTCACTTGAATTTCAAACTCGATCCCGATAAAGAGAACGAACTCTTCCTTTACGACTCGGACGGAAGAACATTGATCGATCATGTCACGATCCCTGCCGGTCAACAGCCGGACGTCAGTTATGGCCTGACACTGGATGGCACAGGTACATGGGAAATCCTCTCCAGAGCAACCCCCGACACGAACAACAAAACACTCGATTCGAACGAAAAGATTGAAAACTTCAAGCAAAACGACTCTTGGGGCGTGGGCATGACACTCACGGCCATGACCGTCGTATTTCTGGGATTGTTGATTCTGTTTATCGTATTTAAGCAAGTGGGCAAAACCGCCATCCAAATGAGTCGCCGCAGAGCAGAGAAAGTCAGCGGAGGACGTCCGGTAGCCGGCAATGCCAACGAACCCGGAGCAGTCTTCGCAGCCATCGCAACGGCTCTGTACGAGGTGGCGGAAGATGCGCATGACTATGAGAATACGGTATTGACGATTCATAAGGTCGCACGAACTTATTCGCCGTGGAGCTCGAAAATCTACGGATTACGCAGCATGCCGGATAAAAAGTGAACGAGAGAAAAGGTCTTATTTTGTACAATTATTAACAATTAAATCAATGAAACAATTTAAATATACAATCAACGGCAACATCTATAACGTGACGGTAAACCGTGTAGAAGATGATATCGCAGAAGTGGAAGTGAATGGTACGCCGTACAAGGTAATGATGGACAAACCGGCGAAAAAGACGGTAGCCGCCGTTAAGCGACCGGCACAAGCTCCCACGACATCGACCGGCGCACCGGTCGTTGCGCGTCCGTCAAGTGGCGGAGGCAAAGGGGCCATTAAATCACCGCTACCTGGAGTTATCTTGAGCATCGACTGCAAGGTGGGTGATACCGTTAAAAAAGGGCAAAAATTGCTCGTTCTCGAAGCGATGAAGATGGAAAATACCATCCCGGCCGACCGCGACGGAGAAATTGCTGAAATCAAAGTGAACAAAGGCGATTCTGTACTGGAAGGTACCGATTTGATCATTCTTAAATAAGGAAAGTCATGCAGGAAAGCTTCTTATCATTTTTGGGAGAGAACATGCAGACGTTTCTCTCCTATACAGGATTTGCCAATGCAACAGGAGGGCACTTGATTATGATCCTGATCGGACTCCTATTTATCTTTTTGGCAATCAGATACGAGTTCGAACCCATGCTGCTGATCCCGATCGGATTCGGTATCCTGATCGGTAACATTCCGTTCAAAGATGCGGGATTGCAAGTGGGAATTTATGAAGAAGGCTCCGTACTTAACATCTTGTATCAGGGGGTGGTGAAAGGATGGTATCCCCCACTGATCTTTTTAGGTATTGGCGCAATGACGGACTTCTCGGCATTGATTTCCAACCCCAAGCTGATGTTGATTGGAGCAGCGGCTCAATTCGGTATTTTCGGCGCTTATATCATTGCATTGCAAATGGGATTCGAGCCGAGTCAGGCCGGAGCCATCGGTATCATCGGTGGTGCGGACGGCCCTACGGCCATCTTCCTTTCATCCAAGTTAGCCCCTAACCTGATGGGAGCCATCGCGGTGTCAGCCTATTCGTACATGGCGCTCGTGCCGATCATCCAACCGCCGTTTATGCGTATACTAACGACGAAAAAGGAACGGCTGATCCGTATGAAACCTCCGCGTGCCGTATCGCAGACCGAGAAGATTATCTTCCCGATCATCGGACTTTTGCTCACGTGTTTCCTTGTTCCGTCGGGCCTACCGCTCTTAGGGATGCTCTTCTTTGGAAATCTGTTAAAAGAAAGTGGAGTAACGCGTCGTTTAGCAGAGACTGCCCGCGGTCCGCTAATCGATACGATCACGATTCTGTTGGGGGTAACAGTCGGTGCCTCTACACAAGCGACCCAGTTCCTTACTTGGGACTCCATTAAGATCTTTATGCTGGGAGCCTTGTCATTCGTGATTGCTACGTGTGCTGGAATTCTGTTCGTGAAGTTCTTCAATATTTTCCTGAAAGAAGGCAACAAGATCAACCCTCTGATCGGAAACTCCGGAGTATCTGCCGTACCGGATTCGGCGCGTATTTCGCAAACAGTCGGGTTGGAATACGATCCGAGCAACTACTTGCTGATGCACGCCATGGGGCCGAATGTGGCAGGCGTAATCGGATCAGCTGTTGCAGCCGGTATTCTGTTGGGATTCCTGGGCGGATAATTGATCATACCGATTCTACCAATCGAGTAGGAGGAAAACGAAGTAGTTTTCTTCCTACTTTCGTTTTCCGACCTCTCACACCACCGTACAAGCGGTTTCGCATACGGCGGTTTCACAATCTATATGCATTTGCTTATGATGCGAATCCAGCGTTAAAAAATAAGATACAAGAAAGCGAGCGCCAATTTTCCGAAGATGTGCACCAGTAGTCCGTTGGTTGATCTTACTTTCATCGCTCTTTGAATATTTGTTTTTTTGTTCAGCCAATTAATGTCATCTCCCCAAGCCTGTTTGAAGACCGTTAGACCCAAATTACGCGATGCACTGTTCGGCGTTTATTAATAATGGACGTACGAATGTACGACGATGATTATGTCAGGCTTACAGCCCTCCGCCGAGATGCGATGACTTTTTCCCCAACGCTTCGCATTGGGCTGAATTAAGGCGCCCTTTCGGGGCTTTTACAACAATCAGCCTTCAGCCGGCCAACAACTCCACAAATAAACATCTCAACATTTCAACAACTCAATACCCGAAGAGCATACAAGGGCTGAAAGCCCGGATTATTTCAGCCCCATCCCGCAAGGGTGGGGGATCGACATCCGAAGGCCTGAATGAAATTCATGCTTATTTCTTCTATTGCGGAATCTGAGATGAATATGTCATTCCGAATATAGTGAGGAATCTCACACCGAAAAAGAACGAGATTCATCGCTCGCGCTTTGAATGACAAATGTCCGAACGCGAATTTCGCAAATAACCGCGAATCAACGCAAATTAAACTGGTAAAACTTGTCATAGACTTGTGCAACTTGTGGTTAAATGCTTACTTCTGACTGACAACTCAACAATTCAACAACTCAACGCCCGAAGGGCTTCACTCTTCGTTTTTCACTTTCCCATAACCATTCATACATCTGGTGTGATGTTCAAAAAAAATCGTACCTTTGTCGGCTGAATGATAGAGACAAAAAACAAATCAAATTCAAAAAATCAATGAACAAAAAAGCGATATTAATCATTTGTGACGGCTGGGGAATCGGCGACAAGAAGAAAGACGACGTGATTTCGTGCACGCCCACGCCTTATTGGGACTATCTGTTGGAAACGTATCCGAACTCGCAGCTTCAGGCTTCGGGCGAAAATGTGGGACTGCCCGACGGTCAGATGGGAAACTCCGAAGTAGGACACCTCAATATCGGCGCCGGACGCGTGGTCTATCAAGACCTCGTGAAGATCAATAAGGCTTGCCGCGACAACAGCATCCTGAAAAATCCGGAAATCGTCCGTGCCTACGAATACGCCCGTACGACGGGTAAAAATCTTCATCTGCTCGGACTGACGTCGGACGGCGGTGTACACAGCTCGCTCGACCATCTGTATAAGCTGATCGACATCGCTCATACGTACGGCATCCAAAATACATTCGTGCACTGCTTTATGGACGGACGCGACACCGACCCGAAAAGCGGCAAAGGATTTATCGAACAACTCACCAAACATTGCGCGGAAAAGACGGGTACGGTGGCCAGCATCATCGGACGATATTACGCGATGGACCGTGACAAGCGCTGGGATCGCGTCAAAATGGCCTACGACTTGCTGGTGGAAGGCAAAGGTAAACCGGTGACGGATATGGTGCAGGCCGTGCAGGATTGCTACGATTCGGATTCGGAAGCACATAAAAATACGGACGAATTTATGGAGCCGCTCGTCAATAGCGCCGTCGACGGACGCATCAAAGAGGGCGATGTGGTTATCTTCTTCAACTTCCGTAACGACCGTGCCAAGGAGCTGACTATCGTCCTCACACAGCAGAATATGCCTGAGCACGGAATGAAAACAATTCCGAATCTGCAATATTTCTGCATGACCCCCTACGATGCGACCTTTAAGAATATGCACGTGCTTTTCGATAAGGATAACGTGGAAAATACGATGGGAGAATACGTGTCGTCCAAATCGCTGAAACAATTACACATGGCCGAGACGGAGAAATACGCGCACGTAACGTTCTTCTTCAACGGTGGCCGTGAGAAACCGTTCGAAGGCGAAGACCGCATCCTCGTACCGTCGCCCAAAGTGGCTACGTACGACCTGAAACCGGAGATGAGCGCGTACGAAATCAAAGACAAACTCGTAGAAGCCATCCGTACGAACCAATACGACTTCATCGTCTGCAACTATGCGAATGGCGATATGGTGGGACATACGGGCGTGTACGAAGCGATTGAAAAAGCGGTCGTAGCCGTCGATGCCTGCCTGAAAGAAACGGTCGAAGCGGCTAAAGAAGCCGGCTACGAAGTGATTGTGATTGCCGACCACGGAAACGCCGATCACGCGTTGAATGAAGATGGCACCCCGAATACGGCTCATTCGCTCAACCCCGTGCCGTTCGTCTATGTCACCGAGAATAAATCGGCGAAGGTCGCTGACGGTATTCTGGCCGACGTAGCTCCGTCGCTGCTTCATATCATGGGACTGGAACAGCCGAAAGAGATGACGGGCCAAAACCTGATTCAAGACTGAAACAGACCTCGTAAACGAATCTCAACGTAGAAACAGAAAAAAGGGTGTGTGGCATCGGGCCGGCCGGAAGACCTGCCTGTGAACATACCCTTTATCGAATTATCCGATGATACAAATCGACGATACATTGGTCAGCCTCGACCTGATTGAACGCTCATTCTTCTGCGACCTTGCCAAATGCAAAGGCGAATGCTGCGTCGAAGGCGACGCGGGCGCACCGCTCGAAAAGGAAGAGTTCGACATCCTCCGCCGGATTCTGCCCGAAGTATGGAACGATCTCTCGCCGGAGGCACGAGAAGTCATCAACCGTCAGGGAGTCGCGTGTATCGACGCGGACAACGACATGGTCACGTCGATCGTCGACGGCAAAGATTGCGTCTTCACGTATTACGACGCGGAGGGCACGTGCAAATGCGCCATCGAAAAAGCGTATCGCGAAGGACGTATCAACTTCATGAAACCGATCTCCTGCCACCTCTACCCCGTACGTATCACACAGCACAAACATTTCCGCGCCGTCAACTACCACCGCTGGAAAATCTGTCGCGCGGCCGAAGTGCTTGGCGAACACAAGCGCATGCCTGTTTATCGCTTCCTCCGTGAACCACTGATCCGCTGTTTCGGAAACGAATGGTACGAAGCCCTCGACGCTTGTGCCAAAGCGTTGGAGAAAAGTTGAAGCGTTGAGTCGTTTGGACTGATGATGGCTGAATGCTGAACGCTTATTAAAATTACGAATGACAAATTACGAATTACGAGGTCCGAACACGAATTTCGCAAATGGACGCAAATGAACACGGTACGCACTGTAGAAGCGCAATTCATTGCGTCTCTACACCGTGTACCCGGAATGACAATTAACCATTGACAATTAATAAATGTGTGTTCGCCTCTACATTCATAAACAATCAAACAACTAAACGAATCAACACCTAAACAACTCAACGCCCGAAGGGGTTACTCCGCTATCACGAAGTCGAGCTGTTTGCGTTCGAGGTTGGCCTGTGCGATTTTGACCGTCAGCGGATCGCCAAGACGGTATGTGCGTTTGCGTCTCCGGCCGACTAACGCATAGTTCTCTTCGTCGAACGCGTAGAAATCATCGTCCAGATCGCGGATGGGCACCAGCCCTTCGCATTTGTTTTCGTTCAGTTCGACATACAACCCCCACTCCGTTACGCCTGAGATTACGCCGTCGTAGACCCGACCGATCTTATCGCTCATAAACTCTACCTGCTTGTATTTGATGGAGGCCCGTTCGGCGTTGGCGGCGATCTGCTCCATCTGCGAACAATGGTCGCAAAACTCCTCGTAGCGGTCTTTCTTCACGCTTCTTCCACCCGTAGCGTAGCGTTCGAGCAGACGATGCGCTATCATATCGGGGTATCGCCGGATGGGCGACGTGAAATGCGAATAGTAGGGGAACGCCAGTCCATAATGACCGATGTTCTCGGTCGAGTAACGGGCTTTTTGCATGGAGCGGATAGCCAGCGTCTCGATCAGGTTCTCTTCGGGCTTCCCTTGCGCTTTATCGAGCAGGTTATTGATGCCTTTCGTCAGTTCGCTCTTGCTCCCGTCGGCTTTCAGTTTGTAACCGAAACGGCGGATAAACTCGGCAAAGCTCTTCATCTTCTCGGGATCAGGCTGTTCGTGAATACGGTAGACAAACGTTTTCTTCGTCTTCCCCTTGGGTAGTTTGCCGATCGACTCGGCCACCACGCGGTTCGCCATCAACATAAACTCTTCGATGAGTTTATTCGCCTCCTTCGACTCTTTAAAGTAAACGCTGAGCGGCTTGCCTTTTTCATCGATCTCGAACTTCACTTCGTAGCGATCGAAGTCAATGGAGCCGCTCTCAAAGCGAGTCTTGCGCAACTGCTGCGCGAGATGATGGAGGGTCAGGATCTCGTCTTTGTAATCGCCCTGCCCCGTTTCGATGATGCTCTGAGCTTCTTCGTACGTAAAGCGGCGGTTGCTTTCGATGATCGTACGTCCGATGCGCGAAGCCAAAATCTCGGCCTCGTCGTTCATCTCGAGGATGACGGAAAAAGTCAGTTTTTCTTCGTTAGGACGAAGCGAGCAAAGGTTATTACAGAGCGACTCGGGCAGCATCGGAATCGTGCGGTCGACGAGATAAACGGACGTCGCACGTTCGTAAGCTTCTTTGTCGATGACACTGCCGGGCTTCACATAGTGCGTCACGTCGGCAATATGTACGCCGACTTCCCAATGACCGTTCTCCAGCTTACGCAACGACAGCGCATCGTCGAAGTCCTTCGCATCTTTCGGGTCGATAGTGAAGGTGACGACATCGCGGAAATCTTCGCGTCCGGCACGGTCTTCATCGGTGATCTCGGTGGGAATGCGGTTCGCCGCTTCTTCCACCTTTTCCGGATACGTGTAGGGCAGGCCGAACTCGGCCAGAATAGCGTGCATCTCCGTATCGTTATCACCGGCTTTACCTAGAATATCAATGACTTCTCCCAGCGGATTCTTAGCGCCTTCGGGCCACTCGATAATACGTACCACGGCCTTGTCGTTGTTCCGTCCGCCGTGCAAATGCTCACGCGGGATAAAGATATCGTTCGAGAGGGTCTTGTCTTCCGTTACTAAGAACGCGTAATCCTTGGCAATTTGCAATCGTCCGACGAAGGTACTTTTCTTGTTTTCGAGCACCTCCATCACTTCGGCCTCCGGCTCGGCGCCTCTGCGCCGCGCAAAAAGCTGCACACGCACCTTGTCGCCGTCCATCGCATGGTGCGAGTTGCGTTCGGCCACGCGGATCGGTTCGCCGCCGTCTTCGGGCAGAAACGCGTTGCGGCCGTTGCTCCGTCGCTGGAAGATGCCGACGGCAACGGTGCCGAGGCTGTTGAGGCGGAAACGTCCCGGCTCTACCTCGGCCAAAATACCGTCGTAGGTGAGGTCGTAAAGCAGATCGGAGACGTAGAGTTTCTGCACCTGTGCTTCGATGCCGATGGATTTACTGATTTGCTTATAGTTGTAAACCGCCTTCGGGTTCAGCTGAAAGGTGTTCAGGACAGCCTGTACGATGGCTTCTTTTTTCATTCGTTTGCTGCGCGAAGTCTTCTTTTGTTTCTTGTCGTTTTTTCGATTCGGCTTTGCAGCCGTCAGGTCTTTCTTTTTTCTAATTTTCATTGTCTTCTTTCTTTAACTCCTGCCCAAAATAATTCGGACGCACACCGATGGCTCCCGGTTTGCAGGCAAATATGCAGCCGCTCAGAGGATAGGCGGCCAGTTCTTCATCGGTCAGCCCTTCGCGGGCTGTGGTAATGTACAGCGTGTCCATGTTTTCACCGCCGAATGTACAGGAAGTCACGTTGGGCGCGGGCACTTCCACTTTCATGATCAATTCGCCGGTGTAGGCATTGTAGCAATAGACGCCGAAACCTCCCCATTGCGCCACCCAAAGGTTATCGTTCCGGTCGATGGCCATTCCGTCGGGCATCCCGCTACCCTGCGGGATGTTGACAGCGATACCGTTGGCAATGATGTCGCCCGAGCGCGCGTCGTAACGGTAACGTTTGATTTTACCTGTCGGCGTATCGTTATAATAAATGTATTTCCTGTTTCTCGACCAGACGATACCGTTCGAGATGCTCACTCCTTTCACCATCGCGTCGACTCTCCCGTTGGGACGGACACAGTACAGGGTCGCTTTTCCTTTTTCGCCGTCGTGGCTCATCGTACCGACCCACAGCCATCCGTTGGGCGAGCATTTGCCGTCGTTGCAACGTAAGCTGCCGCCTCTCGTTTCGATCGGGGCAATTTCTTCCTTAGCCTTGCTTTTCAGATTCAGACGAACGATGCTGTTCTCAAGTGCTACGACCATCGTCTCCTCACTTTCGGGAACCACCGTGGTGACCTTCCGGTCGAACTTCCATGAGCGGCATTTCTTCTTCTGCGGCAAAAACTCATACAGCGTTTTACCTTCGATATCAACCCAGAACAGCGACTGCCGGTCGGGATGCCAAATCGCGCCTTCGCCTAATTGGGCTTCGGTCTGGTACACGACTTCGGCATTGATATGCTCAACCTGCGAGCACGATACCGCCACCCCCATCAGTATGACGGCACAGAGCAAAAGTCCTATCTTTCCGAAGCCACGCATTATTTCACCTGAATGATTCGTTTGATTTCGCTTAACTTATTCAACGCTTCCAAAGGCGTTAAATTGTTTACATCTAAATTTTTTATTTCGTCGCGCACCTGACTGAGCACCGGATCGTCGAGCTGGAAAAAGTTCAACTGATACCCTTCACCGCCCGAAGCAAGCCCTCGAACAGGCTTCGTTGAGGCTCCGTTCTGGCTGTTATCCGCCTCCATCTGTTTCAGTATTTCATTCGAGCGTTTGACGATGCTTTTCGGCATGCCCGCCATCTTCGCGACGTGGATTCCGAAGCTGTGTTCGCTGCCGCCCGGCGTCAGTTTACGCAGGAAGATGACCTTTTTACCCGATTCCTTGACCGATACGTTGAAATTCCGGATACGTTTGAAAGAGCGTTCCATTTCGTTCAGCTCGTGGTAATGCGTGGCGAAGAGCGTCCGCGCGGCCGCCTGAGGCTGTTCATGGATATACTCGACGATCGCCCACGCGATGGAGATGCCGTCGTAGGTGCTCGTTCCGCGTCCCAGCTCATCGAAGAGCACGAGGCTGCGAGGCGAAAGATTGTTGAGGATATTGGCCGCCTCGTTCATCTCGACCATAAACGTCGATTCGCCTACCGAGATGTTATCCGACGCCCCGACGCGGGTAAATATCTTATCTACGCGCCCGATCCGTACGCTGTCGGCCGAGACGAAGCTGCCGATTTGCGCCATCAGCGTGATCAGCGCCGTTTGCCGCAGCAACGCCGATTTACCGGCCATATTCGGTCCGGTGATGATCAGAATTTGCTGCTGTTTCTTATCCAAATACACGTCGTTGGCCACATACGGTTCGCCCGTCGGGAGCTGTTGCTCGATGACGGGGTGACGCCCGCCTTTGATGTCGATCACGTCCGAATCGTCGACTACCGGACGTATGTACCGGTTACTCTGTGCCGTCCGCGCGAACGAGATCAGGCAGTCGAGCCGGGCAATGATGTGAGCATCCTGCTGAATGGGACGGATATACTTCGTCAGTTCGGCCACGAGTTCACTGAAGAGCTGCATCTCGAGCGAGAGGATCTTCTCCTCGGCGCCGAGGATTTTTTCTTCGTATTCCTTCAGTTCTTCGGTGATGTAACGCTCCGCATTGACTAACGTCTGCTTCCGGATCCATTCGGGCGGGACCTTGTCTTTGTGCGTGTTGCGCACCTCGATGTAATAGCCGAACACGTTGTTGAATGCGATCTTCAGGCTGGGGATGCCGGTACGCTCGCTTTCGCGTTGTTGCACCCTCATCAGGTAGTCTTTCCCGGAATAGGAAAGTTGGCGCAACTCATCCAGCTCGCTGTTTACGCCATGCGCGATGACGCCTCCTTTGTTGACGAGCGCCGGCGGCTCATTGCATATTTCTTTCGCGATGCGCTCGCTGATCGTGGCGCACGGGTCTAACTGCTCGCCGAATGCCTGCAACGACGGCTCGTTGCAGTTAAGGCAGATCTCCCGTATCGGAGCGATAGCCTGCAAGGCCGTTTTCAGTTGCACGACCTCGCGCGGCGAGACACGCCCGACAGCCACTTTCGAGATGATCCGTTCCAAGTCGCCGATTTCGCCGAGCAACCGGCACAGCTCGTCTTTGTCGTCCGGATGACGGAAGAAGTATTCGACCGTATCTTGCCGGCGGCGGATGGCGTCGAGGTCTTTCAGCGGAAAGAGCAGCCAGCGCCTGAGCAGGCGTGCGCCCATGGGCGAGGTGGTGCGGTCGAGGATGTCGAGCAGCGAGATGCCCCCTTCGTTCATCGTCTGCACCAGCTCAAGGCTGTGAACGGTAAACTTATCGAGCCGCACATACCGGTCTTCCTCGATGCGCGATAACGTGCTGATATGAGAAACCTGCGTATGTTTCGTCTGATCGAGGTAAATGAGAATGGCTCCTGCCGCAATAATCCCCTGCGACAAATCGGCCACGCCGTAACCCTTCAGACTCGTAATCTCGAAATGTTTGAGCAAGCGTTCGTCGGCGGTCGAAGAGGTGAAGACCCAGTCGTCCTGCTCAAAAAGACAGTAGTGCGATCCGAATGCCTCGCCGAAACGACTGCGCAGGCCACGTCTGACAAGCACTTCCTTCGGAGCGAAGTTCGTCAGCAGTTTATCGATCGTTTCGGTCGTTCCTTCGGCCGTCAGAAACTCGCCGGTCGAGATATCCAGAAACGCAATGCCGCAGAGGCTTTTCCCGAAATGCACCGCGGCAAGGAAGTTATTTTCGCGATGGTCTAAGACGTTGTCGTTAATCGACACGCCGGGCGTAACAAGTTCCGTGACGCCGCGTTTGACGAGCTTCTTCGCTAACTTCGGGTCTTCCAGCTGATCGCAGATAGCCACTCGGCGTCCGGCGCGTACGAGCTTAGGCAGGTACGTGTCGAGCGCATGATGCGGAAAGCCGGCCATCTCGACGTGCTGCGCCGCGCCGTTGGCACGCTTTGTCTGTACGATGCCGAGGATATCTGCGCCGACCACGGCATCTTCGCCGTACATCTCGTAGAAGTCGCCGACACGAAACAGTAGGATCGCATCAGGGTGCTTCGACTTGATGTCGAAGTATTGCTTCATCAATGGGGTTTCGACTATTTTAGACACAATCGGTTGTTACGTTTATTTTGTTTGAACAAAGATAACGCAAATTTTGCCGGCAAGCCCTCATTTTCATGTTTAATTTTGTTAGTAGGCTTAGTATTTAACTGTTACGACAGGGGTGATTGGGAGTCAGCTATCAGTAATCAACGTTCAGATACCACAAGTTGCACAAGTCTTTTACAAGTTTCACAAGTTTAATATTGTTATGCGTAACACATGGCGTAGAGACGCAATGGCTGCTGAAAACTGAACTTCCGAAAGATTGATCGTAGCGCGTATTCATTCTCCTTTCATCCTTCTTCCAGCTGTTCAGAACGAATTGCTCGATACTTTTCTGTGATTTCTGATCAAAAAGACGTACCTTCGAAGTCTGAAAAACGTTATGTCTCATTTAAAACGCAATCGTCATGAAAAAAATCGTTATTCTTACAGGAGCCGGAATGAGTGCCGAAAGCGGAATCTCCACGTTTCGCGACTCGAACGGATTATGGGAAAATTATCGGATTGAAGACGTGGCTACGCCCGAAGGATTCATGAAGAATCCGCAGTTGGTACTCGACTTCTACAATCATCGCCGGCGCGAATTGCTAAGCACTCAACCGAACGCCGGACATCGTGGTCTGGCTGACTTGGAAAAAGATTTCGAGGTGCATATCATTACGCAGAACGTCGATAACCTGCACGAACAGGCAGGCAGTACTCATGTCATTCACCTGCATGGAGAGTTGATGAAGTCCTGTTCGGTCAAGAACCTCGATTGTCCGTATGATATTTCACCCGAGCAGCCCGATCTGCATGTCGGAGACAAAGCACCCGACGGCGGACAGCTGCGTCCCTTTATCGTCTGGTTCGGTGAGCCCGTGCCGAAAATCGAAGAGGCGATCCGATACGTCGAGGATTCTGATATTTTCGTCGTGATCGGCACCTCGCTCAACGTCTATCCTGCGGCCGGATTATTAAACTATGTCCGTAAGGGACAGCCTATCTTCCTGATTGATCCGAAAGAAGTGAAAGCGTATCGCAGCGATATCGAATTTATCCGGTGCGGCGCTTCGGAAGGTGTAAAGCAACTGACCGAACGGTTGAAGACGATGCGGTAAAAAAAGTTGTAACAAAATATGCGCTGCTCCGTCTTCTCTATGACGAGGCAGTTTTCCGATCGGCCGAAGGAAGCGTTCTGCCTTTGCAATGAACTTAAAAAGAAGAACAATGAGAAAGAATGTTTTAATCATGTTGTCGGTAGTCCTTATGTGTCAGGGCTGCTTGTCGAAAGGAAAGAAAGAAATTGTCGAGCACACGAACAGTCCGGTAGAACAGTTATTTCGCGATTTTGCGAATGAGAAAGGAACCGTGCGAGTGGGCGTCGGGGGAATGGTGATGGCGTTTGCGCGTTCATTTGCCGATACGAGAGGAGTGACGGGCGTGAAAGTCTATTCGTTCGGTGAGTGCAGTCAGGAGGTAAAAGATCGCCTGAACGAAGTGATCCGATCGTTAAAAGACGACACGTATGAGACGCTTGTCTCAACGAGTCAGGATGGAGAACGTACGAAAGTGTTGGTCAAGATCAAAGAAGATCGAATTCGTGAGCTTGTCGTTATAACCGGTGGAAGCGATCCGGCGCTCGTACAGATCAAAGGAAACATCAAACCGGAAGATATCGAAAGTCTGATAAAGGAGCATCAATAAGCTTCGCATACGATGACGGCAGAGAGCTTTAAACAGCGCTACTTCTCCTTGCATCCAAGGCTGTACCGAGTTGCGTTCGCTATCTTGAAGAATGAAGATGATGCGGCCGATGTGTTGCAGGACGCGTACTGTAAACTTTGGGACAGCCGTGAGCAGTTGCACGCGGTCGGTCATCCGGAAGCTTTCTGTATCACGATGGTAAAACGCCTCTGCCTTGATCTGCTCCGATCGCCGAAGTCGGCACAGAAGAGCACGGTAGAAGACGCTCTTATCATAGATGATCAGACGCCCGGCGAAGTATTAGAGCAGAAAGAGATGCTGGGAAGGGTCAGGATGTTGATGCAAAGACTGCCGGAAAAACAACGTCGCGTGCTTGAACTGCGAGGATACGCCGACTGTTCATTGGAAGAGATCGAGCGCATCATGGGTGAGACTTCCGCCAATGTACGGGTGTTGCTTTCGCGGGCACGAAATACATTAAGAATGAAAATAACGAATTGAACGATGGGAGACCGAAAAGACATAAAAGAATTGTTGGACGCTTTTTACGCGGGCACGACAACGCGTGAGGAAGAGGCGCGACTGAAAGCATTCTTCGACGAGGCAGACCTGCCTGAACGATGGCAGGCCGACCGCGATATCTTCCGCGCTCTCTACGATCCCGATCACCTCACACTGCCGGAAGGTCTCTCCGACCGACTCGAACAGGCGCTCGACCGACATATCGAGACCTCACATCGTTCGAGAAAGCAACCGAGCAAGATTAGGAGACTTTACGTTGCGATCGGGAGTGTGGCGGCCGCCGCATTGCTCTGCGTGGCCTTGTTCTTTATCGGAGAGCATCGACAATCCGTGCCTGTTACGGCCGATACGTTTACCGATCCGCACGAAGCGGAGCTTGTTGCGACGGAAGCCTTGGCGCTTGTCTCGATGCACCTGAACAAAGGGATGTCTCCTTTCGAGAAGGCGCGAAAGAATATGGACAAGACGAATGAAGTACTTGAAAAATTAAATTTGAAATGAGATGAAAACGAAATACCTACTGTTAATTGTGTGCATTGTGTGCAGCGGGTGGGCTTCGGCTCAACGGCATAGCCTGTTCGACAAATACGCCGATCAGGACGATGTGACCGTCATCAACATCTCGAAAGCGATGTTTAAAATGATGGGGGGGAGCTTGAAGAAAAGCTCCAACGCCAAAATCGATCGGGTCGATATAACCGGTATTGTCGATAAGATCGACAACCTGACGGTTCTAACTTCGGATAAGAGCGGGCTGAAAGAGAAGATGTATGCCGACTTCAGCGCGATGATTGCCAAAGATCGCAACTATGAGGAACTGATGCGAATCAAAGACGGCAAGTCGCGCGTGACGTTTAACATCAAGAAGCGAGGAGAGTTGATTAACGAACTGATTATGCTTGTCAACGATGAAGATGATTTTGTCATTATTCAGATCGCAGGAAGCTTCACGCTGAAAGATGTGCAGAACATCACCTCGCATGTACAATAAAATAAGGCCGGACTACGTTCAGTCTACAACATGATTCCGGAAATATGAGAAAAGATAAAATACTTTGGGCAGACGACGAAATCGATCTGCTGAAGCCTCATATTCTCTTCCTCGAAGAGAAAGGCTATGAGGTTACGCCTGTCATCAGCGGGCAGGATGCCATTGACTGCTGCAGGGAGCAGACCTTCGACATTATTTTTTTAGACGAGAACATGCCCGGTCTGACGGGGCTCGAAACGCTCTCCACCATCAAAGAGATCGCTCCGACAGTACCGGTCGTGATGGTCACCAAGAGCGAAGAAGAAAGTATTATGAATCAAGCTATCGGGAATAAGATCGCCGACTATCTGATCAAGCCGGTCAACCCGAATCAACTGTTTCTTTCGATCAAGAAGAATCTGCATAAAGACGATATCATCACCTCGGCCACAACGGTTAGTTATCAGCAGGAGTTCGGACGTATCGGGATGCAGATCGGTGATTCCTTGACGGCCGACGATTGGATGGAAGTCTATAAGAAGATTGTCTACTGGGAGCTGGAGCTGGAAGAGAATCAGGTGCAGATGCAGGACATGTTGATCATGCAGAAGCGAGAGGCCAACAATGCTTTCGGTAAGTTCATCAAAAAGAACTATCTGGATTGGATACGTTATCCCGACCAGCGTCCGCTGATGAGCCCGGACTTGTTTAAGAAGAAAGTATTTCCGTTATTGGACCAAGAAGAAAAAGTCTTTTTTATCCTGATCGATAACTTCCGGTTCGATCAGTGGCGGGTGGTGAAGAATCTGCTCTCGAGCTTCTTCACCGTCGATGAAGAGATGTATTACAGCATCTTGCCGACTGCCACACAATATGCGCGGAACGCGATCTTCTCTGGACTGATGCCGGCACAGATTGAGGAGATGTTTCCCGAACTTTGGGTCGACGAAGAGAGCGAAGAAGGGAAAAACATCAACGAAGAGCCGCTGATCCGCACGCAGATCGAGCGGTTCCGCAAAAAATATTCGTTCTCGTATCACAAAGTATATGATTCGCATTTCGGAGAGAAGTTGCTGAACAACCTGAATGAACTTATGCACAACCAACTCAATGTGATTGTGATTAACTTCGTCGATATGCTTTCGCACGCCCGTACCGAGAGCAAGATGATTCGTGAGCTGGCACAGACCGAAGCCGCATACCGCAGCCTGACACGCTCGTGGTTCCAGCATTCTACCACGCTCGACTTGTTCAAGAAACTGGCGGATAAAGGATATAAAGTGATTGTTACGACCGATCACGGAACGATTCAGGTCGACTCGCCGATTAGAATTACCGGTGATAAAAATACAAGTACGAACTTGCGGTATAAGCTCGGCAAGAACATGTCCTGCGATTCTAAGTATGTTTTCGAGATCAAAGATCCCGCCAAGGCCGGGCTTCCTTCTCCTCATCTGAGTACGAGGTATATCTTCGCGACAAACGAGTCCTTTTTCGCTTATCCGAATAACTATAATTATTATGTTCCTTACTATCGGAATACGTTCCAGCACGGAGGCATTTCGATGGAAGAGATGATGATTCCTTTCATAACGATGCAACCCAAATGAAAACGCTTCATATAACAGACCTGAGCGCCATCCGTGAGGCGGCGAGAGAATTTATCGGCGATATGGAGACAGGCCGCCGCGCTGTCTTTGCCTTCTACGGAAAGATGGGCGCCGGAAAAACGACATTCATCAAGGCCGTCTGCGAAGAGCTTGGGGTAAAAGACGTGATCAACAGCCCGACCTTTGCCATTATCAACGAGTATGCCATTCCCACATCGGAACGGTTGATCTATCATTTCGATTTTTACCGTATCAACGAGATCGGTGAGGCGCTCGACATCGGAACGGAGGATTATTTCGACAGTGGGGCGTGGTGCTTCATCGAATGGCCCGAGAAGATCGAACCGCTTCTGCCCGACGATACCGTCTGCGTGACTCTTACCGAGCAGGAAGACGGCACACGCACCGTCGTTTACTAAACCACTTGAAAGAACTCGCGAATCTGCTCGACGATGTAAGCCTGCGTGTCTTCCGTCAGCTCCGTATGCATCGGCAGCGACAATACCTCGCGACTTAGCCGTATGGCCTCCGTCATATCGCCGGAGGCACGCGCAATCCATTTATACGCTTCCTGCTCTTGCACAGCCATCGGGTAATACACCATCGAAGGGATGCCTTTTTCTTTCAGGAAGGCCTGCAAGATGTCTCGCCGTCCATTCTTCACTTGCAGCGTATATTGATGATAGACGTGCGTCGAGAAAGGCGACTTCGCCGGGATGCAAATACCGGATAGCGAACTCAATTCCTTGTCGTAATATTGTGCGGCCTTCTGACGAGCTTCCGTAAAGCTCTTCAGATGGCGCAACTTGACGTCTAAGACAGCCGCCTGCAACGTGTCGAGGCGCGAGTTACAGCCGACGATGTGATGATGATACTTCTGACTTTGGCCATGATTGGCGAGCATCCGGACGCGTTCCGCCAATCGTTCGTCGGAGGTGATGACGGCTCCTCCGTCGCCGTAGCACGCCAGCGGTTTGGTCGGGAAGAAGGACGTCGTACCGATGTGTCCGATCGTGCCGGCTTTCTTTACCGTTCCGTCGGAGAAAGTATAGTCGGCGCCGAGCGATTGAGCATTGTCTTCGATCACGCCGATTTTGTATTTCGCGGCGAGCTTCATCACCGGCTCCATGTCGCAGGCCTGTCCGAAGAGATGAACGACGATTATAGCCTTCGTTTGTCGCGTAATGGCTTGTTCGAGTCGTTCCACGTTCAGGTTGAAGCTGTCGGGGCACACATCGACGAGGATCGGCGTGATGCCTAAGGAGGCGATCATCTCGGCGGCCGCAATGTAGGTGAACGCAGGGAGGATAACTTCGTCTCCGGCCTGTACATCCCATGCCTGTAAGGCCAAACGGAGCGCGTCCGTTCCATTCCCGCACGGGATTACGTAAGGCACTTGCAGGTAATCGGCCAAATGTCCGCAAAACGTCCGCACCTGAGGCCCGTTGATAAAGGCCGTGGCGTTCAGTACCTCTTTTACGGCTTCGTCGATTTCTGCTTCGAGCCGCCGATACTGGCTTTTCAGGTCGACCATTTGTATATCCATCACTTCACTTCGCTTCCGGGTTCAACTGCTTTCTGGGGCATCACGACGGACAGGCTTCCGTCGGCGTTCTCGGCCGAGAGAATCATTCCTTCGGAGGTGATGCCTTTGAGCTGCCTCGGGGCAAGGTTGGCGATAAAGCATACCTGTTTGCCGACAAGCTCTTCGGGCTTATAATGCTTGGCGATACCCGATACGATGGTGCGCCCGCCCAATCCGTCGTCGATTTTGAATTGCAGGAGCTTGTCCGCTTTCGGTACTTTGGTACATTCCAGCACTGTGCCTACGCGGATGTCGAGTTTGGTAAAGTCGTCGAACGCGATGGTTTCGCGTATCGGTGCGGCACGGCGCTCGGCTGCTTCGTTAGCCTTCTTCGTATCGAGCAGTTTCTGTATCTGCCGGTCGATGACGGCATCTTCGAGCTTCTCGAACAGCAATGCGGACTTGCCGAGCTGATGACCGGCTTCGAGGAGATCGACCGAGCCTAAGCGTTCCCAATCGAAACGGTCGATGTTCAGCATTCGGTTCAGCTTCTCCATGCTGAAGGGTAAGAAAGGTTCGAAAACGATGGAGAGGTTCGCCGTGATTTGGAGCGCGATATGGATGATTGTCTCGACGCGTTTCATATCCGTCGCGGCGAGCTTCCACGGCTCGGTATCGGCCAGATATTTGTTGCCGATGCGTGCCAGATTCATCGCCTCGCGTTGTGCGTCGCGGAAATGGTATGTATCGAGCAATCGTTCGACGGTTGCTTTTACATCGGCAAACTCGCGCAGCGTTTCGCGGTCGTAGTCGGTCAGTTCGCCACAGGCCGGCACTTTTCCGCCGAAGTATTTCTCCGTTAAGACGAGGGCTCGATTGACAAAGTTGCCCAGAATAGCAACCAACTCGTTGTTGTTGCGTGCCTGAAAATCTTTCCACGTAAAGTCATTATCTTTCGTTTCAGGAGCGTTAGCCGTCAGGACATAGCGCAGGACGTCCTGTTTGCCGGGCATTTCTTCCAAATATTCGTGCAGCCAGACCGCCCAGTTGCGGGAGGTCGAGATTTTATCGTTTTCGAGATTGAGAAATTCGTTGGCGGGTACGTTTTCGGGCAGGATGAACGAGCCTTCGGCCTTGAGCATGGTCGGGAAGACAATGCAATGGAAGACGATATTGTCTTTGCCTATGAAATGTACCATCTTTGTCTGGCTGTCTTTCCACCACGTTTCCCATTGGCCGTATTTTTGCGGGTCGGAGTCGCACAGTTCCTTCGTATTGCTGATGTATCCGATCGGAGCATCGAACCATACGTATAATACTTTTCCTTCGGCGCCTTCGACGGGTACGGGAATTCCCCAATCGAGGTCGCGGCTGACGGCGCGCGGTTGCAGACCCATGTCGAGCCAGCTCTTGCACTGTCCGTACACGTTCGATTTCCACTCTTTGTGGTCTTCGAGGATCCATTGACGGAGGAAAGGCTCGAAGCGGTCGAGCGGCAAATACCAGTGCTTCGTTTTTCGCATCACGGGCGGATGGCCGCTGATCATCGACTTCGGATTCTTCAGGTCGGTCGGGTTGAGCGAGGTACCGCAACTCTCGCACTGGTCGCCGTAGGCATGTTCGTTGGAGCAATGCGGGCAGGTGCCGGTAATGTAGCGGTCGGCGAGGAACTGTCCGGCTTCCTCGTCGTAGTATTGTTCGCTTTCTTTTTCGATGAAAACGTTATTCTCATAGAGAGTCCGGAAGAAGTCGGAAGCCATCTTGCGATGCGTATCGGAAGTGGTTCGCGAGTAGACATCGAACGATATGCCGAAGTCCGCAAACGTTTTCCGGATCAGGCTGTGATAGCGGTCCACAATGTCTTGCGGCGTGACGCCTTCCTTCTTGGCGCGCAGCGTAATGGGTACGCCATGTTCGTCGGAACCTCCGATCATGAGCACGTTCTCGCCTTTGAGGCGGAGATAACGCGTATAGATGTCGGCAGGAAGATATACGCCTGCCATGTGGCCGATGTGTACCGGTCCGTTGGCATAGGGGAGCGCCGTAGTCACCAATGTTCTTTTGAAATGCTTTGTTTCCATCTTTTTCTTACTTTCGGGACGCAAAGGTAGTTAAAAAAGAACGAAGATGAGGAAGAGACAGGTCGGAAATTTACGACCGTCCGCGGTTCTTACGGCGTGAGGACGTTTGTCGCCATGGCTTTTCGCGTCCCGGACGGCGTGATGCACCGCCTCGGCCGTCGGGTTGCTCGGTTTTCCGCTCTTTTCGCCGGCCTTTCCCTGCGTTCGCGGAATCGTCGCCGCGGTCCATCTTCACGAAGATAGAACGCCCGTCGACTTCGTACTGATTCATGCTGTCGACTACTCGTTGTGCTTCGCCTTTGTCAACCTCGAAATAGGAAACCTTCTCGCGCAAATCAATACGGCCGATCTCGACCTTGCGGCCGGGCACGCATCGGTTGATGAGTTCGATGACTTGGGCCGGGAAGAGGCCGTCGGCCTTTCCGAAGTTCAACGTAAGGCGTTTGAAACCGTTCTCGGCTTTCTGGGCGCGGCGACTCGAGTGTTCGGACTCTTTTTTGCCGCGAGCCGAGGGTTCGTCTACGTCTTCAATCTCTCCGGCATCGCGGTAATAATCGATCATCCGGTTAAATTCGAGCGATATCAGGCGTTTGATGATATCTTCCTTTTCGAGCCATTCGAGCTTGCGGAACACGGAGGGCATGAGCGAGGCAATTTCTTCTTCGTTTACTTTCACTTTTTCGAGCTGGTCGATGAAGTAGAAGAGTTGTTTTTCGCAGATGGCATCGCCTGAGGGCAGCGTGCCTTTTTCGAATTGTTTGTTGACGATTTTCTCTATCTGTCGTATTTTACTTTTCTCGCGGACGTGGCAGATCGAGATCGAGATACCCGTTTTTCCGGCGCGTGCGGTACGTCCGCTGCGATGCGTGTATGATTCCACATCGTCGGGCAGGCCGTAATGAATCACGTGGGTGAGATTGTCTACATCGAGACCCCGCGCGGCTACGTCGGTGGCCACAAGCAACTGCAAGTTGCGGATGCGGAACTTTTGCATGACGTAATCGCGTTGTGCCTGACTCAGTTCGCCATGGAGCGAGTCGGCATTGTAGCCGTCCTGAATAAGTTTGTCGGCGATTTCCTGCGTTTCTTTGCGGGTGCGGCAGAATACGATCCCGTAGATGTTGGGATAGAAGTCGACGAGCCGTTTAAGCGCGAGGTATTTGTCTTTGGCATGCACCATATAATAAAGGTGGCGGATGTTTTGATTCCCCTCGTTTTTGCGTCCGATGATGATTTCTTTCGGGTCGCGCATGTATTCTTTCGTGATCCGTGCAATCTCCTGCGGCATGGTGGCCGAGAAGAGGAGCATGTTACGCCCCTCGGGTACTTCGGCCAAAATAGCGTTGATGCTTTCGGAGAACCCCATGTTGAGCATCTCGTCGGCCTCGTCGAGGATGACGTGCTTAATTTCTTGCAGGTTAACCGTGCGCCGGTTCATCAGGTCGAGCAAGCGTCCGGGCGTAGCCACGACAACGTGCACTCCTTTTTTGAGGGCTTTGATCTGACTGTCGATGCTTGATCCGCCGTAAACGGGCAGAACCTTGAGCGCGTCGATGTATTTGGAGTAGTCGCTCAGGTCGCCGGCGATTTGCAGACACAGTTCGCGGGTAGGACAGAGGATGAGAGCCTGCGGTGTTTGTTTATGTATGTCTGTTTTTTGCAGCACGGGCAGACCGTAGGCCGCGGTTTTTCCCGTACCGGTCTGTGCCAATGCGATGACGTCGTTATCTTCTCCCAGCAGAAAAGGAATCACTTCCTCTTGTACCGGCATGGGGACTTCGTAGCCCATCTCGCGGATCGCCTTCAAAATAGGTGAGGCAATCCCTAATTCTTCAAATGTTTTCAACTGATTTCTTTATTGATAAGGCCGCAAAGGTACGGATTAATTCGGAATATCGGGGTAGAAACGTTTTTTTTCTTCCTGAAAGTATCGAATTTCATCTTTTTTCATTATCTTTGTTGGCGTATGATGTATGGCGCTGTTTCTCTGCGGTAAGCGTACCTCCGGAACGCGGCGCCGGAATCCGTCGGAGCGAAGCATCGGATTGCCCGAAAAGGCGATTGTCGGGATCCAGACATGAAAAACGCTTTAAACGATATCGGCGACGGATAAGGTAAATGCTGAGAAAATCCTCAAATACGGGCGCTTTTAGAGCAAACTATCGCGCGAGCTTTTAAAATCGTTGCTTTTTAGGGCTGACAGGTAGTGCGCGTTGTTAAAATCGCCTCATTTCGGGGCAAACGGCCATGAAAATCCCGAAATGCGGCTCTTTTAATGCCCGACAAGCGATGTTAGCCCTAAAAAGCAGCTCTTTTGGGAGCAAACAAACGCGTTGGCCCCTAAAATTATCGCTTTTGAGGCTTGGCAAGCAGTGTTAGCTCTTAAAATCGTTGCTTTTCGGAGCGGACAATCACGTAAACTCCCGAAAGCATCGCTTTTTATAATCGGCGCGTAATGTAAGCCCTTAAAAAAACCTTGAGCGGCAGAGAAAAAGAAATAACCGAACTTTGTTCAAAACAAAGTTCTTTAAATAGGATCGCTTATGAAAAGAAAAAGATTCGCAGTAGCCGGAATGACTCGATTTACGAATGCCCGGCACGTCCATTTTCACATGCAGACGTATGAAATGATTGGACAGTATGGATTCGACAAGGTGAATGTACCGTTGACATTGTCGGACGAGTGGAAACGTTGTATCGTCCTTGAGACGGAACTCAACAATCAAGCGCGCGCTCATGTCGATACGGCGCGCCTGATCCAAATTGATGCCGAGCGCGACAGTCTGACGACGTTCCTCTTCGGCGCCATCCGTAACGCGACCTCCTCGCCGTTTGATACCCAGAAAGCCGCAGGCGAAGAATTAATGATCATCATCAGACCGTACAAAAATTTGCAGCGGCAGGCGCGTGACCGTCAGACGGCTCAGACGGAAGGGCTGATGCTCGACCTGAAGAAGCCTGAAAACGCGGCGCGCATCACGATCTTGGGGCTTGACAATACGGTGGAGCTTCTGGAGAAGTCGAACCGGAGATATCAGGAGATCAGAAGCGGACTGACGAGCCAGAAGGCGGCCGAAATGGTAGAGGGACTCTCAAGCGTTCGCCCGCAGACGGACGAGATCTATCATGCGGTAACCGATCGGGTGTTTGCTTCGTACCTGCTTACGCCCGACGCGCAGCGCAAAGAAGAAATCGGAGCATTGATAGACCGGATCAATCTATTCATCGCCGAACAAAAAGCGGCTTACAAGCAGAGTCAGGCGCAAAAGACGAAAGGCGACGAATAACGAGACGAAGAAGTACGGTACGCTTCTTCGGGAAGTAACCGATTGGCGAGGGTAGATGCTCTCGGAGTGTAAAAATGGGCGAATTGCACGAAGTTGCAGTTCGCCCATGATGGTATCGGGTAGCCCGCGGCTATTTGAGCACGAAAGTACGGAGAATTTCCCTGCCGACCGATTGCGCGGGGTTATCGCTCTCGATTACGTAGCTGAACGCAAGCATGTATGCTTTCCCGTTTTTTACCCAGATGTATAATTCGTTTTTGGTCGTGAACTTACCCGGAAAATCTTGGGTGTAGACAACCATTTGACAGTCGCGTCCGGCGCGTTGGATGCGCTTGCTCTCAATGATGTTTTCACGAAGCATCTTCAGGGCGGCCTTGACATACTGGTCGAGGTCGTATCCCGTACCTTTCAGACTTTCGGTGACGAGCGAGATGTTTTCGCGAAACTGATCGTCGGAGTCTGTTTGCGGAGAATAGATGAAAAACTCCGTTCCTTCCACATCGGTCTTCTGCATCCAGTCTTTCGGATAGCGGATGGTGTAATCTTTTCGGTCGATGACTTTCCAGTCGGCGTATAAAGAACGTATCCCTTCGTCAGACAAGCTCGTCGAATCCTGCTCGGCGGCGTTCTTCTGCCCTGCCTGGCCCGTTTTTTGG
Organism: Tannerella forsythia; assembly: GCF_003860135.1. GTDB lineage: Bacteria > Bacteroidota > Bacteroidia > Bacteroidales > Tannerellaceae > Tannerella > Tannerella forsythia_A. Next base: position 37,823 of record NZ_RQYN01000038.1, read on the forward strand.
TTGCAGGCCGTGATCATGCAGAGTGCACAGATCCATAAAAAGTACTTTTTCATACGATTTGGAATAATAAAGGGCGGTAAAATCCTTTTTCAAGATTTCGCCGCCCTTTGGGTATAAAAACAAAACGATTATCGAATTACGTTGATAAAGGCCGAGTTCGTCGCGTATTTCGCGAATTCGAGATCGTTGGCTGCCTCCTTAGCCAGCGACTGTTTTTTACCGATCGCGGCTTTCAGATGATTAACCACGCCGTCCGCGTCGTTTGTGCGCGCGGCTACGACGGCCTTCAAATAATCCGTTACGGCATCCGGGCGCGTCACTGCGTTGAGTGTCTGCGACGCCTTGCTGTAGTCCTTCGTCATGATCTGAGCCAAAGCGGCATTGTTCGTCTTTGCCGCGCCGAACGAGCTGACAGCCTTCGCGTAGTCGCCTTGTTCAAGATAAAGGATACCCAGTGCTTCGCCTAATTCGGCTACGTCCGAAGCTCCACCGATCAGTTGCTGAGCTTTTTCCTTATCTCCTCTCGTGAGGGCGATGAGACCGAGGTTGATGTTCGCTTCGCTGTTCGGTTTCACGCTGTTCGATTTGTTGAACATCTCTTCTGCCTTCTTCAGGTCGCCCGCGTAGAAGCGTTGCATCCCGATGTTGTTCCATGTACGATAATCGTCCGGGAACTGCTGACTGGCTTTCATGTAGATGGCTTCCTTGTCCGTGTCGTTGTCCGTCAGTGTAGCGGCATACAGCAGCTCTTCTACGTTGAGGGCTTTGGGATTCGTCTGAGCCAGACGGCTGATTTCTTCGTCCGACTTACCGATGATTTCGATATTGGCCGTCAGACGCGAGCGGCGCAGCTGCGGCAGAATCTCGTCGGCCAGCGATTTGAATACGGACGAAATGTTCTTGATTTCGCGCTCACGTTCTTCCGGGTCTTTGTACATCGACAGTACGCGGAGCACCAAATCCTTGTCCTGCAAGTTCGATTTCGATACCAGTTCTTTGAAACCTTCCCAGTCCTGAGCCGTGTAATTCGCGTCGACGGGGATATCGATCTTCTGTTTTTTCAATTCCCCTTTCACGTAGCGTGTCGTGTTAGCCTCGCGCTTCTCGGCCAACGTTTCGTTCAGTTCCAAACCACCGTCGGGCGACGCGTAAGCGGATACTTCGACCGATACATTCTGGTTCGGAGCGTCATTGGCGCTCTTGATGCGGTTCTTCCAGTCGCTCAGCTCGTTTTTCTTCAACTCGTTGGAACGAAGTTCCGCTTGCTGAATCAGGAACAGGATGTTCGCGTTGTAAGCCTCTTTAATGACACGTTGGAACTTGTCTGCTCCAACCGCCGGATTAGCCGTCGCGGCGTTGGCAAGCGCCGAAGTGGCTACGACTCCGTCGGCGATCTTGATGTCCGGCAGACGCACGACCTTATTTTTAATCTTGGCATCGAACGTCAGATACAGCGCCGACTTTTTCATCTCCGGTTTGTATTTGAACGACGATTTCATGGTCACATTCCCTCCCGTGCCGTAGGGTATCGTCGGGTTATTGGCTCTTACCTTTTCTCCCTGATAGGTATAAGCCGTACCCCAGGTCTCGCCCGTGGCATAGCGCAGTACCGGCGTGATTGTTACCACCGCGTTTTTGTTGAACCACTTAGCCGGATAGGCAATGTTGATGGTCACAGGTACCTGGCCACCTACTACCTCCAACGGCTGAGGATCAGCTTTGATATAATCGGTTGATAACGGCTTTAACTTCCCCGAACAGGAAGCCAGTGCAAAAATTACGGCCATTGCAAGGAATGGCAGAAAAATCTTTTTGTTCATGATGCGTGTTGTTTAATTTATATTTGTTTATATGTCTTCCAATAGCTTCGTCACGTCTTTCCCATGCGTCCTGAATACGGACTGCAAAACTAAGATAAATTCTCGGAATTCACATTCTTTAGATGCTCAAAAGTGCCGATTTAACACAAATTAAACCAGCTATTGACCCAACACCTGCTTAGCCCTCGATATCGTTACGAAGAATTGTGTAATTTTGCGGTCGATTATGGATGTAACAGTCAAAGCTCCCAACAATAACATCTGTGCGGCTATCTCTTTGCCGGCTTCCAAAAGCATCAGCAATCGCGTGGCGATACTCAATGCTTTATCTCCCGCTCCGCAGCCGCTGTACAATCTCTCCGACAGTGACGATACGGCTGTGATGCTCGATGCGCTACGTACCGACTGCGAAACCGTAGACCTTCGAGCCGCCGGCACTGCCATGCGCTTCCTCACGGCCTACTTCGCTTCCCGACCCGGCCGGCGGACGCTCACCGGAACGGATCGAATGCGTAACCGACCTATCCGCGTGCTGGTCGATGCCCTGCGTATGCTCGGCGCGAAGATCGATTATCTGGAAAAAGAGGGCTATCCGCCGCTGAGGATTACCGGCAGAGACTTAAACGGAGGAGAAGTAACCCTCGACGGAGGTGTCAGCTCTCAATACGTCTCCGCCCTGCTGATGATAGCTCCCGCCACGACGCGCGGAATACGTCTGCACCTGACGGGCACCCTGATCTCCGAACCGTATCTCCGCTTGACGGTCGCGCTCATGCGACAATTCGGTGTCGCCGTCGAAGAAGAAGGGCAGACCTTTACCGTCCGTCCGCAGACGGTTCGTCCCATACCGTTTACGGTCGAATCCGACTGGAGCGCCGCCTCCTACTGGTACGAAATAGCGGCCCTGTCGCAGACGCCGGTCGAGATCGAGCTGATAGGGTTGCTCCCCGACAGTTTGCAGGGCGATTCGGCCATCGCGTTGCTCTTCCGGTCGTTCGGCGTACACACCGACTTTACCTCCGAAGAGCGTGTCAGGCTTACTCGACGAGCCGTCTCCCTGCCGAGCCGCTTCGATTATGATTGCGTACGTATCCCCGATATGGCTCAAACGCTCGCCGTGACTTGCGCCATACTGCGTATACCTTTCCGGTTGAGTGGATTACAGAGTTTGAGGATCAAAGAGACCGACCGGTTGAAAGCGTTACAGACGGAACTGGGCAAACTCGGTGTCGTGCTCACAGAACATGACGGGAAGATCCTTGAATGGGATGGCAGCCGGTGCCAAGCCGAGCCGGAACCGGTCATCGCCACTTACGACGACCATCGGATGGCGATGGCCTTTGCTCCGGTCGCGTTGTGCCGCGAAGAAGGGATTCGGATCGCGAACCCCGAAGTCGTGTCGAAAAGCTATCCCCGCTTTTGGGACGATCTTCAGACCGCGGGATTTCAAATAACCTCTTAACCGGATAGATAAAATAAATGAAATGGTGATTATGTGGTATATTCTGTTAAGTATCGTCGTGCTGGGATTGGTTGCCGCAGGACTGGGACGATGGGAAAAATATATGCGACGTCGCAGGTATGAGCGCGGCGAGATTGAGAGCCTTGACGAGGATGAGCCGTCGGCCGATGCCGCTGCCTCCTCAGGATGTTGCGGGCAGCATGAGCTGTGTGAACGGGACAGCTTGCTGGCGGCTGTCAGCCGGGCTGTCGAGTATTATGACGATGAAGAGCTGGATGCCTATCGCGGTACACCGTCGGACGCATACTCCGATAACGCTGTCGAAGAGTTTCGCGAAGTCCTCTACACATTGTGTGAAGAGGAGGTCGCCGGCTGGGTACGCAGCCTTCAGTTGCGCGGCATCTTCCTCCCCGACGCGGTCAAAGACGAAACCTTCCTGATCGTAGGCGAACGAAGAAAATAACATAAGGCCAACCTCCGAAAGAGCGGCTATCTGCCAGACGAATACGGCAAAATCAATCTGCGACTTCAAAAACAAATCAGAAATAGAGAAAAATTTCTTTAATTGAATCGTCTATTCCGAAAAATATCGTATTTTTGTAACCTGAATAAGGAAAAGGTTATCATTCCCGACAAAGAACAAAGCAAAGAGACAAAATAAAACGCAGAACAAAGAGACAAAGAACATTATATAATATTTAATCAATTAATTCTTAAACGCAACATGGCAAATTTAGATTTAAGCAAGTACGGCATCAAGGGCAATTTCGAAATTGTACACAATCCGTCGTACGAAGTATTGTATCAGGATGAGATGAATCCGGCCAACGAAGGATTCGAAAAGGCAAAACTCACCAAAAGCGGCGCCACCGCTGTTTACACCGGTAAATTCACCGGCCGTTCGCCTAAAGACAAATATTTTGTAAAAGACGACGTTACCAAAGATACCCTCTGGTGGGACGGCACCATCAACCGTCCGTGTACGAAGGAAGCGTTCAATTACTGCAAAAGCCGCGTGGTTGAACAGCTCTCGAAAGCGAAAAAACTCTACGTGGTGGATACCTTCTGCGGAACGAACGAAGACACCCGCATGAAAGTGCGTTTTATCGTTGAAGTAGCTTGGCAGGCTCACTTCGTAACCAACATGTTCATCCGTCCTTCGCACTACGAGCTGGCGCACTACGGCGAACCCGATTTCGTTTGCTTGAACGGTTCCAAAACTACCAACGATAAATGGCAGGAGCACGGACTGAACTCCGAAAACTTCACCCTCTTCGACCTGACCGAAAAGATGCAGGTGATCGGCGGTACCTGGTACGGCGGCGAAATGAAGAAAGGTATCTTCTCGCTGATGAACTACTACCTGCCGCTGCGCGGCATCGCTTCGATGCACTGCTCGGCAAACGTGGGCAAGGAGGGCGACGTAGCCGTATTCTTCGGACTCTCCGGAACGGGTAAAACCACCCTCTCGGCCGACCCGAAACGCTACCTCATCGGCGACGACGAGCACGGCTGGGACGACCACGGCGTGTTCAACTACGAAGGCGGTTGCTACGCGAAGGTGATCAACCTGAGCGAAGAAAATGAACCGGACATCTGGCGCGCTATCCGTCGCGACGCACTGCTCGAAAACGTAACGGTCGACGACCAGGGCAACATCGACTACGCCGACGGCTCGACTACCGAAAATACCCGTGTGTCCTACCCCATCTACCACATCAACAAGATCGTGTTGCCTTCGCGTGCCGGACATGCCGACAAGATCATCTACCTCTCGGCCGACGCCTTCGGCGTATTGCCTCCGGTATCGATCCTCGACGACAATCAGGCACAGTATCACTTCCTCTGCGGATTCACCTCGAAGCTGGCCGGAACCGAGCGCGGCATCACCGAACCGCAACCTTCCTTCTCGCCCGCCTTCGGCGAAGCTTTCCTCACGCTTCACCCCACGATGTACGCCAAACGTCTGGTGGAAAAGATGAACAAGCACAACGCCAAAGCATACCTGGTGAACACGGGATGGAACGGTACCGGAAAACGGATTTCGCTGAAGGATACCCGCGCCATCATCGACGCCATCATCGACGGTTCGATCGAGAAAGCGGAAAAGAAACACATTCCGATTATGAACCTCACCATTCCGGCCAAACTGGAAAAGGTATCCGACATCCTCGACCCGCGCACGACCTATGCCGACGCCGCCGAGTGGGAAGCCAAAGCCAAGAAACTGGCCGCGATGTACATCAAGAACTTCGAGCAGTACTGCGACAACGATGCCGCCAAGGCATTGATCCCTTCGGGACCGCAACTGGACTAATTCGTCCGTCTGCCTGAAGGAGTATAAAAAGAGGGTGTTCTTGCAAAAGAGCACCCTTTCTTTTTAGCGGTCGGCAGTCGGATTGCGGCATTCGTGATTCGTCCGTTGTAACTCGTTATTTTATAATCACAAGGGACACAAACGATACACGAGAAACACAAGTTAGTTTTTCAGACGTTTAGTTGTTCGAATGTTTTTCGTTTAAACATTCAAACCTGCCTACATTCTACAGTAATCTCCGGTCAAATAAAAAAGGGCAAGCCTGTCCTGACTTCGTCATCGTGTCACCCAAAAATTCTCATCAAATAATTTAGCGATTTTTTTTGTGCCTGTTCATGATCATAGTTTTCCTAATGGTCTTCTTATTCTTTGGTAATCGCACCTCTATTGTT
>NZ_RQYN01000039.1 GCF_003860135.1 Tannerella forsythia
ATATATACTTTTTACAATCGTAAATATAATATTATATATTACCAATATACTGTCGTAAATTCCACAAGGATACAAATGTTATTTGTTTGATCCGATTTATTATTTACCTTTGTATATTCTTTGGATACTATGATATACAAGGCGAGATAATATACCAATAACGATTTAATCATATAGTAGTTTATGAATGAGAAAGATCGAATTATGCTGATTATGAATCAAAAGCAGCTTTTACCGTCTCAATTCGCCGAGATAATCGGAATTCAGCGGGCGGCGATGTCGCATATTACATCGGGGCGAAACAACCCGAGCTTAGATGTATTAAAAAAGATTTTGGAACAGTTTCCTCATATCAGCCCCGATTGGTTACTATTCGGTACGGGGCCGATGAATCGTCCCGGATCAGCGCCTGCTTCTGTAAATGAGAAACAAGAAATTCCTGATTTGTTTACTCATGTATCGGATGTGCAAAAAACAGAAGAAAAGAAGAGCCCTATAAATCCAACCGAAACAAAATCGCCTGAACCGGTGGTAGAGGTTAAGCCGTCATTAAGAGAGGTTTATATTCCTCCTCAAGCTCCTACCAAGGAAATACAGCGGATTATGGTCTTCTATTCGGATAATACGTATGAGTCTTTTGGGCCGGAAAAGAAATAAAAAGCCGTCTCTTTATACTGAGATATGAGCCGGCTCCTTTTTCAAAAAATGTTTATAAATAAACTGGTATCTAAAAATAATAGCTTTGTATCATTACTGATTTTCTTTTATTTATACGAATTTCTATTGCTTTTTAATAGAATGTTTATATTTGTAAATTATCAATGTATATACCATATTATACTTTGGTCGCAATTTCGTATCCGGCTTGCAATGCCTTCAGATTCACGGATACGATATCATCCCCTTTACGTCCGAAAATGGAGCGAATCCCGTCGGCAATTTTTTCATAGTCGATGCCGAGGAACGGTGTGGCAGCTCCCAGCATAACCATATTGGCTGTACGTGGAGAGCCGATCTCTTTGGCGATGGTTTCAACGTCAAGCAGTACCTTATGCGGCAGTTTATTGAGCTCTGCCATCACCTTGTCTATCTCCGGATAGTTCGGGATATTCGTATAAGGCTTTGTGTTCGTGACTAACCAACCTTTTTTGTTCAAATACGGTAAATAGCGCAGCGCTTCCATCGGCTCGAGCGAGATGATCAAATCGGCTTGTCCGATAGGAATCAGGTCGGAAGCGATGGGCTTGTCGGAGAGGCGCAGATTCGACTGTACGTCTCCTCCGCGCTGGCTCATACCGTGTACTTCCGATTGCTTCATGTATAACCCTTCTTTCAAAGCGGCCTCGCCGATAATGGCGGCAATAGACAATATGCCTTGTCCGCCTACTCCCGATAATATAATGTCTGTTTTCATGTTATTTCGCTTTTTTCTTTCTTGCCAATGTCTGAATACATTCCCGGCACGGTATTAATACCGAAACGCCACGATATTCGATTTCTTCGCGGATGATGTTTTTCATTTCCTCGTAGTTTCTTTTTAGAGGCACCATGACACGAATGTGTTCCGGTGCGACGCCGATGCCCGCACAAATAGCCTGAATACGTCCCGTGCCGGCCGAATCTTGTCCGCCGGTCATGGCCGTAGTTTCATTATCGGATATCACGATGGTTACGTTACTGTTGGCATTGACGCAATCCAGCAGTCCGGTCATTCCCGAATGAGTAAACGTCGAGTCGCCGATTACGGCAACTGCCGGGAACACACCTGCGTCCGATGCTCCTTTGGCCATCGTGATGGAGGCCCCCATATCGATACAGCTGTCGATCGCACGGAAAGGAGGCAATGCTCCCAACGTGTAACAACCAATGTCGCCGAAAACTTTCGGCTCCTCATATTCTTTGAGCACTTCGTTCAGAGCATCGTACATATCACGATGTCCACATCCCTGACATAAGGCCGGAGGACGCTGTTCCACCATATCGGGAATCGTATAATAGCATGCTACGTTCTTTCCCAGCGCTTTTGCGACTGAATCCGGTGTCAGCTCTCCGTCGCGCGGAAGAGTGCCGTCCAACCGTCCCCGCACGTTTAGCCCTTTGCCCAGAAAACCTTTTAGTATTTCTTCTACAACGGGATAGCCATCTTCTAGCAAGAGTAACTCGTCACATTCGGAAGCTATTTTCTCAATCTGTTTCTTAGGTAGCGGATATTGACAGATTTTCAGTACCGGATGCTCAAATCCATCGGGATAATTTTCGGAAAGATAGTTAAAAGCAATGCCCGTCGTGATGATGCCCCGTTTTTTATCGGGCGCGTCGAAATAACGGTTATATTTCGACTCTTCCGAAGCCGCCGTCATCGCCTCTTGTGCGGCCAGCAGTTGTTTGTAGCGTTGACGTGCCAGGGCCGGCAGCAGGGTGAATCGTTGTCTGCCGTCGGGAAGGCAATGCATTGGATTCTCCGGACGGGCGGGACGAACCGTAACCCCTGAGCGAGAATGCGCCATACGTGTCGTGATACGCAGCAGAATAGGGTATCCTAATCGTTCGGATAACTCGAATCCATCGTAAACCATGTCATACGCTTCCTGCTGATTAGAGGGTTCCAGCATCGGAATCATCGCAAACCGTCCGTATACACGATTGTCTTGCTCATTCTGTGAAGAGTGCATCGAGGGGTCATCGGCCGAAACGATGATCATACCTCCGTTGATGCCGCTCATGGCTGCATTCATGAAGCAATCGGCCGCCACATTCAGACCGACATGTTTCATACAACAAAGTGAACGCTTTCCGGCGTAACTCATTCCCAAAGCTGCTTCCATAGCAGTTTTTTCGTTCGTACACCAGCGACTGTGTATGTTTCTCTCACGTGCGACGGCCGATTGCTGAATGTATTCGGTAATCTCCGTCGAGGGTGTGCCCGGATAGGAATATACTCCGGATAGTCCGGCATCGATCGCGGCCTGAGCAATGGCCTCGTCGCCCAAAAATAATTTCTTTTCCATGCTATTCTATTTTTATAACAATGCTTGCAAATTGCGACAAAGGTACGACTTTATGCGACTTGACCAAATTTCAGTAAATGCCTCGCCGATTTAACTCTTCCTGATAACGTCGGGCATTCTGATTATGCTCCGTGAGGGTCGATGCGAAATTATGTCTGCCCGAAAAATCTTCCTTGGCGCACATATATAAATAATGATGTTTCTTATAATTCAGCACGGCATCCAGCCCTTGGATAGACGGTATCCGCAACGGTGCGGGGGGAAGTCCGCCGTACATGTACGTATTGTAGGGCGAGTCGATCGTCTTGTGTCTGTTTAAGACCCGTTGGATTGTAAAATCTCCCAAAGCATATTTGACGGTCGGGTCGGCCTGAAGGTATATGCCTTTATATAAGCGGTTAAGATATAGTCCCGCAATCGTCGGATATTCATCCGTCATAGCCGATTCTTCTTCCACAATCGAGGCGAGCACCGCGACTTCGAGCGGCGAGAGACTGATCCGTGCAGCTTTGTTGCGGCGGGCATCCGTCCAGAATGCATCGTATTCGCGCTTCATCCGTTGCATCAGTTTCTCGGCCGAGATATTCCAATAGACTTCATACGTATTCGGGATAAACATGGCTTTGATGGTAGGAGGCGTGAACCCCATCGACCGGCAGTAGTCCGAGTCGTCCATTAGCCTCATCAGTTCATGGCTTTCGATCATCAACTGTTGAGACAGACGGTCGGCAAGGTCTCGCTTCATCCGGATGTTGTTAAACGTAATTCGCACGGGAACCTGATACCCTCGTCGCAGGCTTTTCAAGAGCTCGTAGTTACTCATTCCCCGAGTGACGGCGTATCGCCCGGTATTCATCTTTCCCGGATATTTCAGTAAGCGTGCGGCTTGTCTGAATGTGCGGATATCGCTACATCCGGCCGAATCTTCCAGTTGCCGGCACAAGTCTTCATAATCCTTATCGGGGTATATGTAGACATAAGCCGTCTTTTCCGGCATGAAGTTGGGCGAAAAAAAGAAATATGCTCCGCAGCCAATCCCCGATAAAATCAGTAGAATGATGGCGGAACATACGATCCATACCGTCCGTTTAAATAAATTTGTTTTAGACATATATCTTTTCCTGTTGTTATAAAGCAACGGTAAAGATACGTTATTCGACAAGAAAAATAAAAAAACAGTTCCCGATCCTGAATTTTTAACATATCGTCTTGCAGCGTTTTCAATCTTTTTGGCATCATCTATTAAAAACTTTTTATCGCAATATCATATTTAATGAGTAACTTTACTGATGAAATTGACGATTTTTTATCTACGATACGAAATAAATAACTTTAAAAACAAAGAAATATGAAACGAATAGTCTTAATTCTGAGTGTATTTATGGGCATGATGGCATGTCAACAAGAAGATGGTCCTAAAATCAGCGACAAGTATCAGGAACTGTTTAAGCTCTCGAAGGAAACAGAGGATGTGATTACATCGTCTGATGAGTACAAGTCGCTGAAGAAGAGTTTATCCGGATTTGCTCAGTATAAGGAGTATTATGCAGCCCATGGCAAAGCCTATCAAAAGCTTTACTCTTCGATGGCTGATAACGAAGAGCTCCGGATGGCTTGTGTTGAATACCTGATGGGGCAGACGAAATTTTTATCGGGATTACACTCCAATCAGCGTAAGGAGCTTCTGTGTTTGTCGTTGGATAAGCAGAAAATCAAATTTGAGGACAAGGACAGCGCTCCACTTACAACGAGACAGACAGGTTTGCAACTGATTATTCGGTTATTATCCATAGAAAAGGAAGAAGCCATACTACAGGAGCTATCCGACTATTGCAGCACACACGAATTCCGGTACGGAATCTATAACGACGAAGCGTTCCATGATTTGTTAGTCAGCTTGAGTTCGAAGAATTGCAAGAAATAAGCCTGTTTATCGACTGAATGTTGCCGAGGCATACGATTAGTTCTTATGATACATGCTGTTTTAAAAAGATACGAATCTATTTTTTTATGTAAATTAATTACCTTTGCCATATACATCATAAATTTTATATCCGATGAAAACTTTTACTGTTAAGTTGTTTGTTACAATGTGGGTTTGCTTGCTTCCGTTTATTTCCGGATGCAAAAAAGAGAATGAATCTTCCCTCGATAAGTTGAATATTTCAGTATGTGGTGCTAAAAAACCGCAGTGGTTAGAAAAGGAAATCGCTTCCATTATACTCCGATCTTCAACATACAGGCCGACTCGTATTCTCGTCTATAGAGGCTCGGATAAGGAAATCATAGCTATTGAAGATTCGACGAATTCGAGTATGGAACAGCAGCTTCGCTTTTTTGACTGTGCCGGAAACAAGGTGGCATTTAAAAGTGCCGAATATAACTCGTACGTAAAAAAATGGAAGCGCCGCGAGTTTTCGTTATTATGGACGAATTAGGTTGGGTATTGTAGCAAATATCATAAACCACCTATAAGGATACGTTCCGAACGTATTTTGGGTACGTTCGGAACGTCATTTAGGGTATTTCCTGAAGACATTTCGGGTATTTCCGAACCTGATTTGGGTACGTTCCGAACCTAATTCCGATACGTTCTGAGCTACCCTGTGATACGTTCTGAACGTATTTCAGGTACGTTCCGAACCACCCATCGATACGTTCCGAACGTACCGAAATATCTCTCCGAACCACCCGAAATCAGGTTCCGAACCGGTCATAAGTACCCAAATACCGTTCTGAACGTACCTGAATACCCTCTTGGACGTACCCAAATACCGTTTGGAACGTATCGAAATATCCATCCGAACCGGTCAGAACCTGTTTCCGAACGGACTATTTCTTTGTTTTATACTTCATGATAACGAGTACGGGATTCGCTTCTTCGTCCAATTGTGTGGCAATGTCCTTGAGCGGGCCTTTCAGCTCATCTTTTTCATACGCATCAACGAGCTGATCGGCTGTCAGTATGTAGAATGCCGCGATTGTGCCGTTTACCGGGTTTGAGCTCATATTCACTTCATGCTTATCGTAATCGGCATTGAATACGGTCGCGCGGTATATGGCTTTTTCTTCCGTGTCATACATCAAATCGGTTCTTGGAAATCCTTTTCCCGTCGTGAAATCAAACTCTTTCTTAATCGTTTGCAAAAAATAATAACGGTCGGTCATCGTGCCCATCGTAAGGAGTATCAGAGGATCTTCGGAGGTGGTTTTTACTAAAAACGGACGGAGGGTGTTTCCTTCCGACAAATAAACCGTATCGGTCGATGTTTCGATAAGCAGAAACTTGTCGTGCCAAGGGAGTATCGATTGGACGGTAATTACAGCAATGCCTTCCTTTTGTATAAGAGGCGCTTTAACGATTTCGAAAGGAATCGGGATCTTCCGTGCCACGCTGCCATCCTGCTTCGAGATAAGGGCGTGGGAGAAACGGCCTTCCGAAGGCATTCCTTCCTTATGGTATATGGATATATCGTAGCCGATCAGATGCTCCTTGTCGTAATTGAAGAGAACCGAATACGAAGCGCTGTCCGCGTGGTGGAAGCTCCGTTTGAAACGACCTTCCAAGTCATACACGAATATTTTCCTCATGGGCATGCAATTGACAAACATTTCCTCGTTGGCTTCGTCCAGTACTATTCGGTAGATGGATGTATATTCTTCGGCTCCTTGTCCCTTTCTGTTTATTTTTCTGATGCCTTTCCCTGTTTGTCGGTCAAAGAGAAAAATATCGCCGTCGGCTGTTCGATTTTTGGCTAAAATGTACCGGTCGCCAATGTCCAGCACATGGCCTTGGGTGATGAATTCATCGTTCGTTTCGAGCGGAATATATTCCACCTCCAGAAAATCCTGAAGCATCAGTTTTTTCTCCGGATAATCGGCATGTACATCGACTGTGATGATCGCTGTTTCTTTTTCTTGGTTGTTGTTTCCGCATCCGGTGCATAAGGCCATTAGAAAGACGGATGCAATGATTTTTTTTCCTCTCATGATATTTCTTGTTTCGATCGTTATGTGCGCAAAGATAACATTTTTTTATATACCCGGCAGTCTTTGTGCATTCGAGGGGTTTCTTTCCTTAGGATAAAGAGGAAGATTGAAACAAAGACGAAATATGATGACAAAAAAGCAAGCCATACAGTTATTTGAGGAGAAGAAAGTCCGCATTGTTTGGGACGAAGAACAGGAAAAAAGGAATCCGAAAACAGCCAATCATAGAATCAAAACGTAGATGAATTTAGGAAAGAATTTCGGTTGTTTTGTCAAAGAAAGTTTTTTGTCATTTAACAAGCACTTGAGAAGAAGTAATCATCACTTCGGCTTAAATGATAGGTTTTAATTAAAAAATCATGTACCTTTGTAGCCAGAACATATATCATTAGTAAGCAATGGGCTTTTTTGAGTTTTTCAGCAAGGAGAAGAAAGAGACATTAGATAAAGGATTATCCAAGACGAAAGAAAGTGTCTTTTCGAAAATTACCAAGGCTATCGTCGGAAAAAGTAAAGTAGATGACTCGGTGTTGGATGAGTTGGAAGAAGTATTAATTACGTCGGACGTAGGAGTCAGCACCACCCTGAAAATCATTCAACGTATCGAAAAACGTGTCGCTACGGACAAATACGTATCCACAAATGAATTAACAACGATCTTACGCGAAGAAATCGCCGCTTTGCTGACGGAAAACAAAACGGAAGATATGGAAGACTTCTTGATTCCGCAAGGCAAGAAACCTTATGTCATCATGGTGGTCGGTGTCAATGGGGTCGGAAAGACTACGACGATCGGCAAGTTGGCCTATCAGTTTAAAAAGCGGGGAAAGAAGGTCTATCTGGGCGCGGCCGACACGTTTCGGGCGGCCGCTGTGGAGCAGCTGGTGATTTGGAGTGAGCGCGTGGGTGTGCCGATCGTCAAGCAGAAGATGGGCTCCGACCCGGCTTCGGTTGCGTTCGATACGCTTAACTCGGCACAGGCAAACGATGCCGACGTGGTGATTATCGATACGGCCGGCCGTCTGCATAATAAAATCAACCTGATGAACGAATTGACGAAGATTAAGAACGTCATGAAAAAAGTGGTGCCCGATGCTCCGGACGAAGTACTGCTGGTACTCGACGGCTCGACGGGACAAAACGCTTTCGAACAGGCCAAACAGTTTACGGCTGCGACCGAAGTCAATGCGTTAGCCGTCACGAAGCTGGATGGGACGGCCAAGGGCGGTGTCGTGATCAGCATTTCCGATCATTTCCAGATCCCCGTCAAATATATCGGTTTGGGCGAAGGCATGGAAGATTTGCAAATATTTAACCGGAAAGCGTTTGTAGATTCACTGTTCGGAGAGCATGAGAAAAAACAAGGTTGACATCATCACATTGGGCTGTTCGAAGAATCTGGTCGATTCCGAACAGTTAATGCGTCAGTTTCAGCTGAACGGATATACCGTTACGCACGACGCGGAAAAAGTGAATGGTGAATTTGTCGTTGTCAACACATGCGCTTTTATCGGTGATGCACAGGAAGAGTCCATCAATCTTATCTTGGCATTAGGCGAAGAAAAAAACAGAGGCCGCATCGGCAAACTTTTTGTGATGGGTTGCCTTTCGGAACGTTTTCTGAAGGAGCTGAAAACGGAACTTCCTTTTGTCGATCGTTTTTACGGAAAGTTTAACTGGAAAGAGCTATTGAACGACATTGGAAAGGCGTATCGTCCGGAGTCGTCGACCGATCGCGTCGTCACTACACCCAAACATTACGCCTACCTGAAAATTGCCGAAGGGTGTAACCGTACATGCTCTTACTGTTCTATTCCGCTTATTACCGGGAAATACCGGTCGCGTCCGATGGACGAAATCGTAGACGAAACACGGTTGTTGACCCGCAAGGGCATCAAAGAAATTCAACTTATCGCGCAAGACTTAACGTATTACGGACTTGATTTGTACCGTAAGGCCGTTCTTCCCGAACTGGTCGAACGCTTGTCGGATGTTCCCGGCATCGAATGGATTCGGCTTCACTACGGCTATCCGTCGCATTTTCCGTATGATTTGCTGCGGGTGATGCGCGAACGTGAAAATGTGTGTAAATACCTCGATATAGCTTTGCAACACATCAGCGATCCGATACTGAAACGGATGCGTCGCCAAATAACTAAGCGGGGAACTTACGAACTCATCAGCCGTATCCGTGAAGAAGTGCCCGGCATTCATTTGCGAACGACTCTCATGGTCGGTTACCCCGGCGAAACGGATGAAGATTTTGCCGAATTGATGCAGTTTGCCAAAGATGCCCGCTTCGAGCGCATGGGTGCCTTCGCATACAGTCATGAAGTCGGAACATATTCGTACAAAAATCATCAAGATGATGTAGCGGACGATGTCAAGCAGCAGCGTCTCGATACGTTGATGCGATTACAGCAGAAGATTTCGACCGAAGTGCAGCAAGAGAAAGTCGGTAAGGTCTTTAAAGTCATAGTCGACAGGGAAGAAGATTTTTACATCGGGCGCACCGAATATGACTCGCCGGAAGTTGATCCGGAGATACTCATCAGCAAGGAAAAGCAATTAGACATAGGGCAGTTCTATGCGGTTCGGATAGAATCGTCGGAAGCGTTTGAATTGTATGGGAAAACCCTCATATAAAGATTATAAAATGTTAATTCTTTTGTTTAATTAAACGGAAACAGCGAACATAGACGTCTTAAAATAATAACGGTTGCATATGAAAGATATAGAATTGATCACTGAATTATCGAACCGACTCCGTTGGGAAAAACATGAAGTAGAAGAGATGCTCGATGCGTTCAGCCGCGTCATAGGCGATAAGCTTGCCGGCAACGATATCATCAGTTTGCATGGATTGGGACAATTCGAGGCGAAGAAGAAAGACGAACGCTTTTTAGCCAATCCGAGCAATAGCAAACGTTATCTTATTCCACCTAAACTCGTACCTGTATTTAAACCGGTTGCAACATTAAAGGCTTATTTAAAAACATTAGACAACCATGGATGAAAAACTATCGATTTACGATATTGCCGAAATTCTGGCTCAAAGTACCGGAAAAGAAACAGCAGATGTTGAGAAGTTTGTTGAAGCGCTGATTGCGTTAGTCAATGAGGGAATTACGAAAGACGGATTCGTACGAATAAAAGGGATCGGCAGTTTTAAAGTGATTCTGGTTAAAGAACGTGAGAGTGTACACATCAATACCGGGGAGCGGATTGTTATTCCGGCACATCACAAACTATCTTTTCTTCCCGATAAGTTGCTCAAAGAAAAGATTAACCGTCCGTTTGCTTTTTTCGAAGCCGTTGAAACCAACGGGACGGAAAGTAATGAGACAGCGTCCGCCAGTCTCTCGAATGATGACGAGGAGGATGAAAACGATGAGATCATAACTGCGGAAGAACCGGTTCAGGAACCCGTCGGAGAAGCTACGGAAACAACAGAAAAGACAGAACCGAAAGCCGAAGAAGAAACAACTCTGCTTACGGTACTTCCCCCTGAAGATGAGAAAAAAGAAGAACAGAATATCATGAACAAAGAAATCGACAAAAACTCGGACCAAACATGGTCGGAAGAACGTGCAATCGGGAGCCATCCCGCATCTGCCGCGAATCGTGAAACATTACAAAGTACAACATCAATAAAACAAGAAGCTATGAATGAAAATAAAGAACGTAAAGAGCAGCCTGCGAAAGAAACACCGAAATCTCATCCTGCCAAGCCCCCTGTGAAGAAAAAGAAACAAGAAGCGTCGAATACATCGTTGTATGTGATTCTGGCGTTGTTACTGTTGTTGTTAGGGGTAGGAATATTCTACTATTTTTACTATGATCGTTTATCGTACAACGAATTCAACGGCACAACACAGCATACACAGACGACGGACGATTCGTTTCTTTTGCCCGGTGACTCCACTACGATGCAGGAATCGGAAGAAGGCGCCAACGTCGACACGCTTGGGGTGACTACTCTCGAAACGAACGAAAACACCGCTACATCGCCTGTCACTCCGGCTACACGGAAAGAACCAACCGCCTCGCCGGCATCGACATCCCCGAAGCAAACAACTTCTCAGCAGACGAAGTCAACGAAACCGGCTGGGACTGCCGTTGCCGCTTCGTCCGACAAAAACGTTATGGCACGTGTAAAAATAGCGTCGGGAGAGCGGTTAACGTTACTTGCGCAAAAATATTACGGAAATAAAATTTTCTGGGTCTATATCTATGATTTCAATAAGGCCAGAATCCCCGATCCCGATCGTGTGCCTGCGGGAATGGAAATTTTGATTCCTGCCAAAGAAGTATACGCGATTAATGCCCAAAGCAGTGTATCCCTTGCACAAGCAAAAGAATTGCAGTCGAAAATCATGGCGAAGAAGGCGAAATAATCTTTTTAAAAATAAACAAATTAGAGTATAGCAGCTCGTTGTATGATTAGTATTATTTAACGGCGAAACTTCAATATACCAACCTGAATTTTCTATTTTTGTGCGTTCAAAAATGAACGTACAAAGATCAAAACTATATAACATACTTAATCTATGGATCAAACAGTAGATATTCGAGAATTGAACGAACGGATTGAAAATAACAGTTCGTTCGTAAACATGATTACCATGGGAATGAATCAGGTCATCGTCGGTCAAAAGCATCTGATCGAATCGTTGTTGATCGGACTCCTTTCCGATGGTCACATCTTGCTGGAAGGTGTTCCGGGACTTGCTAAAACGCTGGCAATTAAAACACTTTCTTCGCTAATCGACGCTAAATACAGTCGTATCCAGTTTACACCGGACTTGTTGCCGGCCGACGTGATCGGAACGATGATATACAGTCAGAAAAGCGAAGAATTTCTTGTCAAGCAAGGACCTGTATTCGCAAACTTCGTATTGGCCGACGAAATCAACCGTGCTCCGGCCAAGGTGCAGAGTGCGTTGCTCGAAGCCATGCAGGAACGTCAGGTGACGATCGGCGAATCGACCTATAAACTTCCGGAACCGTTTCTCGTAATGGCTACACAAAACCCGATTGAACAGGAAGGGACGTATCCGCTTCCCGAAGCGCAAGTCGATCGTTTCATGCTGAAAGTCGTTATCAACTATCCGAAGAAAGAGGAAGAAAAACTGGTAATCCGTCAGAATATTTCGGGCAAGAAGCCGGATATTAAGCCCGTACTCGATACCCGACAGATTATTGAGGCACGTAACATCGTGCGCGAGGTGTATCTGGACGAAAAGATTGAACGTTATATTGTCGATATCGTTTTCGCGACCCGCTTCCCCGCCGAATATAATCTGGCTAATCTCAAATCGATGATTGCATTTGCGGCTTCACCTCGTGCTTCAATCAATCTGGCACTGGCCGCGCGTGCGTATGCCTTTATCAAACGTCGCGGCTATGTAATTCCCGAAGACGTACGTGCCGTATGTCATGATGTGATGCGCCACCGTATCGGTCTCAGCTACGAAGCGGAGGCTAACAACCTTACATCGGAAGAGATTATCAGTGAAATTCTGAACAAAGTCGAAGTGCCCTGATGGTATTTTTACGGGGCTTGATGGATATAAATGGAGACAAGCGAACTTTTAAAGAAAGTCAGGCAGATAGAAATTAAGACACGCGGACTGTCGCGCAACATTTTCGCAGGCCAGTATCATTCGGCATTCAAAGGTCGGGGTATGGCTTTCAGCGAAGTGCGCGAATATCAGTTCGGTGATGATATTCGTGACATTGACTGGAATGTGACGGCACGTTACATTCGTCCGTATGTGAAGGTTTTCGAGGAAGAACGCGAATTGACCGTGATGCTGTTGATCGATGTGTCCGGCAGTAAGGACTTCGGAACAGTGAGTCGAATGAAGAAAGAGGTTATCACGGAAATCGCTGCTACACTGGCTTTTTCGGCGATTCAGAACAACGATAAAATCGGAGTCATCTTCTTTTCGGATCAGATTGAAAAATTTATACCGCCTCAAAAAGGGAAGCGGCATATTCTTTATATTATTCGCGAATTGATCGATTTTCAGCCGGATCATAAACAGACGGATCTCGGTCAAGCACTCAAATATCTTACGAATGCCATCAAGAAGCGGTGCACGGCTTTCCTGATCTCCGATTTCATCGATAAGGGAAATTATCAGGATGCCTTGACGATTGCCAATCGCAAACATGATGTCGTAGCCATTCAGGTGTACGATCATCGTGAGACGGAGCTTCCGAATGTCGGACTTATGAAGATCAAGGATGCGGAAACCGGTAAAGAACGATGGATAGACAGCTCGTCAAAGCAGGTGAGAGAACTGTATAAGACATGGTGGGAAGAGCGACAAAGCGATATGAACAAAGCATTTAACAAGAGTCGGGTCGATGCCGTATCGATTCGAACCGAAGATGATTATGTCAAAGCCTTAATCGCTCTCTTTGACAAACGAAACTAATCCAGCATGAAACTGAGAAACAATAAATTCCGGTTATTATTGTTTGCTTTAACCATAGCATCGAGTATCGGGATACAGGCACAACAGACCTTGATTAGTGTCAAACTTGATACGGCCGATATTCTGATAGGAGAGCAAACAACGTTGAACCTGACAATTACAACCGATAAAGACAGGCAAGTCATTTGTCCGATTCCGACAGATGTCTTAATGCCCGGTGTGGAAGTTTTATCTACTTCGCCGGCAGATTCGACTATTTTGGATAATCGATTGGTGATTAAACAAAACATCCTGATTACTTCGTTCGATTCGGCATTATATCTGTTACCTCCGTTGATCGTGATTGATCGGGGCGACACGATTTCATCGAATCAGGTTGCGTTAAAAGTGTCGACCGTACCGGTCGATACGGACAATCCGGAAGAGTTTTACGACATCAAAGACGTATGGAAACCTCCGTTTGTCTTAGCCGATTATTATCCCTGGATATTCGGTATTCTGTTCGGACTCTTCCTGATTTGTGTCATCGGTTATCTTATTCAACGATATAGAAACAGAAAAACGCTGATTCCGTTTAAAAAAGAAGAGCCCAAGCTCCCGCCGTACGAACAGGCTATTCAGGAATTGAATGAGATTAAAGGACAGAAATTGTGGCAGCAAGGACTGAATAAAGAATATCACACCCTCGTGACGGATACGCTTCGTCGGTATATTTCGCGACGTTATCAGGTCAATGCCATGGAAAAAACGTCGGAAGAAATCTTGCATATTATTGAACAGGAGAATGATGCTCATTCTGTTTATGAGACGTTGAAACAGATTCTTCATTTGGCTGATTTTGTAAAGTTTGCCAAATTGCATCCGCTGCCGGACGAGAACGACTTAAGTATGATGAACGCATATCTTTTTGTCAATCAGACAAAACAGACCGAATCGCCAAAACCGGAGGAAGAAGAAAAGACATCCGGAGAACAGCCGTCGGACAATGAGATCGCGTCATCTCCAAAAACGATAGAAGTAACCCCTAACGAAGAAGAGCAATGATATTCGCAAATCCATCATACTTATATTTATTACTCCTGCTGCTTCCTCTAATCGGCTGGTATTTTTGGAAGATGCGTAAAAATCAGGCAAGTGTGGAAATGTCGTCTTCGCAGGCTTTTGATGTGCCCAAGGCGGTGACAGCCAAAGTTTATTTACGACATCTACCGTTCGTGCTACGCATGATCGCCATTGCCCTTGTCATCATTATCTTGGCTCGTCCGCAGTCGACCAACAGCTGGCAGAACTCATCGACCGAAGGAATTGATATTATGATGTCCATCGATATTTCCAGCAGTATGTTGGCGCAAGACCTGCGGCCGAATCGTCTGGAATCGGCTAAAAATGTGGCAGCCGCCTTTATCAACGGACGACCGAATGATAATATCGGTCTCGTCGTTTTTTCTGCCGAGAGTTTTACGCAGTGTCCACTCACTACCGATCATGCTATTTTGCTGAATCTCTTCAAAGATATTCAGAGTGGGATGATTGAGGACGGAACTGCGATTGGTTTGGGATTAGCCAATGCCGTCAGCCGTATCAAAGACAGTCAGGCCAAATCGAAAGTCATCATTTTGCTGACTGACGGTTCCAATAATCGCGGCGAAATTGCTCCGGTAACAGCTGCCGAGATCGCCAAAACATTCGGCATCCGGGTCTATACCATCGGTGTAGGAACTAAAGGATCAGCACCGTATCCCTTCCGTCTACCGGGGGGAACAATTCAGACCCAAATGGTTCCGGTTGATATTGATGAACCGACTTTAAAGCAGATTGCAACAACGACTGGCGGACAATATTTCAGAGCGACCGACAATGAAAGTCTGAAGGAGATTTATTCCGAGATCGACCAAATGGAGAAGACCAAAATCAGTGTACAGGAATACAGTAAAAAACAGGAAGAATATAGAAATATTGCTCTGATTTTGTTTGCTTTGCTGCTCTTGGAACTTCTCCTGAAGCATACATTATTAAAGAAGATACCGTAAGTAAAAAGTTGATTATGTTTCGTTTTGCTCATCCTATTTACTTATATTTACTGGCAATACTTCCCGTATTGACGATATTCTATCTCTATGTGGTGATTGCCAGAAAGAGGGCCATCAAACGCTTTGGTGATCCTATGCTCGTTTCACAACTGACACCGGAAGTATCACGTAAACGGGAACGCCTAAAGTTTTGGCTGCTATTTGCCTCGATAGCCGTAACGATTTTTTTGATTGCCGGCCCGCAGTTCGGATCTAAGCTGGAAACCGTCAAAAGGCAAGGCGTGGAAATCGTGATATGTCTGGATGTTTCCAATTCGATGATGGCCGAAGATATTCAACCGAATCGTTTGGAAAAAGCCAAACAAATGCTTTCGAGAATGACTGACAGTTTTACCGACGACAAGGTCGGTCTGATTGTTTTCGCCGGCGATGCATTTACGCAGTTGCCGATTACTTCAGACTATATTTCAGCCAAGATGTTTATGTCGTCCATTACTCCTTCGATGATTTCTACGCAAGGAACAGCCATCGGAGCCGCAATAAATTTGGCGATGCGCTCGTTCACACCGAACGAAAATTCCGGAAAAACGATCATGATAATCACAGACGGAGAAAATCATGAAGATGATCCCGTAAAAGCGGCTGCCAATGCAGCCGAAAAAGGAGTGAACGTGAATATTGTAGGTATCGGGTTGCCAAAAGGTGCACCGATTCCTCTTAACAGTGGGAACGATTACATGCGAGACGGCAATGGCAACATTGTCATCACGCAATTGAACGAGCAGATGTGTCAGGAAATTGCTGCGGCAGGCAAAGGAATCTATGTCCGTGCAGACAATACCAATTCGGCCCTCCGCGCGTTACAGGCTGAAATTAACAAGATGGATAAAGCAGAGCTGGAAAGTAAAGTGTATTCGGAATACGACGAACAGTTCCAAGCATTGGCATGGATTGTTTTGATCTTGTTGATTCTCGAGTATTTGATTCTGGAACGAAAAAATCGGATATTCCGGAAAATAAAATTATTTTCTTAATAAATTAGAGATGAAAGCAATATATCTGATATTCATAAGCGTGACAACCGCATTCTGCTGTACGAATGACATGTTCGCACAGAAGGCGGAGCGGTCGCATATCCGAAAAGGGAACAAATTGTACAAAGAAGAGAAATATACCGAATCGGAGATTGCTTACCGACAGAGTATTGAGGTAAATCCGCGCTCTGTCGAAGGCTCATACAATCTGGGAAATGCTTTGTATAAGCAGGAAAAATATCCGGAAGCGGCCGAACAATATCAACAGATCGCCGGTCAGAGAGAGCGTCTGATGGCTGAAAATCCGGCCAATGTCCAACGATTGGCGGAAGTTTTTCACAACCTCGGGAATATTCAGATGAAGAACAAGGACTATGCCAAAAGTATCGAGGCTTATAAACAGTCATTGAGGATGAATCCGAAAGATGAAGAGACACGGTATAACTTAGCCTTGGCTCAAAAGTTACTGAATGATCAGCAGCAACAAAATCAAGACCAGCAGAATCAGGATCAGCAACAACAGCAAGAGCAAGAGCAAAATCAGGAACAGCAACAGCAGCAGAATGAGCAGCAAGAGAATAAGACACAGGAACAGAAACAGGAGAATGAACAAATGAGCAGAGATAATGCACAACAGATTCTCGATGCTTTCCTGCAGGACGAAAAAGACACACAGGAGAAAGTTAAAAAGGCTCAAGCCAAACATCAAGAACGTCGTAAAACAGATAAACAATGGTAAAAATAAGAGCTATGAGAAAATTCATTTTTATCGTTACCGGGCTGTTGTTTTTAGCAGGGATATACCTCAAAGCAGACGGAGTGACATTTAAAGCCTCTGCTCCCAATGCTGTGGTAATGGGGCAACAATTCCAGCTGACGTATACCGTCAATGAGGAAGGAGCCAGCGGACTTCGCACACCGGATTTAACTGATTTCGATGTGTTGATGGGACCTACTTCGTCGGTCAGCAGAAGTATGCAATACATCAATGGAAAATCGAGCAGTTCATATTCTCAGACATTCACGTATGTGTTAATGCCTAAAAAAGAAGGCACATTTAATTTGAGTCCGGCAACGATAAAAATCAAAAATTCGAATTATAGCTCCAACTCATTAGTTATTAAAGTACTTCCTCCGGATAAGGCTACTGAAGCAGCGTCTTCCGGCTCGAGTGGAAGTCAAGCGTCTTCCGGTTCTTCCAATATCGGAAGTGATGAGTTATTCGTTCGGATGAATGTTTCGAAGCGCAGTGTCTATGAGCAGGAAGGATTTTTAGTTACGTTCAAACTCTATTCGCTCTATGATGCGGCATTGAACGACGTAAAGTTTCCTGAATTTGAAGGATTTCTTGCTCAGGATATTGAGTTGAACCCACAATGGACACTTGAAAATTATAATGGACGTAACTATCGAGCGGTCGTTATTAAACAGACCGTGCTTTATCCGCAACGTTCGGGTAAGATTACCATAGAAGGAGGAAAATATGACGCTGTAGTACGTATCCGATCCAAACAACGCGTGCGCAGTATTTTCGACGACTTCTTCGATACGTACCAAGATGTGAAGAGAGTACTTACGACTCCACCGGTAACGATCGATGTCAAGCCTCTCCCGAGCGGTAAACCGGCTTCTTTTCAGGGGGCGGTAGGTTCTTACACCATGAAAGCAAACATCAATGCCGATCGGATTAAAACGAACGAAGCTGTTACGATCAACGTAACGCTTTCTGGAAACGGCAACATCAAGTTGGCTAAAAGTCCGGAAATCACGTTCCCGAACGATTTCGAAGTGTATGATCCGAAAGTAGACAATAATATCAAAACGACTCCTTCCGGCACAAGCGGAACAAAATCAATTGAGTACATGGCGATCCCGCGCTATGCGGGCGATTTTGAGATTCCGGCCGTCCAATTTTCGTATTTTGATCCTAAAGACGGTTCGTATAAGACGCTCTCGTCTCAACCGTTCAAACTACATGTTGAGAAAGGAGCCGGAGGTGAGAATGCCTCAGGACCGGTCATTTCAAATTTCGGCACTCAAGAAAGTGTCAAATATTTGGGGCAAGACATTCGGTATATCAAAGTTTCTGAACCTCGCTTTGTTTCAAATAAAGAAATTTTCTTCGGTTCGTTCATGTACATAATGGCGTATGTCCTGATTGCCGTTTTATTTATCGTCTTCTTTGCTATCTATCGTAAACAAGTGAAGGAAAATGCAAACATTGCGCTTGTACGTACGAAAAAAGCGAACAAAATAGCGGTTCGCAGATTGAAGAAGGCTGAAAAATTACTGAAAGAAAAGAAAAAAGAAGAATTTTACGATGAAGTTCTTCGCGCCGTGTGGGGATATCTGAGTGACAAGTTGAATATTCCACAAGCAAATCTGACAAAAGACAATGTGGAGGCAGAGTTAATGGAGTTTGGGGTAGATAAAGAGGTAAGTGATCATTTTATCAGTATTTTGAATACTTGTGAGTTCGCTCGTTATGCTCCCAGTCAAGCTCCGGAAGCTATGGAGCAGCTCTTTCAGCAAACAGTGAATGTCATTGGAAAAATGGAAAACTTAATTAAAAAGTCATGACGATGAGAGGAATATCTAAAATACTGTGTCTTGGATTCATTCATTTGATATGCGGCATATCCTCGATCGCACAGGAATCTGCGTTTAAAGAAGCCGAAGTGGCATATAAACAGGAGAACTATACCAAGGCTATTGAATTGTATGAAGAATGGTTGAAGAACAATGGTGAGTCGTATGAAATTTACTATAATCTGGGAAATGCATATTACAAAACCAATAAGATTGCACCGGCTATTTTGAATTACGAACGCGCCTTGTTGTTGAATCCCGGTGATGGAGATATTCGTTTTAATTTAGAGATGTCCAGACTCCGGACAACCGACAAAATAGAACCGATTGGTGAGTTCTTTTTAGTCAAGTGGTTCCATGCTATCCGGAATGTATTGAGTATCGACGTATGGGCAAGTATGGGAATCGTGTGCTTCATACTGTTTATAGGCTGTCTGACGTTGTTCTTTTTTTCTAAATGGATGCGCCTGAAAAAAATCGGGTTTTATGCCGGGATCTTTTTATTGCTAACGGTTGTTATGGTTAATCTATTCGCTTGGAGTCAGAAAAAAGCGTTAATAACACGCGATACTGCGATTATATTTGCGCCTACAATTACGATTAAGAGTTCTCCGGACGCGAGTGGTACCGACTTGTTTGTTCTGCACGAAGGAACAAAAGTGCAGATTAAAAGCACATTGGGAGAATGGTATGAGATCCGTTTAGCAGACGGAAAGGAAGGATGGATTCCTCAAAAAGAGCTTGAAAGAATCTGAATTTGTATGTTGGAGAGTATCTTAGAATATGAACGGAATCTCTTTCTGTGGCTCAATGGCGGGCATACGCTTTATTGGGACCATTTCTTTTGGATGTATTCCGGAAAGATGGTATGGATACCCTTAGCGCTTTTCGTATTATGGATTATTTGCTACAAAAGACCCTGGAAAGAGTCTCTTCTTATCTTGCTCTTTATCGCATTGACCATCACGCTGTGTGACCAATTTGCCTCGAGCGTGTGCAAACCGCTTTTTACACGTTTCCGTCCCACGCGCCATCCGGATTTTATGGATCACGTCCAAACGGTCATCAATCCGTTGACTGGCAATCCGTATCTTGGCGGACGTTACGGGTTTATTTCCAGCCATGCAGCCAATGCGTTTGGGTTTGCTACATTTACGATGCTGCTTTTTCGATACCGCTGGTATACGTATGGGATTATGCTATGGGCCATCTTGATGTCGTATACACGCATTTATTTAGGTGTTCATTTTATTTCCGATATTATTCCGGGCATCTTATCCGGATGCTTCTTTGGGTGGTTTTGCTTTGAAATTTACCGGATTATTCGTACTCGAACGATAAAAAGAGTAGGGGAGGCTCCCCTTCTTTTATATGAGGCCTCACATGTTCGCTATATTCTTTACGCCATGTTGGCTACCATCGTTTTTATGCTCGTATATAGCGGATTAGGAGTTCCTGCATGGAAATAGGAAGATAAACATGTTATAAAACATAACCATCTTATTTGAAAAAAGTTCCGGAAAGTTTGGCTCACTTAATTTTAGTGGCTATATTAGTGCGCGAATTTTAAATAATATTATTAACCCATAAAAATAAAAACGAACCATGACGAAAACAATCACTTTTAACGAGCTTCGGGATATCAAAGACCGTTTGCCGGATGGTACGATCCATCGTATCGCGGCAGAATTGGGAGTATCTGTAGAAACTGTCCGAAATTACTTCGGAGGAGAAAATTACAGGGACGGTAAAAGTTGCGGATTACATATCGAATCCGGACCGAATGGAGGAATTGTGGTTTTAAGTGACACCACTATTTTAGATCGGGCGTTGGACATTTTAGGAGCAAACCCTTTATCGGAAATGTAAACATGGAAAAACAGTTAGTCACATTAGCTATTCACACGTATGAAAAGGCTCAGATCCTGAAAACACTGCTTGAGTCGGAAGGAATAGAAGCCTATATTCATAATGTGAATCAGATTCAGCCGGTCATCTCTGCCGGTGTTCGTATACGCATCAAAGAAAGCGACCTGCCACGGGCTTTACGACTTATTGAGGATACCCAATGGCTGGATGAAACAGAAAAAGAAGATGCGCCCGAGAAAACCTTAAAAAAAGTTCTAATTCCTGTCGATTTCTCGGATTATTCGATCAGAGCGTGTGAAATAGGGATAAACTATGCACATCAGATTGGAGCAGAAGTCATGTTGTTACATGCCTATTTCAGCACGTATATTCCTTCTGCGCTACCGTTTGCGACTCGTGAACCAGTGGTGACGGGAGTCTCCAACAATGAAAATATTCATTTGGTTTATAAACAAGTACAAAAGGATGTTGAGAACATTTGTACGTTGATAAACCGGAAGATGGAAAGCGGAGAATGGCCTCGCGTCAAATATAACTATATCCTGAGAGAAGGTTTGCCGGAAGAAGAAATTATGGCTTATGCCAAAGAATATCATCCGACCTTGATTGTTATGGGTACACGCGGGAAAAATCAGAAAAACGCAGACCTAATCGGAAGTGTCACAGGCGAAGTCATTGAACAAACAAATATGCCGCTTTTAGCCATTCCCGAACATGTTCCTTTCAGCAATCTGAATGAAACCAAACGAATTGCCTTCGCCATTTCTTTTAATCAGCGTGATATTTTGGCGTTCGATAAGTTTATCCATTTCTTCAAAGAACATCCGGTACAAATTCAACTATTCAATATTTCGACCAGCCGCAACGAATGGAATGATATTCGTTTATCGGGACTGAACGAGTATCTGAAGAAACAATATCCGGAATTAAAAATAGAATATACCGTACTGAACGACGGAGATTTATTGGAAGCTATTGAGACATTTGTCAAGGAAAAACAGATTGATATGATTGCATTTAGCACATATCGTCGCAGTATGATCACACGGATATTTAATCCGAGTCTGGCGCGTAAAATGCTTTTCCACAGTAACACACCGCTTTTGGTGATTCCAATTTAACCATCCGTTTTTCGACCATAATTACTATTATGTAAAATATAGTGTGTTTTTGGGTATAATTTGAAAATAACGATTGTGCAAAAAAAGAGTTGAACTCAAATCGAGTTCAACTCTTTTTTATTTGTCAGTAACACATTACTTGTTCATTTCGGCCTCTATCTCATTGAACTTTTCGTTCATATTCAGATTATAATAGATTCCTCTCAGCCCAATTAAGAATTCTTTTTCATCAGGCTTAAGCTCACGTGCCTTTTCAAAAAACGGCAACGCTTTTCTGAAGAAATCTTCGGCCTTTGCTTTTTCTTGTTTGTATTGAGTCGCATCCGATATCGAATTCGCTTTATCTAAAGTGCTTACTCCTTGGTTATAATAAATACGCCCCATACTGAAGTTATTGGCTGCACTATTCGGATCCAATTCAACCGCTTTTTTGTATGCTTCTTCAGCCTGAGCATAATCTTTTAAACCGGTTTCGTACACGCTTCCTTTGGCATAATACAATTGAGCACTGTTCGCGTTTTTCGAAATAGCAGTATTCAATAATTGCAATGCTTGATCATTTCTTCCGGTGTAGATGTAAAGATTAATCAGACTATTCAAGAAATAGCTTGAATCGGGAAATAAAGCCATTCCCTCTTCCAGCGTTTTTTCGATGTTCGCCGTATCTTTTGCCTGTTCGTACTCATAGCAAAGCGACTGATATACATCGTAACGTCGATAGTCCGTATCTTTTGCCCGATTTAGATTCTTGATAGCTAATTCTATATCATCCAGTTGCATCGCAGCGATAGCCGAATAGAACTGTACGATCATATAGTTCGAGTCTCTTTGGGCTACCTTTTCATCTTTCATAAAAGGCAGGTTGGCTATCTCAATATATTGATCAAAGAAATCACACGATTTTTTGTAATCTTTCTGATCAAAGTAGTAAGCTCCGCCGTTCAGATAATAAATATGATTGGCATTGAGCGTGCCTTTGATATGTTTGGTGTATTTCGGTTTTACCTTTCCTTTCTCATTCGGGAGCTGATCCAGTTCATACGCTTTTTTGAAGTACGGCAAAATATTCGCCAGAGCTTCATACATCACCGGTTCATTAGGTTGTTGGCCTAAGATCTGCTTGGTACTCTCGGAGCTAAATTGAGCATCTTCGATCTGTCCGGCCACATACCATGTTTTTGCATCATCCTTCGTTTCCGGATTTTCCAATGCTCCTTTAATCAAGGTACGCGCTTCCTTAAAGTCCGGCTTCGAATCCTTCGCGATACGCTCAGCCTCCGTTACCGCTTTTTTTTGCGCAAATACAGTTGTTGCCATCAGGCAGAAACCGATTGTCATTAATACTTGTTTCATGTCATTTAAAATTTTGATGTTAATACTTTATTCTTTTTCTTCTTCAATCATGTTGTTGTCTTCTATGACTTCCGTACCGTTTTCCGGTTTAATTTCGTTCGACACTTCTTGTGTTTCTCCATCACCGATCTTGTTTTCTTCCGATTCGGATACGACTTTGCATACGGATGCGATTTCGTCGTTGCGTTTTTCCAAATTAATCAGTCGTACTCCTTGTGTCGCACGGCCAATAACATTCAAATCAGCGACTTTCATACGAATCGTAATACCGGATTTATTGATGATCATCAAGTCATTTTCTTCTGTTACATTCTTAATGCCTACCAGTTTGCCGGTCTTTTCTGTGACATTGATCGTTTTGACTCCTTTTCCTCCCCGATTGGTAATCCGGTAGTCGTCGATCTTCGAACGTTTTCCGTAGCCTTGCTCCGAAACAACGAGAATGGTTTCTTTTTCCGTATCTTTGATACAAACCATACCGATTGCTTCGTCGTTTTCATCATCTAAAGTCATTCCGCGTACGCCGGCTGCCGTACGTCCCATCACGCGTACCTTGCTTTCATGGAAACGGATGGCCCGACCATTCCGATTGGCAATCAACACTTCGTTGTTTCCATCCGTCAGTCGTACTTGAATCACCCCGTCTCCTTCATGCAATGTAATCGCATTGACGCCATTTTGACGTGGGCGTGAATATGCGGCCAAAAGTGTTTTTTTAATTACTCCCTTCTTCGTACAGAAGAGTAAATAATGTGAATTGGTAAATTCCGTATCGGTCGTTAAGTTCTTGATCCGGATAAACGCGTTTACACTATCTTCCGAATCAATATTTAAGAAGTTCTGGATGGCTCTTCCTTTCGCATTTTTAGCCCCTTCAGGTATTTCGAATACTTTTTTCCAGAAGCATCGTCCTTTAGCGGTGAAAAACAAAATGGTAGCATGCATCGATGCCGGATAAATATATTCGACGAAGTCTTCTTCTCGTGTTTCGGAGCCTTTCGCCCCTACTCCACCTCGTGCCTGTGCACGGAACTCGCTCAATGGAGTACGTTTAATATATCCCATGTGCGAGACTGTAATAATCATCTCATCATCGGCATAAAAGTCTTCCGGATTTAATTCTTCCGAGGCATACACGATGTCGGTCTTACGCTCATCTCCGTATTTATCGATGATTTCCTGGAATTCGTCGCGAATGACGCCCATCAGCATATCTTCATTTTCCAGAATTTCTTTTAATCGTGCGATTAATTTCTCTATCTCTTCATATTCGGCACGCAGCTTTTCCTGTTCAAGTCCTGTCAATTGGCGTAAACGCATTTCAACGATGGCTCTGGCTTGTATTTCGGTCAATTCGAAACGTGCCATCAAATTGCTGATCGCTTCCTGAGGACTGCTTGATTGCTTGATGATCGCGATCACTTCGTCGATATTGTCCGAAGCAATAATCAATCCTTCGAGAATATGAGCGCGTTCTTCAGCTTTCTTCAAGTCGTATTTCGTGCGACGTATAACCACATCCCGCCGATGATCGACAAAATTTCCGATCAATTCTTTCAGATTCATCAGCTTCGGTCGCCCATTGACCAAGGCGATGTTGTTGACGCTGAATGACGACTGCAAAGCAGTCATCTTATACAACTTATTAAGAACGACATTCGCATTCGCTTCGCGTTTTACATCGACCACGATGCGCATGCCGCTCCGGTCTGACTCGTCATTCACATTAGAGATACCGTCGATACGTTTTTCGTTTACCAGATCGGCAATCGCTTTAATAAGCTCGGCTTTATTTACAAGGTACGGAATCTCGCTAATGATGATTTTTTCATGAGCGTGTGCACTTTCTATTTCGGCTTTCCCACGCAGTATGATACGTCCGCGTCCCGTTTCGAAGGCGTCTTTGACACCGGCATACCCGTAGATGGTCGCACCTGTCGGGAAGTCAGGAGCTTTGACGTACGCCATCAATCCGGGCACGTCGATTTCTCCACGCGTATCGATATAAGCTTGACATGCTTGAAGTACTTCCTTCATATTGTGCGGAGGCATGTTGGTTGCCATTCCTACCGCAATACCCGACGCTCCGTTAATCAAGAGGTTCGGTATACGTGTGGGAAGTACGACGGGTTCTTTTAATGTATCATCGAAATTCAGTTGGAAATCAACCGTATCTTTATCAATGTCGCGTAGCATTTCTTCGGCCAGTTTGCTCATACGCGCTTCCGTGTAACGCATAGCCGCCGGGTTGTCTCCGTCTACGGAACCGAAATTACCCTGCCCGTCTACTAAGGTATAACGCATCGACCAGTTTTGTGCCAAACGAACCAGCGCGAAATAGACCGAAGAGTCACCATGCGGGTGATACTTACCCAATACTTCTCCGACGATTCTCGCCGATTTTTTGTACGGCTTATCGGAGGTATTCCCCAGTTCACTCATACCAAATAAGATGCGTCGATGAACGGGTTTGAATCCATCTCTTACATCCGGAAGTGCACGCGAAACAATGACCGACATTGAATAATCAATGTAGGCTGATTTCATTTCATTATTAATGTCAATCTTAATAATTCTATCTTTTTCAGTCATTTAGTGTGTTATTAATAATTCTTCAACTGTATATTCGAAAAAAACACGCTAATTTACGGGTTTTTCACCAATGGGCAAATGTTTTACTGTAAAAAAATGCAAGAATACGTTCAATATTCTTCAGTATGGCTGAAATGCGGGTGCTGTTTCATTGAAGAATGTGTTAAGCAGATGATATTCTGTTTGATATTGTGATATGGAGACGAAAAGCGTTTTTTTTAATAATCTTAATAAGATTCTTTCGTGATTGAATCAATTATCTTTTAAATTTGCATCGTAAATATGTTTAATCATGCAATAGAGATGAAGATATATATCGTGAAAACCTTTTTTGTTTGGATAGTAGCCGTCGGCCTTTTATCGGCCTGCGGTTCGGACGCCAGAAAGGTAAAAGAAAATGATATTCGTTTTGATACGATGGCTCTAAAAGAGAGCTATCATATAAAAAACATAGAGACGAATCCCGGCTGTTCATTGCAAATAAACTTTGTATTTCCGGTCGAATATCAAAATCAACAAGTTTTGAAAGCCGTACAGCAACAGTTTGTCGGAGCTTTTTTGGGCGATGATTATATGCAGTCCTCGCCAAGAGAGGCCGTGAATCAATATGCTGAGAATTATCTGAATGATTTCAAGAAACGGGAAACAGACTTTGAGTCGGATGTTGAAGAGCATGGCTCGGAGCCCAACGATGAATGGTATTCAAGCTATGAGATTCTCAGCGACAGCATTTATTACAATCAAAATGATTTATTGAGTATGGTGGTGTCGAAGGAGTACGATACGGGAGGGGCACACAACGCACACCATTATACGAACCGTGTAATTGATTTGAAGACAGGAGAACGAGTGACGGAAGCCGCCGTTTTTATCGAGGATTATCAGGATGATCTTGCCAAGATTATTGTCGATGCCATCGCGCTATATAATAATGTAGATAAAGCTTCGGACCTTGAGAATATCGGCTTTTTCAATGTCAATGAGATTTATCCCAACAAGAACTTTTATGTAGATGAAGTCGGTATTACGTACACGTTTAACGAATACGAGATCGCGGCGTATGTAGTAGGTGCTACATCTGTCCGGATTCCATACGAAAAAATACGCCATTTGCTGCGTAAAGAGAGTCCGATCGCCCATATCGCTTTTTGAGACATGGAGGTTATCGAGCGTTATTATCCGAATCTGAGCGAGCTGCAACGCGAGCAATACGCGGCATTGTATGATCTTTACGCAGAATGGAATGCGAAAATCAATGTAATATCCCGAAAAGATATCGACAATTTATATATTCACCATGTACTGCACTCGCTGAGCATTGAAAAACTGGTTCACTTCAGACCCGGAACGGCAGTCATGGATGTCGGTACGGGGGGAGGATTTCCGGGTATTCCGCTGGCCATTCTTTTTCCGGATGTCTCGTTTCATTTGATCGACAGCATCGGAAAGAAAATTAAAGTGGTGCAGGCGGTGGCCGAGGCTATCGGGCTGAAAAATATAACGACATGCCACGAGCGGGTAGAAAGTGAAAAAGAACAGTTTGACTTTATCGTAAGCCGTGCGGTGATGCCCCTGCAAGATTTAGCCAAGCTGGTTCGTAAAAACGTACGAAACACGCAGCAAAATTCGCTTCCGAACGGTCTGATATGCTTGAAAGGCGGAGAGCTTCAACACGAGATCGCGCCCTTTCGTAAGCAGGCGGTGTGCTTAAACCTGAATACCTATTACAAAGAGCCTTTTTTTGAGACCAAAAAATTAGTATATATTCCTTTATGATTAAGATAAAGTGTTTTGAATTCAATCTGTTTGCCGAAAACACGTATGTCCTTTACGACGAAACGAAAGAAGCGGCAATTATCGATTGCGGCTGCATGTCGGCCGGTGAAGAGAAGGTCTTGTCGGATTTTATTGCGGCTCATGAGCTGGTACCGAAGCTACTGCTTTGCACGCACCTGCATCTTGACCATATTTTAGGCAACGCCTTTATCCACAGGACGTATGGTCTTTCGCCCAAAGCACATCGGTTGGAAGTTGAACAGATTCCTCCTCTCGACATTCAGATGAAACACATGGGACTTCATGCTTCCGGCGATACCGTTCCGGTAACGGATTTTCTGAGCGAGAACGAGCCGATCCGTTTCGGTCATTCGGAGTTGGCCGTATTATTCGTCCCGGGGCATTCGCCCGGCAGTCTGGCCTTTTACAGTCCGGCGGATGGTTTCATTATCTCCGGAGACGCCTTGTTTGCGGGAAGTATCGGACGAACAGACTTGTGGGGGGGGAGTTACGGCATGCTTATTTCGGCGATTCAAGACAAAATTTTATCCTTGCCCGACCAGACGCTTGTCTGTCCGGGGCACGGCCCGTCTACGACCGTCATCGAAGAGAAATTACATAATCCTTATTTATAAATATTGTATAAAGTATAACATGGAGACCAACAAATTTGCAAATCGCCACATAGGCGTCACAACCGATGAAGACAAAGCCGCGATGCTTCAAACCGTCGGTGTGAAATCGACAGACGAATTGATTGACCAGATTATCCCGTCGAATATTCGTCTGAGAAAACCGCTTCATTTACCCGCACCGATGACGGAGCGGGAATTTGCGGAACACATTGCCGAGCTTGCCTCTAAGAATAAAATCTTTACATCATATATCGGCATGGGCTGGTATGATACGATATGCCCTGCTCCCATTCTGCGGAATGTGTTTGAGAATCCGGGCTGGTACACTTCGTACACGCCTTATCAGGCCGAAGTATCGCAAGGCCGGTTAGAAGCCTTGTTTAACTTCCAGACCATGATTTGCGAACTGACCGGCATGTCGCTGACCAACTGTTCGCTGCTCGACGAAGCAACGGCGGCTGCCGAAGCCGCGACGATGCTCTTCAATACGCGCAGCCGTGAGCAAGTAAAAAATGAAGCGAATCAGTTGTTTGTAGACGAAAACGTGTTGGAGTCGACCTTGGCCGTTATACAGACACGAATGGCTCCGCAGGGTATCGAGGTGGTGACGGGCAATTACCGTGAAGTCGCGTTATCCGGCAAGATGTTCGGGGCGATTCTTCAATATCCTGACGGTAACGGCACAGTCAACGACTATCAGGATTTCGTGGCGGCAGCGCATGCCGAGGGGATACGCGTTGCCGTAGCGGCCGATCTGATGAGCCTCGTCCTGCTGACACCTCCCGGCGAATGGGGAGCAGACGTCGTGTTCGGGACTTCGCAGCGTTTCGGGATTCCGATGTTCTACGGCGGGCCTTCGGCCGCGTATTTCGCGACGAAAGACGAGTACAAGCGAATGATTCCGGGACGTATCATCGGCCTCTCGGTCGATGCCTACGGACATCCGGCTTACCGTCTGGCGCTTCAGACACGCGAGCAACATATCAAGCGCGAGAAAGCGACATCGAACATCTGTACCGCGCAGGCGCTTCTGGCCACGATGGCAGGTTTTTACGCGGTGTATCACGGAGCCGAAGGGTTAACGGATATCGCTTCACGGATTCACCGTTACGCCGGTTTTCTGGCCGACGAACTCGAAAAAATTGGCTATAAACAACTGAATACAAATTTCTTCGATACCTTAAAGATCGAACTGCCCTCCCATGTGCCGATGAACACGTTGCGTGAAATCGCGTTGGAGTGTAACATCAACCTCCGGTATTTCGAAGAGGGGCATGTGGGTATCAGTATCGATGAAACAACGCGTCCCGAGCATCTCAACATCTTGTTGCAGATCTTTTCCGGGGTTGCGGGACTGCCCAATCCGCCGGCAACGGATATCCCCGCAAAGCTCTATTTCGATCTTACATTCCTGCGTACGTCGTCTTTCCTGCAACAGGATACGTTTAAAAAATACCGTACCGAAACGGAGTTGATGCGATATATCAAGCGTTTGGAACGCAGAGATATTTCGCTGGCTCATTCGATGATTCCGCTGGGATCGTGCACGATGAAGCTGAACGCGGCCTCCGAATTGCTGCCCTTGCTCAATCCCGCTTTCCAGCATATCCATCCTTACGCACCGGTCGATCAGGTGAATGGTTATATGGAACTGATTGAAAATCTGTCGTCATACCTGATCGAGATTACCGGTCTGAAGGGGGTAACCCTGCAACCGAATTCGGGGGCGGCCGGTGAATACGCGGGATTGCGGATCATTCGTACTTACCTCGAAAGCATCGGACAGGGACACCGCCATGTGGTGCTGCTGCCCGCTTCGGCACACGGAACCAATCCGGCCAGCGCCATTCAGTGCGGATTCACAACGGTGACCGTACGCTGCGACGAAAAAGGGAATATCGATTTGACCGACTTCCGTACGAAAGCCGAAGAGCAGAAAGACGTCCTTGCCGCAAGTATGATTACTTATCCGTCTACGCACGGTATCTTCGAGGCAGATATCAAGGAGATGTGCGACATCGTTCACGCGTGCGGAGGACAAGTGTATATGGATGGCGCCAACATGAATGCGCAGGTCGGACTGACCAGCCCGGGAGTAATCGGCGCCGATGTTTGCCATCTGAACCTGCATAAAACGTTTGCGTCGCCTCATGGCGGTGGCGGACCCGGTGTCGGGCCGGTCTGCGTGGCCGAGCATTTGCTTCCTTTCCTCCCCTCCCACCCCGTGACGTTCGGTAACAGCCGAAACACCGTTGCGTCAGCTCCTTACGGAAGCGCCGGCATCTTGCCGATCACGTATGCCTACATTCGTCTGATGGGAGCTGAAGGACTGACCGAAGCCACGCGAATTGCGATACTGAATGCCAACTATCTGGCGGCAAAACTGAAAGAGGCTTACGGTATTGTCTACACGGGAGCGAACGAGCGCGTCGGTCATGAGCTGATACTCGAATGTCGTGTGCTTAAAGAACGTTCCGGAATCGATGAGAACGATATTGCCAAACGGTTGATGGATTTCGGATACCATGCTCCCACCCTTTCTTTTCCGGTGCACGGAACCTTGATGGTAGAGCCGACCGAAAGCGAAAGCAAGGAGGAGTTAGATCGTTTTGTCGAAGTGATGGAATGTATTCGTCGAGAAATAGATGAAGTGGAAAGCGGTATCGCATCGAAAGAAGATAACGTGCTCAAAAACGCTCCGCACCCCGAATACGAGGTCGCTGCCGACGAATGGAACCATCCTTATTCACGTTCGAAGGCGGCATTCCCGCTGGAATGGCTGCATGACAATAAGTTCTGGATTAATGTGGCGCGTGTCAACAATGCGTATGGCGACCGCAACTTAGTCCCGACCCTTTGCAGTTGCCAATAAAGAGTCGGTAAGTCGCTTTATGGGATATGTAATACCGTCCGGAAACCGGTTATGATACGTTCGGAAAGGTATTATACCACGTTCCGTGGGGTATTTGGGTACGTCCCGAGGGGTATTTAATACGGTTCGGAAATTGATTATGACCGGTTCGGAACCTGATTTCGGGTGGTTCGGAGAGATATTTCGGTACGTTCGGAACATATCGATGGGTGCTTCGGAAACCTATCGACGAGTGGTTCGGAATATCGGAATTAGGTTCGGAACGTACCCAAATCAGGTTCGGAAATACCCGGAATGTATTTCGGAAATACCTTAAATAGGGTTCGGAGGGGTATTTAATACGGTTCGGAACGTATCGGAATCAGGTTCGGAACCTCCCTAAATGACGTTCGGAACGTATATCCGATACGTTCCGAACGTATCTATGCGACTTACGGTGTCGTTTCGCCTCCGGCAGGCGGAGTGGGAACATCCGGCTCTTCGTCCGGTTTGCGGCCGCCATGATAATGCTGCTTCATGTCCTGATAGATCGACGTGGTGCCCGGTTCGTTCTCCGAAGCCAGATACTTCACGTAACGATAATACGCGAAGGTACTCTGGAGGTTATCGAAATCGAGCAACGTCTTCGTGTCGCGCAACTTTTCGGTCACGATCGTCAGCTCGCGAAGCGGTGCTTCGAGCCGGGTGCGTGCCGCGTAGTCGCGGTCGAATTCGGCCTTGTCGATGGTGCGCGGCATCGTTTGCGGCGCCTTTTCCATGTAGAACTTGGCCTTGTCTACCAGAAGTTTGTTGCGGTCGGCAATGCTGCCGTACTGACGACGTTCTTCGGGCGTAAGGTTCACGGCCTTACCCTCCATCACTTCGTTCAGCATGCGGATGGCGGCGTTCATCTTCTCGACGTCTTCGTCCGAGAAGGAAACGGAAATGATATTATCAATAGCCATATACACAAACTTTTATCAC
>NZ_RQYN01000040.1 GCF_003860135.1 Tannerella forsythia
ATTTCAGCCCCATCCCGCAAGGGTGGGGTATCGACATCCGGACCTTGTTCGCAGGGCTGAAGGCCTGAATGAAATGCATTATGATTTGTTCTATCGCGGAATCTGGGGTTATCCCAGATTACGCAATAGAACAAAAAACAACTATAACTGCCTGATTAATAAAACATAATACATATATTTTTCTAATGCGTAGCGTTAGAGATTTTTTTTAAAAAAACATTGTTTAAAAATATATATTTCAGCATATTATAAGTATGTTTGAAATTGGTTTTATATTAAAAAAATAACTCAATGCGGAATTTGGGGTTATCGCGTATTCCGCTCTCAAGCGCAACGGAAGCTCCTTACCGGAGTCATGCACGAATACAACACAAAAGAGGGTTACCCCCATGGGGCAACCCTCTTTATCTTAATATTGAATCAAATGATTATTTCAATATTTACTTAACCATCGCTTTAACAGCCGCTTCGCCTTCAACAGCTACTACGACAACGCCTTGCGGAGCTGCAACCGTAGCACGGTCTGAAGTCAATACGGTGTTCACAAGCATCTGGCCCAGTACGTTGCTTACAACCACCTTCTTGCCTGCGGCATTCAGGATCGTTACAGCACCGTTTTCAGCAACGACCTTCACTTCGGTTACGGGCGGAGTTACTTCGTTCGCTACCGGTTGTTCGGTCGTCGGTTCTACGTTGAAGATTTCACCATCTACCATCGTACTACGGCCGTCCTTACTGCTGCTGCTGAGTACCGGTACATGATTGTGAATCTTGATCCAGCCTCCATCACACGGGGCAATCACCGGATATTTACCACGATCAGTAGTTTCGGATTCGATGACGAAATCTCCTCCTCTTTCTTGACTACCGCAAGAGGGTCTCTCGACCAGACGGAACGAGAACACGCAATCTTTGTGGAAGTTGTTACCCAGATCGATTTTGCGGATCTTACTACCCGCTTTCTTCGCCTCCTCATCCAGCACTCTTACATCAATCACATCTTTCTTGTACAAATTCTTTATATTCTTCAGATCTGCACCACCCAAGATATACAACGCGTCGTTCGCGTGGATCGCATCCGTGAACACCAAGCGGGCCCATGCATCCTTC
Organism: Tannerella forsythia; assembly: GCF_003860135.1. Taxonomy (GTDB): domain Bacteria; phylum Bacteroidota; class Bacteroidia; order Bacteroidales; family Tannerellaceae; genus Tannerella; species Tannerella forsythia_A. Next base: position 1,111 of record NZ_RQYN01000040.1, read on the forward strand.
CAAAGGTAATTTTCATCTATTTTCGCAGAATCCTTCGCATTGATCAGATACCTACCTCTGGTATACGCGGGCAGATTATGATCTCCGTTATCATCGCAAACCAGTGTATCTTCAACCACTTGCGGGTCAACCATCAGCATATACTGCGGTTTGATATGTCCCGTACCACGGTTCACATACGCCGTATCTACGTAGATCGCTGTGCTCAGTTTTATCTTCTTGTCTTTGTCGGCAGCAAGCTGTTCGTTCAAATTGTGGATGTTCAACAGACCCAAGAAACTCATATTCTTCTTGCTGTATCCCGCCTGAGTAGACGTAAGCGCTCCCGTATTTTCATACAAGTAATCCTTGCCTGTAGAGGATGAGCTCTTTGTATAGAACTTCACCGTTTCAGGTTCATCGCCCGGCTTGCTACCTTCGTACTCCGTATTGAAACGACGGTAGATCGGATCCGCGTCTTTCTTCAGACGGAAATAGCCCGTACGTGTCGAATTCTCAAAGCGATATTGATAAACCAGCCTATTCGGATAATCTGACATCGCGGCCACGAAGACACCCGGATTAAATTCTCCCGCGTTCTTCAACTTATTCATAACCATGGCAGCCAATTGTTTTCCCCATGTATCGATAAGATATTTTTCGAACTGTTCGGCAGAAGAGCCCACGCTACCTGACTCAACAGAAGCAACATCAATAATCTGCACCATCGCGAAGTTTTTGATACCGTCAGGTTCCATAAACGCATCACGGAAGAAGAACAGCGGTCTTCCAAGCACCTCTTTATAAGGCTTGCTTCTACTGAACGCGTAATGTTCGTTTTCCGTATTGCCCAAGTGCAACGACCCGAGACAATATTTGTACGGATTCATCAATTTGATAGTATAAGCCTGTCTCTTCAACTGTACCAAACCATCCACCTGATTGTTCTTCCAGATATCGGCATCGGCCTTACCGTTCTTCACACCATAACCATAGGGTTTGTATGCACCGGCATCAGATTTCACTGTATCGATACGGAAGTATCCGATCGAGAAACAATTTCCGTTATTTCCCGTAATATAGACTAATGTATCTGCCACTCCTTTTCCATCGACATATTTCTTATATTTAGTTGCGTCTCTTAAATCGTCGCTTACGGAAAGATATCCATCCGCACCTTTTTCGGCTCTGAAGTTGAACGCATACCGATTCACGCTAGCAGTATCCACATTAAAATACTGATAACCCAAGTTCGGATTGTTCTTATACCGCATCGGCAAACGAATAAACGTCGGCGCGTTCTTCGCGCTCATATTATTCTTTGTTTTCTCAAAATCAATCACATTCGAGTTCACCTTTTCGTTGTTCCATTTCCAAATTTTCGTCGTACGCGCTTTGAACGGAGCGTGTTGATCTTTCTTCAGCTGGATATCAAGGAATGCCAAACCATAATCGCCGGCATACTTTCCGCCGCGGTTAATCTGACCGAACTCACGGTTAATGATATTGATCGGAGAAGATTTAGAATTTCTGTAGCGTTTCTCTACGATCCAGTGGAACGAAGGCAATTCTTCGGGATGTTCGTGAGCTTTAAGCGTTACCCATATAGCAGAGTCTTCGGCCGAATGCAACGGCACCTGCAGATACTGTCCTTTTTCGTTACGGATCAGGTACAAATCCGGTTCAATCGTTGCACGATCCGAATTCGCTACTTTACATTCGTCATAGCAACCGAAATGAACTCTCGTGCTGATCTTGCCGTTCTTCTCGTTTCCGTTATGCAAGGTAACTCTAGCAGTACCCGTCAAATTCTGAAGATCCACATACAGTCTGTGATAGTATCTGTAACGAGTCGGAGCACCTGCACTCGGATTTAAAGGATCTGTTGCGCGCTTCGGATTGACGCCCCATTTCAGACGAGCCGATACACGTTCTTCCAACGGAACCTGCAATGCCGGATGCTCACCACTAGCACCGGGCTTATAATCCGGCAAAATATCCGCCATCAATTTCGGTGTCGGATACGCCGTAAAGGTATACCACGAACGTACCACGCTGTCGGTAGCGAAGCGAGTAGTGTCGGTAATCGCTTTCTTATCATACGTCGGCACATACGTCGCGCTGAACGGATTGATATAGATGCTGTCGCCCGAAGGATAATAAACCAAGCGCCAAGCGAACTGGCCGAGCATCGGATCCTTAGGGTTGAACGAACATACACCTGTTGCGAATTTCAGGAATTGCGAGTTTCCGGTATTGTAATAGAAAGTGTCTACGTACAAATGCTTATTTGTGTTTTTATTCTTCAACAGAAGATAACCCATAGCATCCATATCTTGGGCTTTCACCTCAAACCAAGGATTTCCAGCATTACCAAATTGCGAGATCGGAGCCACATCCCATGCTCTGTAGTTCGTTTCCCACTTGTTGGTCCAGGCAGAACTGTCGATCAGCATCGAAGCGTTAGGATGAGTCAGATATTCTGGCTCCCATTTTTCACTCGTAAACGGATTCTGTGTGGCGTTCAGAGAAAATTTCAACGCACGTGCCTCTTGAGCAGATTCCGTACCTAACACTGTCTGAAAGCTCTTTTTATCCAATGCGAACGGCATCGACTCTTTCAAGGTAAAGAGCAGCATACCATTGATTTTACCGGCTGCCACGTCGGTAGCCGGAGCAATCTTGATTTGCACATAGCCCAAACCGTTTTGCGCCACATCGCCTACCAGAACGGCTACCGTATCTTCCCGGTTGTCCAGATAAGCTACGAGCGGACGACCGCCTGTTACACCGGTCGCATACGTTTCGGAGAATTCCCATCGTCCGATACTTCCCGGAGTCTGCGCGTTCGTGTTCCCGCCGGTCAGATAGCCCGACATTCTCCAGCCGTCGTTCGCATCTTTAGTCCAAGCTTCATGTCCGTAGACATTCACTTCGAGCATTCGCTTCTGAAGCTTATTCGTAAAGTCGAACGTCGGGTTTTGTCCCTGACTATAGTCCTGAATCGTCACACACCACAGACCGGCAGCACTTTCCAATGCCATACTGGCGTTCGGATAGGTGTCGGAAACCGGAAGAGTCCCGTCAGCTGTTCCGCTGATACGTCCCATCACATCGATCCAGAGCGCGTTTTGTCCGGCTTTGTCCGGACCCATATAGAGCGTTAAGCCTTTCCGGATTGTCCCGTACTTCAACTCAGGAATTCCAGCAGCAAATCCATCATCCTTGATTAAGTTCTTCACTTCTGTCTGCCCCGTAGTCTTATTATAAGTCACCATGGAGTCCAACTGAAGGTAATAATACCCGTCATTTTCTCCTGCTTTAAACTTCAGCGGGGACTTCTTTTTGTTATAAGGCTTAACACGCAGCTTTTGCGTCTCCAGCACATTCACTCCTTGTGCAGTCACTGAAGGTCCTGCCGCGAAGCCCAGAAAGGCACCCGCCAATAGTGTGAAAATTTTTTTGTTCATAATCATTATCATTTTTAATATTAATATTCAGCTTGTATCGGTCGGAAAGCCCGGAGTGGCAGGCAACATCGCCTGCCATCCTCACTTTCCATGGAATGAATACCTTATTATTTTACTACCGCTTTTACAGCGTTCTCACCTTCGATCGCTACGACTACCACGCCCTGCGGAGCGGCGATCGTTTCATTATCCGATGTCAAGATTACCTTGGCAACCGTTTGACCCAAGATATTGCTTACCGTCACCTTCTTGCCGGCGGCATTGAGAACCGTCACCGCACCGGCGCCGGCTACCACCTTTACATCCGTAGCCGATACTTCAGCATTCGCCAACGGAGCTTTGTTCGTCATTTTCACGTTCCAAATTTCAGCTTCGGAGATTTTATCTTTGAACGCACCGCGAGTAATGGTCAGTACACCATTGTGGACTTTCACCCATCCCCCTTTCATCGGAGCAATCATACGACCAGAAACTACATCGCGATTCGTCGTTTCAGACTCGATATAGAAGTCTTTGTTGGCCCCACCGTTCTTTTCCGTATAACGGAACGAGAATACCTCGTCTTTGTGCAGGTTGTTACCCAGGAAACGTTTTACGATTTTCTTGTTCTTATACAGCTCCTTGTAGTCCAACGTAAGCTTACCTTCTGCGTTCTTCTTAATAAACAACTCTTTCGGAGTACCATTCAGAATATACAACGTATCCAATAAATGGATTGCCGGAGTAAAGGACAGACGCTCCCATCCATCATTAGCGATATAATCTGCATTCCGTTCTTTTCCGTTAGGCATTCCACCCACGCGTGCGGAGTCTGTCTGGTTACGCAGGTAGCGACCATAGACGAAAGTCGTATCTTTTTCGTAATACTGACTACACTTCGTACATCCGATCTTTCCGAATTCCGGTCCCATCACCAACATATACTGCGGCTTGATACGTCCCGTACCACGGTTTACATAAGCCGTATCCACATAAATCGCCCAATCGGTATCGAGGTGACGTTTGAACACCTGATCTTTGTCTTTATTGGCAATCGCAACATTCTCATTCTGTACACCGGCAAAGTTGATCTGGCTGTAATGCTTACCGGGGAACGGATTGATCGTAGCAGACTCATCACTATGCGCGTCTTCGTAAATAAAATCTCTCGGACGACCATCAAGAGCCGATTGCGTACGATAGAATTTCAGCGTATCGGGATTATCGTTGGCGGCAAGGCTTTCGTCCTTTGTATCAAAGCGACGATAAAGCACATCGTCCTGCATACGGAGCGTAAACGTAGAAACATAATGATTGCTTCCAAGCGCTTTGGGCTGAGCCAGAAGACTATAGCCAGGAAATCCTTCATAAGCGGCACGAATAACGCCATACGAATTGTAAGTACTCGTCGACTCCCCGTGACTTCCGTCATGCACTCTCACCGTATCCATAATCGCAAAACCTAAAACATCTGTAAAATGATGGAAATTAGAAATATCAATACGATCCAACAACGCGTAATAAGGCACACCGTTTACCAAGTTTCTAAAACGCAGATAGAATTTAGCCTTGCCCAGCTTACGTTTCTCAGCCACCGACTCCTTCGTATAGGCATAGCGAGCCGTATTCGTCTCGTCCAATACCATATAGTAATCCTCGTCGGCCTCCGTATAATCGTCGAGTTTCAAATAATAATACCATCTTTCGAGCGGAGCGATATACTTTTCAGACGTCTTTTCGCCGAAATCGCCGGGATACTTATTCGCGCCCCAACCGTAACCATACTGTTCCATACCGTAAGCCGCTTGACGGAAGCGATCGGGCACCACCAACTGGAAATAAGCCTTATCCTGCTTGTCGGCATTCAATACATAGAACGTCGTATCTTTTGCCTTCGTACTAATATAATAGTCTTCACCCAATCTGTCATTCAAATAATTGAACGAGAATCTGAACCAGTTGATCGAATCCGTCGCTTCAGCGATACCGCCGTCTTTGTCGCCCTTCTTGCTCGGCTTGCGGCTAAAGAACTTATAACCTAAGTACGGGTCGTTACGATACGGTTTCGGAACACTCGTAAAGCCTTCAGCCTTTACATAGTTTTTACCCATCACCGGCGAATAGTCTCTCTTCTTATTTTTCGGGCTCACACGCGTCCAAACGCCGTTAAAGAGCTCATAATCTTTGTAAATCTGAACATATTCGATCTGAATATCATTAAACTCACGGTTCACCAAGAAAATTTTCGACGTTTCAGAACCTTCATTCACTTTCTGAACAAACCACTGGAAAGCAGGTGTCATATTGGGCACTTCATCCTTTCCAAGTTCGAGCCATCTGGGAGTAAAATCACCGGCAGCCAAAGGAACAACGAGATAACGCCCGTCTTTATCGCGAATCGTGTACAAGTCGGTCGGAACCGTCGTACGATTCGTTTCGTACAATTTACAACTGTTGATATTAAAGAACGCGCGCACGTCAGCCGGTTTCTCATATACGGTAAGAACACGCTCTCCTTCGGCCAGATCCTGCATACGCAACGTCAAGTAGTTCCAAATCGACATATTGAATAACCCATCAAATCCGGGATCAGGAGAATAGGTCCCATTATCCGTATAGGTAGCTTCCGTATAAATACTCTTCCACTGGCGCACATTAATCACGAGACTATCTTCGGAAGGATAGTAAACCAGACGCCAATCGCTCTGTAATTTATCCGATTTCTCTTTGGTCATTACAATCTTCGGATAACGATAACCAAACCCCGGGCCATTCACATAATCGGACTCCTTCGCACTGGCCACCGTAACATATTCACCCTTTTCATTCCGGAGATTAAGATACTGTGCCGAGCCAGAGGTACCGGTTACATCCACGGCCTTCAACGGCTGCTCGAACACATTCACCTGTTTTTCGCTCACCTTCTTCGAGAAGTGGAGCTGACGATAGCCCTCTGTGGGATATTCGCGCATCATCGTATTGAAATCCGTTGCCGTCAACACCCTCGGACGAGCGTTCACCAAGGTAAATTTCAACAACTCATTCTTGAAGAAATCCGCATTTTTGTCAAAATAGTCCTTATGAGCCACGACCAAACGAACAGAATCCACACCCTGTCTTTTCGCAAACGTCATATAATAATCCGGCTTTACCTCAATGGCAAGATACTGCTCCTGCTCCAGCGGAATAGTAGTATACGTACGGGAAAATTTCCAGACACTCTGCAATCCACCTACCAACGGAAGGTCTTTCTCAGAGGCGATACTATCCAAAGACAAACCGCTAATCCAGTGCCGATCAAACGTCTCTCCTTTACCATACTCAAACGCAAGCTCCGTGCCATACTCCTTATTCGTAAAGGAGAAACCCGGCACCTTTCCATAACTCTGGAAATGATCCGGCTTCACATTCACACACCACATCGAAGCGCGCAGCCTGCGATACACCGAGTCAGCCGGCACACCTGCTCCATAAATATAGGTAGCAGGATCGACCAAGGTAATGTATCCAAACTCATCCATCGCCAAGAACTTATCTGCCACGGTAGAACCAACGGTCACCTTCAGATGATAAGCTCCTTTGCCGACTCCCTTCGGAAGATACTCAACCGCATCACCGTAGAAAGCTTGCGCATTCGCCATAAACGCTGTCACAAACAGCATCAGCGAAGCCGCTAACAAAGTAAATACTTTTTTGTTCATAATCAAATAATTAAATATTAATACTAAGTAAATTAATTTATTTTCTTCATCATTACAACACGCGCCCATAGAGGCTTTCCACACCATCGGACACACTAATCAATGCAACAAAAATACATATTTGTTTTATTCCTGCAATCATAAACTTGTTTTTTTTTTCATGCGTTTTCTGTTTCTTATCAAAAAGGGTGTTTTCAGGTACAAAATATAAAGCCCCGGCAACAACAACGAACATTTCTCTGTTCTTCTGCTACCGAAACCCATTGAGTGTATTTCCGTTCTCTTATCTGAGGCATTGTTTGATTTTGATTCTTATCGTTTTTCCATAATGCACCTGCGTGCATGTTAAAAATCATATGATATCTTATTGTATTTTATTTGAGCCGAAACCCGGACTCGAACCGGGGACCTATTCATTACGAATGAATTGCTCTACCAACTGAGCTATTTCGGCATAATATCTTAAATTACTCCGTTCTCATGGAACACCTCAACAGGTGACTAGATGAATTCGGGCGCAAAGATAATAACTTATTCGACATCTGAAAAGAGTTTCTTATAAAAATCTTTTAATTCCCGATCCAAACTTTTTAGCAAGTCGACCCTCTCGGTCGTATCCTCCATGGAATAAAGAACTTCCAACACATTGAAATCTTCGTTTGTCAGATGAATCACAAACGGCCTCATGAAATTCGCATGCTCAAAAACACCTTCCCCAGCCACCTTGTTGATGGCCGAACGAATCATGGCAATCTTTTGGGGGGTAAATGCTTCGTCCTTGTTCTTGGCATCGGCCCAATCGAAAATAACTTTTTTCCTCAACAGATGCTCTTGCTCGTCAAAGATCTGAATTTCGCCGGCCTCGATATCCAATTGCACGCCTAAACTGTTAATAACACGAACAGCATGATCTTTTGTCAGACGTTCTACGACCGACAAAAATAACGATTCTATTACAGACTGAACCTTCGGATTTTGTTTCATCTTCTATTCCTTTCTATCCAATATACGAACAACCTTTCCGCTTTCGAAAGAACAAAGATAAGCATTGTTTTGTTTAGCGAAAAATGAAAAGTGAAAAACGAAGAGTGAAGAGTGAAAAACGAAAAGTGAAAAGTGAAAAGTGAAAAAAGTAGTCAAGTAGCAAAGTAGTGAAAGGTAGTCAGAGTAGTAGTGAAAAGTGAAGCTCTTCGGGTGTTGAGGTGTTGAATTGTTGAGGTGTTTAGTTGGCTGACGGCTGAAAGCCAATAAAAATTACGAATGACAAATTACGAATTACGAACGCAAATAGCGCCAATAAACGAAAAGTAAAAAGAGTAGCAAAGTAGTCAAGGAAGTCAGAGTAGTAAAGAATAACAATTGACCATTAACATTAAACTTGTGCAACTTGTCATAAACTTGTGAAATTTGTGGTTTCTGACGGCTGAACGCTGACAACTGTTTACTGACGAGAGCATCTTATTTGTTAATCGTGGAACACATCAGGCAAAACATATCAAAGTGTTCCACGACTATACGAAAATCAGACGAGCTAAAATCTTTGTAGAAAAGAAACAGTTCTTTCTTTTAAAACTGCTTTCTCAAGGCTTCATCCGAGCGCACCCGATGCTCCAAGACAGAGACATAATAGGCCTGATTCCGTGTAGCCTCGGCTGACGCTCCCATGTGTTTACGGAAAAGCTCATGCGAACGCTTCGCCCATGCGAGCGCTTTTGACAGATCGCCCGTTAACTCCTCGCTCAAAGCAAGATTGGCAGCCAGACGTGCTTGAGCTTTCCCTTCGGGCGTTCGGTCGTAAAGCCGCTGCCAGATGGCCGATGCCTTCTCCCAATGATCTGTCGAGGCATAAGCCGATGCCTCTTTCCACAAAGCACCCGATGCCGTATAATACCAGCGAGTATCCAAACTCCAGTGTGGGACAAAATTCAAATGGGTCTTATCGGCCAGATACTTCGACACGCCACGCAGCACTTCATCCAGCCGAAGGTTTTCGATGTTCTCACTTCCGGCCAGATCCCACTCGAGATTAACCGGAATGGTATCAGCCAACAGCACGGTACCTAAAGCGCGCTTTCCACCCGGCACAGTCGCACGCACCGTCCCAAGCACCTCCACATCGACCGAGCCCATCGGCAGATAGTCTCCCTGCCGAAGTACTCCTTTCATCTTAAAGAGCAAACGGTCTAACGAGATCACGGCATCGACTCCCTCCTCTTCACATAATCGCCGCACTGTCTCTTCCGTCAGACGCTGTTCCGAAGCGAAAAAAGGATCGGTCCGCAAAGAACCTTGATAAAGACGTACATCTTCGAAACGCGGAGACTGAGCCATCCGTTCGCCCAACTTCCGGCAGAAATCGAACGTCGTACTGTCGGCACTCACCCCGACCGTATCAGCGTGCGTCATCTGTCGTAACGGCTCATAGCGAACCGCCGGCTGCGCCACGGCATTATTTACGACGAGAATTTTACGCACCTTCTTCGGAAAGACAATCTCGGAAGGATTATAGGTCTCTATATCTATATAACGCAACGAACTGCATGAAGCGAAGAGCAACAGACAAATACTTGCCGCTAAAAATAAAAACCAATGTCCTCTTTTCGAAGCCTTACCCCACATCGGCCACTCTTCCGTTCAGTTTTTCAACGTTTTCGCGCAGCGTCTTCAGCTTGCTTTCGGCATCGGCCTGCTTCTTGCGTTCATTAGCCACCACTTCGGGCTTCGCGTGAGCGACAAACTTTTCGTTACCGAGCTTTTTCATGACCGAAGCAAGAAATCCTTCAAGGTAGTTAATTTCTTCCTGCATCTTCCTCACTTCTTCGGCAACGTCGATCGTACTTCCGAGCGGCACGGCATATTCTGTCGTACCGACCAGAAACGATGCCGACGTCTCATCTTTCGGAGCACGCACGATCTGTTCCAGATGACACATCTTCGTAATCACCGTATTGTAGGCGTCGTCATAATCGCCCGATACGATTTGGAGCGTCAGCGGCTCCTTATTCGGAATGTTCCGCTCGAGACGTATCGAACGAACGGCGGCGACGATATTCTTTACGTTTTCGAAGTCCGTGACGAGCCGATCATGTTTATGGCCCACTTCGGGCATTTGCGCTACCATGATACTTTCGCCGGGCTGACGCTCGGCAAGCGCCTGCCACACTTCTTCGGTAATAAACGGCATAAACGGATGAAGCAGCAACGTCAACTGCTCAAAAAACCGGAGTGTGGCCGCGTATGAAGTCGCATCGATCGGCTGACCGTATGCCGGTTTGACCATTTCGAGATACCACGAGGAGAATTCGTCGCGGAAAAGTTTATACACGACCATCAATGCTTCGGAGATCCGATACTTTGAAAAATCATCGTTCAACTCTTCGATAGCTGCGGCGACACGCGCCTCAAACCACTCGACGGCGATTCGGGCCGATTGGGGCTGCGGAAGATCGGCTACCGTCCAGCCTTTCACGAGACGCAGCGCATTCCATATTTTATTATTGAAGTTACGTCCCTGCTCACAAAGAGACTCATCGAACAGGATATCATTGCCGGCCGGCGCGGAGAGCATCATCCCCATACGCACGCCGTCGGCGCCGTACTGCTCGATCAGTTCGAGCGGATCGGGCGAATTACCCAGCGATTTCGACATCTTCCGACCGAGCTTATCACGCACGATACCGGTAAAATAGACGTTTTTAAACGGCATCTTCCCCTCGTATTCATAGCCGGCCATAATCATACGCGCCACCCAGAAGAAGATAATATCCGGAGCGGTGACCAAGTCGGACGTCGGATAATAATACGCCATTTCCTCGTTACCGGGACGGTTTATCCCGTCGAAGAGCGCGATCGGCCACAGCCACGAGGAGAACCATGTATCGAGGCAATCTTCATCCTGACGCAACGTGTACGTTCTTCCCGCGCCGCCCAGAGCAGGATGCTGCTCGGCTATCGCGCGTGCTTCGTCTTCAGTCTCGGCTACAATCGTAACCGTAGAGGGCGTCTCGCCCGAAGGGAGATTCGTCGGGACGGCATAATATGCCGGTATCCGGTGTCCCCACCACAACTGGCGACTGATACACCAGTCTTTGATGTTCTCCATCCAATGGCGATACGTATTTTTAAATTTCGAGGGGTGAAAGACGATCTCATCGTTCATCACCGCGTCGAGAGCGGGACGCGCCAACTTGTCCATCTTCAGGAACCACTGCATCGAAAGTTTCGGCTCGATGGCGACATGAGTACGCTCCGAAAAGCCTACCTTATTAATATAGTCTTCCGTTTTCTCGAGTAATCCGGCCGCCTCAAGGTCTTGCACGATCTGTTTGCGTACTTCGAACCGATCCATGCCCACGTAGAGTTGACCCGCCGGAGCAATGGTACCGTCATCATGGAAAATATCGATCGAAGGAAGGTTATATTTTTCACCGAGCAAATAGTCGTTCACATCGTGAGCGGGCGTCACTTTCAGACAGCCCGTACCAAAAGAAACATCGACATAATCGTCTTCAATCACGGGAATAACGCGGTTGACAAGCGGCACAATCACCTGTTTGCCGCGCAAATGTTTGTTTTTCGGATCGTCCGGATTGATACACATGGCCGTATCGCCCATGATGGTTTCGGGACGCGTGGTGGCGACCACGGCATACCCTTCTTCACCGACGATCTTATACCTTAAATAATATAGCTTCCCTTGTTGCTCTTTATAGATCACCTCTTCGTCGCTCAAGGCCGTCAAGGCTGCGGGATCCCAGTTGACCATACGCACGCCACGATATATCAGCCCTTTATTATACAGATCGCAAAAGGTCTTGATCACACTTGCCGAGCGGGTCTCATCCATCGTGAATGCCGTACGCTCCCAGTCGCACGAGGCGCCGAGCTTACGGAGCTGCTGCAAAATAATCCCGCCGTGCTCTTCCGTCCATTGCCAGGCATGCTTTAAGAACTCCTCCCGCGTGAGGTCCGATTTGCGGATTCCTTTTTCGGCCAGACGCGCTACGACCTTAGCTTCCGTGGCGATAGAGGCATGGTCGGTACCCGGCACCCAACAAGCGTTTTTCCCCGTCATGCGCGCACGACGGATCAGGATATCCTGAATCGTGTTGTTGAGCATGTGCCCCATGTGCAATACTCCGGTCACGTTAGGTGGCGGTATCACGATGGTGTAAGGTTCGCGCCCATCGGGCTTCGATGCAAAGAGTTTGTTATCCAACCAATATTGATACCACTTGCTTTCGACCGACGAGGGGTCGTATTTCGTTGCTAATTCCATTTGCTCTTGTTATTGATGCTTTATCAACAGTCGCGCAAAAATAATAAATATAATTGAGAATGTAGTTTTTTTGTATCTTTGCACCCCGAAAAGCAAAGATAAGCACGACGTTGAGAGAGAAAAACGAACGTTTTCTCCCTTTTTGTGCGACAATCTCTGCCCCGGATTTAAAAAAGAACAACAAGAAAAGATGCAAAAAAAACTGGTTATCGTAGAGTCTCCTGCGAAAGCAAAAACCATTGAGAAATTTTTGGGTAAAGACTATCAGGTCATGTCGAGTTACGGACACATCCGCGACTTGAAAACAAAGGAGTTCAGTATTGATATTGAAAACGATTACGCACCGCAATACGTCATCCCGACGGAAAAGAAAAAGCTGGTCGCAGACTTGAAAAAAGCGTCGCAGGAAGCGACGGAGGTGCTGCTCGCCTCCGATGAAGACCGCGAAGGAGAAGCCATTGCCTGGCATTTAGCCGAAGTGCTGGATCTGAACCCCCAAAATACGCAGCGCATCGTTTTTCACGAGATCACGAAGAATGCGATCCTGCACGCGTTGGATACGCCTCGCAGCCTCGACATCAATCTGGTCAATGCTCAGCAGGCACGCCGCGTATTAGACCGGATCGTCGGTTTTGAAGTGTCACCGATTTTATGGCGCAAAGTTAAACCGGCGCTTTCGGCCGGACGAGTACAGTCGGTAGCCGTGCGCCTGATCGTAGAGCGTGAACGTGAAGTGAACGACTTCGTGGCCGAAGCCTCGTACCGGGTTATTGCCACGTTCATCCTGCCCGACGGAAAAACGCTCCTGAAAGCGGAACTGAACAGACGCCTGAAAGACAAGGACGAAGTTGATCAGTTTCTGAAAGCATGCCGGGAAGCAAGTTCGGAATGTATCATCGACGATATCAGTAAAAAGCCGCTGAAAAAATCGCCGGCTCCGCCCTTTACGACTTCTACGTTGCAACAGGAAGCGGCGCGCAAGCTCGGCTTCTCCGTTTCGCAGACGATGATGGTTGCTCAACGCCTTTACGAGTCCGGATTCATCACCTACATGCGTACGGACTCGGTGAATCTGAGCAGCCTTGCCCTGAACACGGCCAAGGAAGCGATTCTCCGCGAATATGGGGAAAAATATCATCAGCTACGCCAATATCACACGAAGAGCAAAGGCGCACAGGAAGCGCACGAAGCGATTCGTCCGACGTATATGGATCATCCGGCCATCAACGGAAACGCACAGGAGAAAAAACTGTACGACCTGATCTACAAACGCACGATCGCCAGTCAGATGGCCGATGCCGAGCTGGAGCGCACGACGATCTCGATCGGTATCGGAAAGATGAAAGATAAATTCCTCGCTACGGGCGAGGTCGTGAAGTTCGACGGTTTTCTGCATGTCTACCGCGAGAGCGCGGACGACGAGGGAGAAGGCGAGCAGGAAAACGGATTGCTCCCGGCCGTGCAGGTGAAAGATGTGCTCGGCGTGGAGGAGATTACCGCTACGGAACGTTTCACGCAGCGTCCGCCGAGATACACGGAAGCCAGTTTAGTGCGTCGCATGGAAGAATTAGGCATCGGACGTCCGTCTACGTACGCACCGACGATCCAGACGATTCAAAACCGCGAGTACGTGGTTCGGGGAGATAAACCGGGCGAAGAACGTTCCTTCCACGTGGTCACGCTGAAGAACGGAGCGATTACGGAGGCAGAAAAGAAAGAGATGGTCGGAGCCGATCGCAACAAGTTGCTCCCGACCGATATCGGCACGGTAGTCAATGATTTCCTGATGGAGTATTTTCCGGATATTATGGATTACAACTTCACGGCCAGCGTAGAGAAAGAGTTCGACGCCATTGCCGAGGGTGAGTTGGTCTGGACGAAAGCGCTCGATAAATTCTACCGGTTCTTCCATCCGATTGTAGAAAAAACAGCTGCGGTGAAAACAGAACATAAGGTCGGGGAACGTCAGCTCGGCATCGACCCGAAGAGCGGAGACCCGGTTTTCGTCAAAATCGGCCGTTACGGCCCGATTGCTCAGATCGGACAGGCGAATCCGAACGACAAGCAAGCGCCCAAGCCGCGTTTCGCGTCGCTGATGAAAGGGCAGTCTATCGAGACGATCTCGCTCGAAGAGGCGCTGGAGCTTTTTAACCTGCCGCGTGTCATCGGCACGTTCGAAGACAAAGAGATGACGGCGGCGATCGGACGATTCGGGCCGTTCGTACGTCACGACAACCAGTTCGTATCCATCCCCAAAACGCTAAGCCCCTACTCCATCACGGCCGAAGAAGCGATCGCGCTGATCGAGGAAAAGCGGAACAAGGAGGCACAGCGTTACATCAAAAAGTTCGAGGAAGAGCCGGGACTGGAAATTCTGAACGGACGTTACGGGCCGTACATCACATTCGACAAGGCGAACTACCGTATCCCGAAAGGCGTTGAGGCCGCGTCGCTGACGCTCGAAGAGTGTAAAAAAATCATCGCCGAGGCGGGTGAAAAACCGGCCAGAAGAAGAGGCGCGAAGAAGAAATAAAAAAAGCTGCTCAACGCAGCTTTTTTTATTTCCTTTCCCTTCGGAACTCCTCCCCTACATCCGCTCCGGCATCTCGATGCCCAGCAGCGACATGGCCGAGCGCACGATCTTGGCCGTTTCGGCAGAGAGAGTCAGACGCAACTGCCTGATCCGCTCATCGCTCTCGCCGAGGATCGTATAGTCGTGATAGAACTGATTGAACTCGCGTACCAGATCATAGACGTAGTTGGCGATGCAGGCCGGACTATACGTCTCGCCGGCTTCTTTAACGGTCGAGGCGAAGTCGGCCAGCGAGCCGATCAACGTCTGCTCCTTCGCATTGACGGGCGTATCCATCGGCAGTTGTTCGGGGATGACAAGCCCCTGTTCTTCGGCCTTGCGAAGCACCGAGCGGATACGTGCATACGTATATTGAATGAACGAACCGGTATTTCCGTTGAAGTCGATCGACTCTTTCGGGTTAAAGGTCATATTCTTACGCGGATCGACTTTCAGGATGAAATATTTGAGCGATCCTAACCCGATGACGCGGATGATATCGTCGGCTTCCGAACGGCTCAGGCCGTCCAGCTTGCCCAACTCGTTCGAGATATCGCGTGCCGTGGCAATCATCTCGTCCATCAGATCGTCGGCATCGACTACCGTTCCTTCGCGGCTCTTCATCTTCCCTTCGGGCAGTTCGACCATCCCGTACGAGAAATGAATCAACCCCTTGCCGAAAGCGAAACCCAGCTTATCGAGCAGAATCGAAAGCACTTGGAAATGATAATTCTGTTCGTTTCCTACGACGTAAATCATCCGGTCGATCGGATAATCGTCGAAACGGAGTTTGGCCGTGCCGATGTCCTGCGTCATATACACCGATGTACCGTCGGAGCGCAGTAAGATTTTCTCGTCCAACCCTTCCGGCTGCAGGTCTGCCCATACCGACCCGTCATCGCGGCGATAAAACAGTCCTTTCTTCAATCCTTCGAGCACCTTTTCGCGTCCTTCGAGATACGTCTCCGATTCATAATAAATCTTATCGAAATCGACGCCGAGCCGCTTATACGTCTGATCAAAGCCCTCGTACACCCAACCGTTCATCCGGTTCCACAACTCGCGCACATCGGCATCGCCGGCTTCCCAGCGGCGGAGCATCTCACGCGCCTCGGCCATCAGCGGCGACCGGGCTTCGGCCTCTTCCTTACTCAGACCTGATGCCACGAGCTGACCGACTTCCTCGCGGTAATGTTTGTCGAACATGACATAAAAATCACCCACCAGATGATCGCCTTTCTTCCCCGACGATTCGGGCGTCACACCCTCACCCCATTTCTGCCAGGCCAGCATCGACTTGCAGATGTGGATTCCCCGATCGTTGACGATATTCGTTTTAATCACCCGGTTACCGTTGGCTTTCAAAATCTCCGACAGACTATACCCCAACAGGTTGTTACGCACATGTCCGAGATGGAGCGGCTTATTCGTGTTGGGCGACGAGTATTCGATCATCACCAGCGGAGCGTTTTCGGCCGGATGCGTAATACCGTAGGTCTCCTGCGCATGCATCGCATTCAATACCTCGATCCAGTTCGATCCGGCGATTGTCAGGTTCAAAAAGCCTTTAATCACATTGAATGAGGCCACAGCCGGCTCATGTTCCCGCAGATATTCACCGATTTCCTGAGCCGTCTCTTCGGGCGATTTTTTGGAGATGCGCAGAAACGGAAACACGACGAGCGTAAGATGTCCTTCAAATTCTTTTTTTGTCTTCTGTAGAACGGTCTGTTCGGGTGCAACCGTCACCCCGTAAAGGGTCTGTATGGCGGAACGTATGGCCGCCGAGAGTTGTTGTTCAATCATTGTGCAACGTAAATTTTAACGGGACAAAGGTAATATTTTTTCAGGAAACCTGCTGCCACCTCTGCCCTCGTAGCAGACGGCTGATGGAACAAGGCTTGCCCCGCAACGATACGACGCTGTTATTTTTTGCATCATCTCTAACAGCTCTTAAACGGTCGCCGCAACTTGTTTGAGCGATTTAAGCGTTCTAAAAAGCTTCCCGCATTTTGTTTTCACATTTTAAGAGCTGTGAAAAGCTTCGCGCAAATTGTTTTAACATTCCAAGCGTTCTAAAAAGGCCGCCACACTTTGTTTTAACATTTTAAGCGTTGTGAAAAGGCTCCCGCAAATGGTTTAAGGTTTCGGGCGATTACCCGAAGGCTCCCGCATTTTGTTTTAACGTTCGAGCAGTTGCCCGAAGCCTCCCGCAAATTGTTTTAACGTTCGGGCAATTACCCGAAGGCTCCCGCGTTTTGTTTTAACCTTCGGGCAGTTGCCCGAAGGTCTACCGTTTTTGATTTCTTTCACTCAAATTACGCGATACACGGTTCGGCGTGTACCACGAATAACCATTGGCCATTAACAATTAGCCATTGTCCGAAAAAGCTGTAAGCCTGAGATCATTTGTTAGCGGCCGGTTTTCAGTATTCAGCGGTCAGATACCACATTCACAAAGTCTGATTTGCGTTGGTTAGCGCCATTTACGTTCAGATAAACGACGAAACAAATCAACAACGAAATAGCGGTATAAATGATATATAAATAGTCTTTTGCTAATTGAAATGGCGGACGTTTTCTCGTCGAAAGTAGTTTGTTTATCCTACAAATCAACGGCTTTTACACGAAAGATTTGTCCGTTGCGAGCAAAAACCAATTCTCCGTTTTCCTCTTTTCTTTTCTTGACCAAACGTTGAAACGCCAAACTGGCACCTTTTACGACGTTCTCTTCGAATTTGCTTAACTCTCGTTCATTCATAAGTTTCTAATTTATTATAAACAACAGCATTATAAATTTCTTTCTTTCCGTTCTTAAAGCCTTTGGCAATCACCTCCATGGGAGATAATGAATTGTCGGTAATCATCCAGTAGTCACAAATCGGGATATACAACTGGAAAAGATTCTGAATGCCGGCTACATAACGCCTGCGCACCGTACTTTCCGTTACATTATGCCCTCCTGCCATGACTCGGTTGCGCACCCGCTCCACCGCCAAATCGGGCGTATTGAGCCAGAAATAAAGCAATGTCACATAATATCCTTTTTCCTGTGCATTCTGCAACAGCCTGGCAATCGAACGACTGGCCAAGGTTGTCTCTAATGCGAAAGTCTTGTTTGCCGATATCAACTCTCTGATTCGCCTATACATAATCCGACTGGCTTCTACCGCAACCGTGATACTGTCGGCATTGAAAGGTGACAGTCCCTTCGCGATTTCGTCCGAATTGACAAACTCTTTACAGCCCAGCATCTCCGGCAAGATCGTATACGAGGCTGTTGTTTTTCCTGCCCCATTACATCCGGATATAATATATAAGTACGGCACAACTTTTAATGGTTACTTGAGGCAAAGGTATGTAATCTTTTTGTAACAACCATGCTTTTATTTGAAAAAAGACAATAAATACAGAAAAAGATCGTTTTCGCTACCGATTCGCATCTTTTTCTTCGGTTTTTCGTCGCTTTTTTAAATCATCAGATCACAAATGATTCCGTCGGAAGTAAAAAGCGCTTCTTCCGGAATACATACGGAGTCGTCTGTCTGTCGAAGTTTCCCTGATCGCAGATAAGGCTCTGCTTGCTGTTCGAAGTGACGCATATAAACCTCCCCGAACATCTCTCTCAACAGAGAGAACCGTATGCCCCACATCGTGCGCAGGCCGGTGATGATATACTCGTTGTAGCGCATGCTCGCCGTTGGAAACTCCTGCTCGAAATAAGGTCGGTTATGCGATAATGCGTCGCAGTATTGAGGCAAAGAGGCCACGTTCCATTGTCGGGAACAGCCATCGTATGAATGAGCGGAAGGGCCTACGCCCAGATATTTTTTGCCGGTCCAATACGATGTGTTATGTCTCGAAAAACAGCCGGGAAAGCAAAAGCTGGAAATCTCATAATGGATATATCCTGCCGAGGCCGCTTTCGCAATCAGTCGATGGTAGAGCTCCACACTTGTTTCTTCATCGACAGGACGCACCGCACCGCTTTTCATTGCCCGGTAAAGAGGGGTGCCTTCTTCATAGCTGAGGTGATATGCCGAAAAATGAGGAATATCCAATCCGAGAGCCTCTTCCAGATTAGCCTCCCATGCCTCGGAGGTTTGTCCGGGCAGTCCGTAAATAAGGTCGATGCTGAGGTTCGTCCATCCTGTTTCTTGGCATCGACGCACCGCCTCGATGGCCTTTTTGCGATCATGTCGACGATTCAGTTTTTGCAAGTCGTCATCGTTGAAGCTTTGTACGCCCAGACTGATGCGATTGAATGGCAAACGACGGATATCGTTCAGATAGGCTTCGGTAAGATCGTCGGGATTCGCTTCGAGCGTCACTTCTGCACACTTCGATATGTCAAAATGCTGCTCGATGGCACTAAAAATCCGTCCTAACGCGTCTGCTTTCAATTGAGACGGTGTACCTCCGCCAAAGTAAATCGTTTCGATCGATTCCCCCTGTACATACCCTGCCCTTTCTCCCAGTTCACGCACAACGGATTCGACATAGGCATCTTGATACGCATGACTCGTTTGCGAATAAAAGTCGCAATAAGCACACCGTTTCGCGCAAAAAGGGACATGAATATAAATTCCGGCCATTCCGTTTTATCGATAAATAGTGCGCAAAAATACTGTTTTTCAAGAAATAAAACCTATATGTTGCAGAATAATGTTTTTAAACATGGATTTTTTCATCGGCAGGTTCGGGAACTATGTCTATTTTGCGACCAATTTAAAAACACAGGGGAAGAGTGATTTCCCATAACATAGTATTTTGCGTTAATTCATCAAAAAAAGCAATAATATGAAAGTTTATCAAACAAATGAAATCAAGAACATCTCCATTCTGGGAAGTTCTGGCTCGGGGAAAACCACTCTCGCTGAAGCAATGCTTTACGAGGGTGGGGTTATAAAACGCCGCGGTACGGTAGAAGCCGGCAATACGGTATGTGATTATTTTCCGGTTGAGAAAGACTATGGGTATTCTGTCTTCTCAACCGTTTTCAGTGTGGAATGGAACGGATTGAAGTTGAACTTTATCGACTGTCCCGGATCTGACGACTTCATCGGCGGAGCCGTATCGGCCCTCAACGTGACGGATACCGCGCTGATGGTTCTCAATGCCCAATACGGTGTGGAGGTAGGCACGATCAACCAATTCCGTTATACGGAAGAATTTCACAAACCCGTGATTTTTGTGGTGAATCAGCTGGATAATGATAAAGCGGATTATGATAATACCGTTGCACAACTGAAAGATAACTATGGCTCAAAAGCCGTTCAAATACAATATCCGATACAATGCGGCACTGCATTTAACGCCGTGGTCGATGTGTTGAAAATGAAAATGTATCGTTGGAAGCCTGAAGGGGGTGTACCTGAAGTATTGGAGATTCCGGCCGAGGAAGCGGAAAAAGCGGCAGAATTGCATAAGATATTGGTCGAAGCTGCAGCAGAGCACGACGATTCCCTGATGGAGAAATTTTTCGAAGAAGGAACGCTTTCGGAGGATGATATGCGTGCGGGTATTCGGGCCGGACTCGTTACTCGCGGGATGTTCCCGATCTTCTGCGTATGCGCCGGAAAGGACATGTGCGTACGCCGCACATTGGAATTCCTTGGCAATGTGGTGCCGTGCACGGACAAGATGCCACGCCTCGTAACGACGGAAGGGGTAGAGGTCACTCCTACGGCATCGGGTCCGACAAGCCTGTTCTTTTTCAAAACAACCGTAGAACCGCATATCGGACAGGTATCTTACTTCAAGGTCGTATCAGGAAAAGTGAAAGTCGGCGACGACTTGACAAATGCCGATCGTGGTTCAAAAGAGCGCATTGCTCAGCTCTTTGTCGTAGACGGGCAGATGCGTAACGAAGTGACGGAAATGGAAGCCGGCGATATCGGGGCCACCGTAAAATTGAAAGACGTGCGTCGAGGCAATACCCTTAACGGAAAAGGCTGTGAGTACCGGTTTGACTTTATCAAATATCCGGAGCCCAAATATCGTCGTGCCATCAAGCCTGTCAACGAGGCCGATGCCGAGAAACTGAGTGAAATTCTCGCCCGGATGCATGAAGAAGATCCGACATGGCTCGTCGAGCTGTCGAAGGAATTGAAGCAGACGATTGTTTCGGGTCAGGGAGAATTCCATCTGCGCACCCTCAAATGGAGAATTGAAAACAACGACAAGTTGGCGATTGAATATCTTGAGCCGAAGATTCCTTACCGCGAAACGATTACAAAAGCGGCACGTGCCGACTACCGACACAAAAAACAGTCGGGCGGCGCAGGCCAGTTTGGCGAAGTACACTTAATCATCGAACCATACTACGAAGGGATGCCCGCTCCTGCGACCTATCGTTTCGGAGGACAGGAATACCGCATGAATGTACGGGATACGCAGATTTATGACCTTGAATGGGGCGGCAAACTGGTATTTGTGAACTGTATCGTTGGTGGTGCGATTGACGCTCGCTTCCTTCCTGCTATTCTGAAAGGTATCATGGGACGCATGGAGCAAGGACCGCTAACAGGCTCCTATGCGCGTGATGTACGGGTTTGTGTGTATGACGGAAAAATGCATCCGGTGGACAGTAATGAAATTTCGTTCATGCTTGCGGGCCGTAACGCATTCAGCACAGCATTTAAAGACGCCGGCCCGAAAATTCTGGAACCGATCTATGACGTTGAAGTACTCGTACCGGGCGATTATATGGGCGATGTGATGAGTGACCTGCAAGGACGTCGCGCGCTGATTATGGGCATGAATAGCGAGAAAGGGTATGAGAAACTGATGGCTAAGGTTCCGTTAAAAGAAATGGCAAGCTACTCGACTTCCCTCAGTTCGATTACCGGAGGCAGGGCATCTTTTACCATGAAGTTTGCCGGCTATGAATTGGTACCGTCTGAGGTGCAGGATAAGTTACTGAAAGATTATGCAACGAGTCAAGAAGAAGAATAACAACGAATCATTGTTGCTTTTGTTTTTTGTTTAAATGTATTTAAGGAAAGCCCCCTCCGTGATGGAAGGGGCTTTTTTCTGCATTTTACGAACAAATATTTTCAAATTCAACCATCGAATCGAATTCAATATCTTTTATTTATAATTCGTACTAAGTGTTACATCGTAATCAAGTGCTGTTTTTGCTTGCTGAAATATTTTTTCTACCTTTGTCTTGTCAAAGAGTCAGATGTCTTACATTAAACTGAATGACAGCAAGTGTGGAAATGGTATGATTTAAATCCGAATTAATAATAAACAATTACTTATGAGAAAAAAATTATTCTTGCTATTCGCCTGCCTTTGCATGTTGGTGAATCTTAACGCACAGGATACGGAGTTTTGGTTCTCCGCCTCCGACGTGGCCAAGTCACATTCTGACAGCCCGGTCTTTTTTGTGTTTTCCAATCCGAGCAAAGTAAAGAATGCGAATGTACGTATTGCCTGTCATGGTGGAGCACCTGCCGGTAGTGCTGCATTTGAGCAGAACTTCGTTGTCCCTGCACGGGGATTCTATAAGCTGGACTTTACGGACTGGCCTCCAACCCCTTTGGCATCCTTAGTCGAAACACCGGCTGCTTTGGCCGGAACGGTATCTAATTATGGTATTCATATTACGAGTGATGTCAAGATTTTGGTGTACTATATGATTAATGCCAATACGCAGCGCGATATCTATTCGTTGAAAGGCGCTCCTGCATTAGGAACATATTTTATCACGCCGTTCATGAAGCAGGAAGGAAACTACTTCGAACAGCGTCCGCATGCAATTTATAATATGGGTAGCGATGAGATTGAGATTGTGGCCACTCAGCCCAATACGACTGTTACGGTCGATTTGAAGAAGCGATGCATGCTTGGAACAACTGGCCATTTGGAGACAGGCGTGCATACCTTTAACTTTACCCATGCGGGGCAAACATTGACTCTCCGGGAAGATACAGTAGGTGCCACAAATACGGTTGACGCCATTGCATTGACTAAAAATACAGGCACATTGGCCGGAACCGTTATCCGATCGGATAAACCGATTGCCGTTACGCAGACGGAAGATTGCTTCAGTGCGGTTAGAGGACCGTTGGCAAGTGGCTCGACCGATGTGGTCGGTGACCAATTGGTTCCGGTAGACATGGTGGGTAAGCGTTATGTTGTCATTCGTGGATATTCAACCGTCGGTGAGCGGGTCGACTTTGTGGCTACCCAACCGAATACGACCATCACGGTTCATTACAATGGAGCTACACTCACTTCTCCGGCAATGAATACCGGCGATATGTGGTATGTGAACATGTCGGATCTCAATGGCACGGCAAGCGACATCTTCGTCGATGCCACGGAACCGGTTTATTGCTATCAGCACACGGCCACAAACGGAGAGTTGGGAGGGGCTATCATTCCGTCCATGTATTCCATCAGTCAGCAGCAGATCGCATTTTATCAATCACCGGGTATGCCCGACCAAAATAATATTTTCTTAGTGTTCCGCGAAGGTACGGATACGGCGTTTACTATTAGTTACGGAACAGGGGCTCCCCGAAAACTGTCGGATGTTGTTGGTCCGATTATCCCCAAAATCATTCCCGGAGGTATTGCTAACGAATGGCGATATGCCAATATCGGTCTTCCTACGAGTGAAGACAATAAAATGGCACTGATCAGAAACGATGAGTCGACCTTTTCGTTAGGCTATTTCAATGGTGTAGGAAGTGTGACGGCCGGCTACGGTTATCTCTCCGGCTTCGGTAGTTTCGCGTTCGATCCCGATACATTTTGGCGTTGTTCGGATAAACCGGTTCCCATTTCCTTGGTGGGAGGCTACGCATTGAGCTATCTGTGGTCGTATTATCCCGATACAGGTTACACTACCCCAACTGCAACTTGGACGACGCCATCGATCAAGGCGCGTCAAAAAGGTATGTATGTACTGGAGATGAATCAAGATCCACGCATTATCAAAGACACCGTTTGGGTGCTCGATATGGTATGGGATGCTTCCATCAAGCGCCAACCGAACAAACCGGCCAAAATAGGAGTGCCTCAACAGTTCGATATCGATATCAATCCCTCGATGCTGAATATGCCGACCTTAAGTATTAACTGGACTTTCGAAGGCGGAAATCCATCTACAGCAAACGTGGCCAACCCGAGGATAGTCTGGAACTCGACCGGGCCGAAAAAGGTCACGCTTCATCTCTCGGCTACAGCCGGTTCAGGCGCTTATGAGGTGACTTGCGATACGACCCTCGTCATGGACTTGATGCTGTACGAGAAAAACATCGGCTACTTTGTCGACCAGAATGTCAGTGGCGGACGCCGTGACGGAACCAACTGGCAGAATGCCTTCCCCACGATCGAAGAAGCGCTCGAAAAAGCGTCGCAGGGAGACTGTATCTGGGTGGCCGAAGGGAACTACATGCCTCCCAAAGGCAAATCGTACGTAATCGATTACGACAGTGTCGAAATCTACGGCGGATTCGGCGCGTGGGAAGCAGACTTGAACGAACGAAACTATACCTTGCATAAGACGATCATGAACGGAAACGGAAGCAAT
>NZ_RQYN01000005.1 GCF_003860135.1 Tannerella forsythia
GAAGAAAGAAACGATCAATAAGGCGGTTAAGGAATTAGCCGCAGATGTACAGGAAGTTGACACGGATCACTCTACTTCTTATGTGGAATTGAAAGACTTTGTACCTAGACACAACTCTCAGGTTATCCCCAAAGAGAAAGTAGGCGAGGTCTTGCCCTGGGTTCATATCGCCATCAGCAATGCCAAGAGACAGTTGATAAATACGTTCCATGACATCAAGCCCGAATTCCTGCAAAATTATCTCGATGAATTTTGTTATAAGTTTAATCGAAGATATGGGGGAGAAGCCCTCTTTGGAAGATTGCTCGTAGCTTGCGTAACCTATAGAAATGAGTTTAGGTATAAATACGGATAATCATATAAAGGATTAATGGGTATGGATGAACCCTGACAATTTGTCGGAAAGATAAGAAATTCTATACTCTGCTTCACCGAAGTTTGAACGAAGACGTAACGAAGACGTAACGAAGACGTAACGAAGAGCAATCGAACTGACAAAATGACATTATGGCTTTCATCTCGTTATAAGCTACAACAGGCTTCACGACAATGTCCGAGATTTGTTCTTGTGTAAAGTTTATTTAGTTTACTCTGTATCGTCAAAAATCAAGTAAAATAAAAGCTACTTTACACACTTTTTTAGGACAGTATCCCACCGGAGATATATGTATGATATATACTCCTATTCCGTTTCTTCCAAAAGAAAAGTTTGCTCAAAAAGAAAAACGTCTTAATCTTTTTTGATTAAGACGTCTAACCTGTTTTACTGTTTTTCTTCAGGCGTCCTTTAGACTATCCGAGAAACTTTCCGGCGGAAAGCGAGGCTTATGAACCTTGCTGTGCTATATCCTGCAAATCAAAAAGATGAGCTTTGTCAAAGAAAGAGGGGTTACGAATTAGCCAAACATAACAAAAGGACTTTGATATAACTTGACTTATGTATGTCCTCCTATATCTCGGGTTCAAAAGTACTACATTTTTCAGAGACTGCAAATATTCTTAATATAAAATCATTTGGCTTTAGTGCAAGGTGCAAGTCTATCTATATATAGATGCTTGCACCTTGCACTAAAAATAGTCAACCTGTATTATTCCGATTTTAGTTGACTGCTGTTATTACAATCGCTGTTTAAAGTTGACTTCGGTTAATTGCTATTTCTCATTTAAGTTTACTTTATTTGTTTTATCCCTGTCTGTAGTTGCCTGAACACCCACAAACAAGAGCAAAGATATATTTCTTTAGGGATTATCTCCCTGTATTATCCTGAAAACACTTGATGATAGGCTGTTCCTCCCGCTCTGACATGTGTATCGATTCGTTCGACAGAGGAAAAGAAAAATAGTCTTTCATCTTTTGTCATAGAGCTGTTCTGTATAACAAATCCGGAAGGAAACAGAGTCCCCGGCCCTGCATCCGAAAAACTTCGCCGGTATCGTTTTTCCCTGCAACTTCCGTAAAAATGGTATAAGAATCCGTAATTTGTCTATTTACATGACGAATGATTCGGGTTATATTTGTATCGTGAAATTATATAATTTAAAAAAGGAGATAAAAAGATGAAAACACAGACGAGGCCAAATGCAAAAATGTTTATGATCTTTATTTGGGGAATCATGATGGGTCTGCAAACTCTTTACGCTCAGCAGAAACCGGAAGAATCCAAACTGGAAGAATCACTTATCGCTCTTTCGAAGATGAAATGGAAATGGATGGCAGAAAAAAATGTCGCATCGCTGGATGATTTGTTTCATGCCAATGCGGTATTTGTACACATGGGAGGAACAATGAATAAAGAGCAGGAGATCGGTGTAATAAAATCCGGAAGGATAGAGTATAAACACGCCGAAATACAGGAAACGACTGTTCGTTTTGTGGATCAGACGGGCATTATATTGGATAAAATTAGACTTACCGCGATCGTCGGGGGAAAAGAAGTCGTCAATCCGTTTATGGTTACCGAAGTGTATGTATTCACAGATAACCGATGGAAATTAGCCTCTTTGTCGTTTACCAGATTGCTGGGAGATTAAAAAAGTAAAAGTAAGATATAAAACAGGAATAAGATGATAAGGAAAATTATTATGGGAACGGCGTGGATGATGGTAAGCCTTGGCCTCTATGCTCAGAACAATGAAATGCTTACCGATAAAGACAAAATTATTGTGACCATTTCGGCATACGCCGCGCGTGGCGAACTTGCCGAACTGAAAGATGCCCTCAATCGTGGCCTTGATGTCGGACTTACCGTTAGCGAAGCACGTGAGATTCTTGTACATCTTTACGCTTACATCGGCTTTCCTCGCAGTCTCAATGGGCTGATGACCCTGATGAACGTACTCGAAGAACGGAAGACACAAGGGAAGAAAGATGTAGAAGGACGTGAAGCAAGTCCCATTGTCGATACTGGCGACACTTACGAACGTGGGCGAAAAACACTCGAAAAATTGTCGGGTGTACCTCAGCCCAAACCGGCTAAAGGGTATGGTGAGTTTGCTCCGCGTATCGATCGGTTTTTAAAAGAGCATCTTTTTGCCGATGTGTTCGACAGCGACGTGCTTGACTACAAGACCCGCGAACTGGTAACCCTATCTGCGCTGGCAGCTCTCAACGGAACGGAAGCTCAGCTAAAGGGACATTTGAAGTTAGGCAAAAATACCGGTTGGACAGACCGCCAACTTACTGAGATCATCGAGATGGCGTCCGCAATAAAAGGAATTGATCCGATTCACCCTAAAGGTGAACAAAAGTTGCCTGATACGCGGTTTACGGGCGATGCCTATCTCACACCGTTGCTGGCACGCGATACAACCAACAATTTTGCCATGGGAAGCGTCTATTTCGAGCGAAATGCCCGAACGCATTGGCATACTCATCCTCGTGGACAGGTGCTTATCGTAACCGCCGGAGAAGGATTATATCAAGAAGAAGGCAAGCCCGCACAACGTATCCGTAAAGGAGAAATCGTGAATATTCCTGCTCGCGTAAGACATTGGCACGGGGCGTCGGCACACAGCCCGATGACGCATATCGGCATCACCAATTATGTCGGCGAGAAAGGTGTGGACTGGTACGAAGCCGTAACAGATGAGCAGTTCGACAAAGCCAATTCCGAAGTAAAAAGGTAATCATCCTTATAATACAAAATAACATGAAATCGAAAATCATCATGACAATATTCGCCGGAGCGACGCTTATAAGCTGTACGAACAAGCATACAATCTCCGATGAGCATCATTTAGTAATTGAAAGGCAGGGGAGTTTTACCGTCGGCGGACAGCAGATCAAGCGCGAAGGTATTTACGACGGAAAGACTTTTACCGGATTTTTTACACCGAACGAAGCCGGGCAAACCATGCACGTCGATCATGCTTACGTTGATTATCAAATACCGTCAAACGCTCGACGCCATTCTATTATTTATGTACACGGTTACGGAGGATCGGGAATGACTTGGACATCTACACCGGATGGACGCGAGGGATTTGCCACCCTCATGCTGCGCAAAGGATATCCGTCGTATGTGATGGATTTGCCGGGGCGTGGACGAGCCGGAAAAACTTCGGCCGAAACGACCGTTAAGCCTCAAGCCAATGAGCAGTTCTGGTTCGATATCTGGCGCATCGGCGAATGGCCGAATTATAATGAAGGGGTACAGTTTTCGATGGATTCTGCAGCTTTCTCTCAGTTCTTTCGTGCCATGACACCCAATATCGGTACCGGAAATCCGGTAAACGATGTGACGACTATCGACCTGCTGGCCGAACGCATCGGGGCAAATATCCTTGTTACTCATTCTGCCGGTGGCCTTCCGGGCTGGTTGGCTGCGGTAAATAGCGATCAAATAAAAGCTGTTGTGGCATACGAACCCGGCGCATATCTGTTTCTGGAAGGTGAGGTTCCTGAACCAATCGAAGGGCTTACAGGTGGAACGAGAGGCGTTCCTGTTTCTGTAGACGACTTCAAAAAACTGGTAAAAAAGCCTATCGTTATCTACTTTGGCGACTATATTCCCGAAGAAGTAACCCATCAATTGGGAGGTGAGAATTGGCGAGTACGCTTGCAAATGGGACGCAAATTCGTGGAAGCTGTCAATCGCCACGGCGGAAAGGCAACCTTGGTAGAATTGCCCAAAATAGGGATCAAAGGCAACACCCATTTCTTGATGAGCGACCTCAATAACAACGATCTTGTAGACCTGCTTGTCCGATGGTTCGAAGAAAATGGATTGAATTGAAAGGAAATGCATTGTAAACTAAAAAAATGAAATATATGAGACGATTAAAATGGATGATGTTAACGTTGATTCTTGTTTTGCCTCTAATGCTTATGGCATACAACAGAAAGGTCGAAAAAAAGGCGTCGGATTCAGGTGAGCGAAAGATGACAGCTTCTTTTACTTCTCGTTCGACGATTGGCGAGATTATCAACCATCCCGCGTTCAAGGGGTTTGGCCGGTTTCTGTTTCCGCTTCAGGGCGAGACTTACGACCGTGATATGCCGCTTTCGCAAGTCGGAAAGCTTTTGCCTTATCACGAAAATATTGTTCCCGATAGTGCTGCAACGCTTCTTAACCGGATGCTGCTGCGAGTCGAAGCGGGAGAACATTTGTTTTACGATATTTACACCGATACTCAGAAGCAAGCCGACTGTACAAAGAAGGAGACCGGAATATTCTTCTTTCGAGGGAAACCTGATGCTCCTTTTGCGGTAGTTTGTCCGGGAGGAGGTTTTTCCTACGTAGGCTCTATTCACGAAAGCTTGCCTCATGCCGACTATTTGAGCGGAAAAGGCTACAATGTTTTTGCCATTCAGTATCGTACCGGAGGAGCGCAAGTAGCCTGTGAAGATCTTGCCGCGGCTCTTTCGTTTATTTTTCGCCATGCACAAACATTAAAAATAAGTACGGATGGTTATTCTCTTTGGGGAGGATCAGCCGGAGCAAGAATGGCTGCTTATCTCGGCTCCTATGGGGCGGCAACTTACGGGGGCGACGATCTGCCTAGTCCGTCGGTAGTGGTGATGCAATACACAGGACATTCGGATTATACCCGCAATGATCCGCCAACTTTTGCCGTAATAGGAGAGAACGATGCTATAGCGAGTCCTGCCGTGATGAGAGAGCGTATGGATACCCTCAAAAACTTGGGTATTGATACCGAATTTCATCTTTATCCCGATCTCGGACATGGATTCGGAATGGGCTACGGCACCACCGCTCAAGGCTGGATAGACTTTGCATTAAGATTCTGGGAAAAACATTTACAACATCGATCAAATAAATAACTATGAAAATCAATAAAATAATTCAAGTCATTATGATGATAACTACGGGTGCAACATTGTTCGCACAAAACGCTTCTGTAAATCCCTATGGATTGGTGTATCAAGGGGCAATTACTAAAAACGAAGAAGGAAGGGTGCATATTCATCCGGTCAGTTATAAGAACAAGCATGGGATAGATATATCGGCTAATCTCTATACCCCGGCTGGTTATGACGGAAATAAGCGATATCCTGCCATTGTGGTAGCTCATCCCAACGGAGGAGTAAAAGAGCAGGTTGCGGGACTTTATGCGCAACGATTAGCCGAACAGGGATTTCTTACCATTACTGCCGATGCGGCCTATCAGGGAGCAAGTGGAGGAACACCCCGCAATACGGACATACCGGCTAACCGGATAGAGGATATTTACGGCATGGCGGATTTTATTACTTCTTATCCCGGTGTTGATGTCGACCGCATCGGAATACTCGGTATTTGCGGAGGTGGAGGATATACGATTAAAGCCGTGCAGACCGACAAACGTTTCCGGGCCGTGGCAACCATCAGCATGTTTAATTCGGGGCTGGTTCGGCGGAACGGATTTCAGGATTCGCAACTTGCTACGATCAACCGGCGATTGCAACAAGCCTCCGATGCCAGAGCCAAACGAATCGCCACGGGACAAATAGAGTACACGGGAAGCAAGGCAACCAAGCTCACGAGCGAAGAATTGGCTAAAATCTCGACCGATTTATACCGTCAAGGGATGGAATACTATGGCGATACGCATGCTCATCCCAATTCCACTTTTCAATATACGACAGAAAGTCTGCTTTATCTGATAAATTTCGATGCCAATACGCAGGTAGAGCTTATTACCCAGCCGTTGTTGATGATTTCGGGCGAAAAATCCGATACGCATTATATGACCGAAGCCGTCTTCAGGAATGCTACCGGTACGCAACAAAAAGAACTGTTTATCGTAAAAGGAGCAACGCATATCGAAACGTATTGGAAGCCGGAGTATGTGGCGCAGATTGTAGAAAAATTATCGGATTTTTATGGAAAACATTTTAAGTAGAACATTTTAACGCAAACGAAACATGAAACGAATCATTTGGGCTGCTTTGAGTATCGTTTTATTCGGCAGCAATGCTTACACGCAAGAGACACGTAAACAAGAAGCTTTGTTTAATAAGGCTTTGGTGGTTTATTTCTCCGCAACGGGAACTACGGCGGGAGTCGCTAAGAAGATCGCGCAAGTGTCCGGAGGAGAACTCTACGAGATCGTTCCTCAAACGCCTTATACGAGCGACGACCTAGATTGGCGAAACAAACAGTCGCGCAGCTCGCTCGAAATGGGAAATCCGAAGTCTCGCCCGGCCATCAAAGGAAAAAAAGAGCATCTTTCGGATTATGACGTGATTTTTATCGGCTATCCGATCTGGTGGAATGTGGCGCCAACGATTGTCCGCACATTTATCGAAAGTCATCCTCTGAAAGGGAAAACGGTGATACCTTTTGCTACGTCGGGAAGTAGCGGCATAGAAAACAGTGTGGCTCAACTGAAAAAAGATTATCCCGAAATTCAGTGGCGGGACGGCCGATTGTTAAACGGTGCAACGGAACAGACGATAAAATGATATAATGATAGCAATCGATGAAAAAAATTCTGATCACTTTCATTACTCTGATTAGTTTCGGGGTGCAAGCTCAGCAAACGTCGCCAATCGTTCGTACAGCTTCAGGCTTTGTGCGTGGAGCATCGGAAGACGGTATCGACTGCTACAAAGGCATTCCATACGCAGCGCCGCCGATTGGCGAATTTCGTTGGCGCCCGCCTCAGCCCGTAAAATCGTGGGATGGCATACGTGATGCAACCCAATATGGCCCAAGTTGTGCGCAAGCGGGATGGCCGCGAGGCTCGAGTGGTATTGCCGATGGTTCGTCTGAAGATTGTCTTTATTTAAACTTGTGGCTACCCTCGGGTACTAAACCGGGAGCAAGATTGCCTGTCATGGTCTGGATACACGGAGGAGGCTTCGTGGGAGGCAGTGGGGCAGGTTCTTTAGGCAGTCAATTCGCCAAGCAGGGGATTATTCTCATAACAATCAACTATCGACTGGGACGACTCGGGCATTTTGCTTTTCCCGCATTAAGTGAAGAGTATCCTGATGAGCCAAAAGGAAGTTATGCCTTTATGGATCAAATCGCGGCACTTGAATGGATACAGAAAAACATTGTGGCATTTGGAGGAAATCCCGATAACGTGACGATCTTCGGTCAATCTGCCGGTGGTGTGTCCGTTCATGCTCTTATGACTATTCCGGCAGCCAGAGGCCTTTTCCATAAAGCGATCAGTCAGTCGGGCGGGGGGCGCGACGGAGTACTTACCGGGCGCCCCATTCGTCAAGAAAAGGCAGATTCGATGTATCCTGTTTCGGCAGAAACAATAGGGATAAATTTTGCGCGTAAGTATGGAATTCAAGGTCTTGATGCTGCCGCTCTTGCCCGGCTGCGCGCGTTGAGTGTTGAGGAGATTGTGGATGGAGGACAGGAAATAGACGAACAGCAAGGTGTACGTACCTATTCCGGCCCTATTCTGGATGGAAAACTGGTTGTCGAAACAGCTGAAAGTGCATACAAGGCCCGGCGGTTTGAAAAGATACCGTTGATAATTGGATCAAACAGTGCGGAGATAGGAGGGGAATTTGTCAATTCCAGCAGTTCTAAAAACGAGCTGTTTGCGCTTTTCGGAGAATTACAAAATGAAGCAATCGAAGCTTACGATCCCAAAGACGAAAGAGAATTTTCCGAAATAATAGCATTGTTTAATACTGATTGGGTGTGGGCTGAGCCTGCCCGATTTACCGCAAGGAATTTTATAGAAAGTGGAACGCCGGTTTATCTCTATCACTTTGGCTATGTATCTCCGGCTATGAAGGAGCGTATGAAATTTGGAGCTGGACATGGTGCGGAAATCGGTTATGTATTTTGCAGACCGATGAACAGAGAGGGTTCTCCTGTAGACTTAAAGAGTGAAGAAGTTGCCACGATTATGAATACGTATTGGGTTAACTTTGCTAAAACAGGAAATCCTAATGGAAACGGCCTTCCTCAATGGCCTGTTTACGATATTGAGAATGACACCATGCTCGACATACAGTTAGATGGGCGTTTTGTTAAAAAAACCGATCCAAGAAAAGCCAGATTGGATGTCATCGAGAAAGCTTTCAATCATAGGGAACGGTTACAAACCCGCGGTGGCATTTAGAAGTGAATCTTCTGTGCGAAAAAGTACAGTGATGATGACTTGATGTCGGCAATAAACATTCTAAAACGCCTTTACATGCAAAAGAGGGTGTGTCTAAACGCGATGTTGGGGCACACCTCCTTTTTTTCTACCTGCTTTATCTTTCAGAAACAACAAACACTCTTGATATAAAAACATCGGGTTTTAGTACAAGACTATCTGTATGATGGAGGCTTACAATTTGCACTAAAAGAGGTCAAAGTCAATTCGCAATTCTGTAATCTGTTGGAGAAACGCCGACCATCTTCTTAAACATACGGCTGAAATGATGAGGATATTTAAATCCTAACTCGTATGCGATTTCATTGATCGATTTATAAGGACTGTATAGCATTTCTTTTGCCTTATCTATAATCTTCAATTGGACATATTCCTGTGCGGTTTTTCCTGTTTCTTTCTTGATCAAATCACCGAAGTAATTAGCAGACAAATGTACTTGATCTGCAAAATATTGAACAGAAGGTAATCCTATTGTTTGGGGCTTTCCCGACTCGAAATAAAGGTTGAGTTCTTTCTCGAAGCGCAATAATATATCTTTGTTTACATTTTCACGGGTAATAAACTGGCGGTCGTAAAACCGGAGGCAGTGATTGAGAAAAACTTCAAGATTTGCAACAATAATCGATTTACTATGTTTGTCGATTGAGCGCTCTACTTCTTCCTTTATTTCCTGAAAACAATGAATAATCGTTTGCTTCTCTCGCTCAGACATGTGTAAAGATTCATTCGACTCATAAGAAAAGAATGAATAGTCTTTTATCTTTTGTCCAAGAGCAGTTCCTCGTAGCAAATCCGGATGAAAACAAAGCCCCCATCCCTGCATCCGAAACACTTCTCCGGTGTCATCTTTTCCTGCCACCTGACCGGGGCCAATAAAGACAAGTGTTCCCTCTTGATAGTCATACTGATGGCGTCCGTAGATCAAATCCCCACAATGGACTTGTTTCAGAAAAACAAAATAAAAACCATATCTTTTGCGTACATGTTTGAATTCTTGGTTGATTTCCGAAAAATTAATCGAACTGATTAACGGATGAAACGTTTCGATGCCCAAAAATGTATTATACTCATGGATTGTATCAAAGTTCAGAATTCTACTCATATTACTTCTTGTTAGATTAAATCAACACAAAGATAGCGATTTCGAATTAGATTTCGGAGAAAGAAGTCTTTTATCAGTAATTATGGTATAAAAAACAGTAATATGTGAATCCCGTTAGAAATCTCCGTCTTATCATTCCGTAAAAATGGTATGAAAATCAGTAATCTGTCTATCTCCAAAAAGAATTATTGAATGTATGTTTGCATTGCAAAATTGTTTGAAGAGGCAAAATTTGTTTGATTGACGCTAATATTATAGTTTTTTTCCAATCCATTTGTTTGAATAATTCTCCTATAATGAAAGAATACCTGTCCAAAAAACTAAAAGAAGTTCACCAAGAATTGGAGGCCATCGACATGGAAAGCTGCGATAGCTCCGTAAAAGCTTTGGTTTCGATTATTGAATACTTGGAAGGATGCTTGCAAGAGATAAGAACCCGCTTTGTTTCCTTTGAATCTATGAGAGAGGAAGATGAAATTGTCTTTTTCAAAGAAATCAAGCCGGAGATTCTCGGATTTCTTCTTTACTTCAACAAAATACATACGATCGAGTTGAAATGCCCTAATGGGAGCAACGACACATTGGCGGCGTATTACCAGAGAGAGTTGGATGGGCTGACCTATTTCTTTCAGCAAAACCTTGACTTCTATCAGTATTACCGCTCTAAGTCCAGCCATTTGGATAAGCATTACTTCATCAGACACAAGCGTTGCCATCAGCTGGGACTCGAAAGTGTGCATTATATCATGGACAATGAATTTGCAACAGGTTATGATTATAAGGTTGCAAAAATCATCTGCAATGAGATGTTACGTATCTTCCTTAATAGGAAAATGCATGCACTGGAAAAACAGACGGTTATTAATAAAAACAGGGCAACCTATCCTGTCAATGATTTGAAATGGACTGGGCCCAAGGTCGCTCTGGTCGAGTTGGGATATGCTTAGGATGCGAGCAAATACCTTAATCGGGGTAATGCCGATATCAAAGAGATTATGATGGGTTTGGAAACGGTCTTTAATATTGATCTGGGCGAATATTACAGAACCTACGTATCCATTCGGGAGCGAAAAATTGACCGGACAAAATACCTGAATCTCATCACTGAAAGTCTTGTCAGACGAATGGATGAAGATGATGAAAGATAGTTGAAGATCAACTTATTATTTTTCCTGAGAACTACCAAGTTGGTAGTTCTTTTTTGTTCGTTTCAGACCTGACAGAAGCCCTCTGAAATCGTTGTTTTTTGACTCAAAAAAACTTTTACCAACTTGGCAGAGTATCGTTTTCAGGCTTCCGAACTTTGCACCGAATCAAGAAAATTACAGCAATGGAAGTCATCACTATAGACAGTCAAGCTTACAAAGAACTGGTTGCTAAAATAAACGCCATAGCCAAGTTTGTCATCGACCATCAGGACGGCGACAAGATGAACCCCGACGAAATGTGGGTGGACAGTTATGATGTTTGCACTTTTCTTAAAATCAGCGAACGCACTTTGCAACGTTTACGCAGTAAACGGCAGATTTCTTATTCCATTATCTCCGGTAAATCGTATTATACCATTGCCGAGATCAAACGGATGCTTGCCGAAAAGAGAATCCGCAGTACCGATGAATGTATGAACGACCTTGTCAATAATCATAAGCTGCATGCTCAGCAAAGACGAAATATTAAGGCGGACAAATAACGGACTGGACGTGTTCAGGCACTATATCCCGGTACAGTGGAGAACGGGGCGTAACTTTCTGAATCCGCTTTACGAAGACCGTAAAGCATCGTGCAACGTCTATTTTGACCGGCACAACGGCACTTACCGCATCAAAGACTTCGGCAACGACGAATACAGCGGAGATTGTTTCTTTTTTGTCGGAAAACTCAAAGGTCTGGACTGTAACAACGGAACGGATTTCGTAGAAATTCTAAAAACCATCAATCGGGACATGTCTTTGCATCTGGAGGCTGCCGGCTGCATGTCTTATAGACCATCAGCCATTCCTTTACCACAAAAGAATACGCCATTGCATAGCGAGCCTCCTAAGAGCAAGCCTTATCACATCATCCAACAAAAGTTTTCACAGAAAGAACTGGATTTTTGGTTTCAGTCGGGCATCACTCCCGAAATACTGAAACAGTATAAAGTCATTTCACTAAAAGAGTTCCGAAGCGAAAACCGGGAAAGCAGACCGTTTGGTTACCTTTCGTCAGATAGTGAGCCGATATTTGGCTATATGGGCAAGCGATATATCAAAATCTATCGTCCTTTTTCGGAAGTCCGTTTCTTGTATGGAGGAATGATCGGCGAGGGCTATTGTTTCGGATTGGAGCAACTTCCATCGAAAGGAGATACACTGTTCATCACAGGAGGAGAAAAAGATGTGATGACACTCGCAGCACATGGTTTTCACGCCATCTGTTTCAATAGTGAAACCTCTACTATCTCGCCGGAAATCATTTATAAACTCACGTTTCGCTTCAAACATATCGTATTGCTCTATGATGTAGATAAAACCGGTAGAGAGGCAGCCTTGAGACATGAAAAGGCATTGGCGGAGTATGACGTCAAACGATTGATATTACCGCTCTCCGGAGATAAAAAAGACAAAGATGTTACGGACTATTTTCACAAAGGGAACGGTCACAAAGAATTCCAAAAACTATTCATTGATCTTCTCGATAACCTGTATAATGAAACCATGACCATGCTCAAGTCATGTGAAATCGATTTCAACAATCCTCCCGCTAAAGCAGAGGAGGTAATTTCTGCCGGAGATGTACCACTCAGGACACAAGGCAACATTCTTTGTATCACGGGAGGTGAAGGTACCGGGAAAAGCAACTATATTGCCTCTTTGATTGCCGGTTCCATTATCAAAGACGATCGTGTCATCGACACGCTTGGTGTCAATATCCGAAACAATGCCGACAGCAAAGCCGTCCTACTATACGATACGGAGCAATCCGAGGTACAACTCTTCAAAAACGTATCCAACTTATTGAAGCGAGCCAAACTGAAAGAAAAACCAGAAGAATTACGTGCTTTCTCACTTACGGGAATGTCGCGTAAAGAACGTTTGCAAGCCATTGTTCAGAGCATGGACAAATACTATTACGAATACGAGGGTATCCGTTTGGTCGTTATCGACGGCATCGCCGACTTGGTACTGTCTGCCAACGATGAAGCGGAAAGCATTCGTATAGTAGATGAGTTATATCGATTGGCCGGGATTTACCGTACGTGTATCGTATGTGTTCTGCATTATGTACCTAACGGCCTGAAACTTCGGGGACATCTCGGTTCGGAGTTACAACGTAAAGCAGCAGCAATTTTGAGTATTGAACTTGATACCGATCCGTCGGTATCGGTTGTCAAGGCTTTGAAAGTAAGGGACGGAAGCCCGCTCGATGTTCCCTTGATGCAGTTTTCATGGAATAAGGAAATAGGCATGCACACCTATCTGGGAGAAAAGCCGAGAGAGGAGAAAGAGAAACGGAAAGAAAAGGAACTGGCGAATGTTGCCCGTGAGATATTCGGTATGCAAAAGCATCTGACTTATATTGATCTTTGCGACCGCATCCAGCAGACGATGGATGTCAAGGAGCGTACCGCTAAAAGTTACATCAAATATATGAGGGAAAAAGAAATTATTATCAAAGATCCCTCGAACCAAAACTACTTTATCATAGGTCACATCATCTAAAAAAACATAAGGTTATGTATATCGACAAGGAACATTTTGAAGCATGGATGGAACGCATTATGGCTCGCTTCAGCAGATTGGATAAGACCCTCGATAAAATGGGTAAACATCGAAATATGTTGGATGGAGAGTTGTTATTTGACAATCAGGACTTGTGCCAATTGCTTCACGTGAGTAAACGTACCTTGCAGCGTTATCGAAGTTCGGGGGAGTTGCCTTTTCATACACTTTATCAAAAGACTTTCTATAAGGAGAGCGACGTGCATGCGTTTATTCGTGAGAATTTTAATAAGAAACGGAATGGGAGAAGTGCCGAAACGTTGTGATGAACCCAAGGAATTTGCATTCAGAATATTGTCAGAAGATTGTGTCTACTGATGATATTTGGGTTTTTCCGATAAAAACCTTTGGAGAATGAAACAGTTTTATGAAACGTACAGGGATTATCCAAAACTCTCACCACTGGTGAGAGAAATTCATACTTCTCCAAAATAACAGAATTTTAGAGTTTTATGCCTTTAGCAACCTCCTTCTTTTCCATTTTGGGCATACTGCCTCCCACCGATGAGATAACAAGCTTATCTCCCATGATTTCTTTCACACCCGCCAAAGTACTAGGTAACGAAACATCGGGTACTATGGATGTTTCGCGTTTTACTTGTAATTGATTAAGAGGCTTTAAAGAGACAGCCTTGTCGGCAGTTACCTCTTCTCCTTCCTGTTCTTCTATCGGTTTTAGTGAGAGCTGGATTTCACGGTCTAACCGCACCAGCTCCTCTTTCAGGGTTTTCAACTCAGGCTCTTTCCGCCATGAACCTTCCACCACCTCTTTGAGTACCGGAATATCTTTCTGCAACTTTTCGTTTTCCGCCTGATACCTGTCCCTCAGTTTGGGCATAGAGTCAAGGGCATTCAGGAAGTTCAACGATGCCGTCTTTGGATCGGAGGCTATAATCCCATGATTGTAGTTGTAGAGAATATCGCCTGCGCCTTTGATAAAGAAGCGGTTTTGAATCAGGTCGAAACCGTCTTTGACCGTTGTCTCGGATTTGACCAGCAGATCGAAACCGTAAAGCGTTCCGATTCTCTCATGTGCTCCGTGTGTGCGGGCGTTATCGGCAATTTCATTCAATTTTAAGCGGACTTCCTTCGGATTGCTCCCTTGCAGACCGTCCAGCAGTACCGGATTCAAACGGGTAATACCGTCCGGTTGATACTGTACACGAGCGCTAAAGGCTTTCATATCTTGGGATATGCGGCTGATAAAACGGTTGTTCTTCTCCACATTCGTAAGAGCATCCTCCAATTTATAGCGTGAAGAGGATTTACCTCGCATAAATGCTTGCCTCTCCGATTCGAGGGAGGCAATCTTCTTTTCCAAGCGGGCTTTCTCTAACAGTTCCGTATTCCCCGAAAGTATGGCCACATATTCACTGAAATTCATCCCGTTTTTTTCATCCATGCTTCCTTCGTCGATTGTACGGCTACCCAATGAATTGTTCTTCAGCTGACGGATAAAAAGCTGTTTGTTATGCAATAACCCAAATTTGTACGCATCCAATGATTTCTCCACAGCATAAATGATCACATCAACCTTATTGCCGGCATATTGCTTGGCGATTTCATTGCCTTTGCGGATACCCCGGCCATCCCTTTGCTCCAAATCCGACGGTCGCCACGGAGCATCCAAATGGTGAATGGCAACGCAGCGTTTCTGTGCATTCACACCCGTACCGAGCATTTCAGTAGAACCAAACAACACACGAATTTTCCCCTCGTTCATTTCCTTAATCATGGTCTTACGGGCTTTGTCCGTTTTGGCTTCCTGAATAAAACATATTTCGTGCGATGGGATGCCATAATCTTCCATCAGTTTCCGTTTAATCTCCGAGCAGGGATTCCATTCGCCGGGCTTGTATGTTCCCAAGTCCGAAAAGATAAACTGTGTTCCTTTATGAGCCTCGAACTTTTTGTAGTATTCCGATACCATTTTAGCCACATGAGAAGCCTTATTATCTATATGGTCGCCGTAACTGTCAGGGTCAATCATTCGCATATCGAGACTCATCTTCCGGGCGTAGTCGGTTGCGATCAACATTTTGGCCTTCTCCTCCTTTTCCGACAAAGGCTCACGTCCCAGTATCTCCCCATTTCCCGTCTTGGCAAATTCCACTAACTTTCTGATAAACTCCTGTTGGTCGGGAGTGGGCGGTATATGATGCAGGATTTCATTCTTTGCCGGGCGGTCGATACCGATATCCTCGGCAGAGCGATAATCCGTTATCTCCGCATAAAATCCGATTTTAGAGAGTTAATGGATTGATATAGAGTAGATAGTAATGTGTCTACTCGGCTAAGGGGAACGGATAAGAAACGAGCGAGGTGCTTCTTACTTCTTGATTTTGCAACTTTACAAATATCCCTTACTTCTTGCTCGCAAAGGTACTGATTATCCTATGAAAAACGACTGAAAACAAAGAAAATCATTGCTCTCGTCAAATAATCTCCTAAATATTTCGCTATTAAGCACTTGGTATTG
This sequence comes from Tannerella forsythia, assembly GCF_003860135.1. Lineage (GTDB taxonomy): Bacteria > Bacteroidota > Bacteroidia > Bacteroidales > Tannerellaceae > Tannerella > Tannerella forsythia_A. The sequence continues at coordinate 15,920 of NZ_RQYN01000005.1, forward strand.
TATTTTTGTACATATGAGCTTAGAACGAAGAACAAACACAGAGGAATTGTTCCTCAAAATTGCACGACTCATAGAAGAAAGTCGGGCACGAATCGCCACGTCAATCAACCTCACAGAGGTATATACCAAGTATCGTATTGGGCAATACACCTTTGAAGAGGAGTTGTGGGGCGAAGAAAGAGCTCAATACGGTAAGCAAGTACTACAATCCCTTTCTGCTAAATTAACTAAACATTTTGGCATAGGGTGGAGCTATTCAAACTTGCGACAAATCAGACAATTTTATTTAGCCTATAGCAATTTGACAGCTACTGGTTGTCAAATTGAAGATACTACACATTAGTGTCCTAAAGCTTTTTCTTTGGGTATATGGCTGTATTAAGGAAGAAACGTATTTTTGTAATCTAACTTTTGTGACGAATGAAAGATTATCGAGAAATAGTTGTTGGTGATATAATTCAAGTAAAAATCACATCAATAAACGAAGGATTGGGTGTCTTCGCTAGAATGCCTAACGGGCATGATGGGCTAATTCGACTTGCGGATTTCGCTTGGTCTAATCAAATAAATATAATTAAGAGCTACTCTGTAGGGGATATCCTCGATGTAAAAGTTATCAAGGAGTTACCCGATGGAAAGTTAAATCTTAGCCGTAAAGAATTACTTCCTAACCCCAAAACTCTAACACCCGACACTATATTGCAGGGGGTTGTTAAGAAAGTGGAAAAGTTTGGATTGATAGTCAAGATTGGGGATTTCTCTGTACTTGTTTTAAGGAAAGAATTACCATCCCCCCTTTATTATTCAGAAGGGGATCCTCTTTTTGTTGTCATAAAAGAGTGTACATATAATCAGGAAAAACACAGATATGATATCCTCGCCAGCGTGTTGGCGTTGCATGAGTATTTTGCACAAGACTTCAAGAATGGGGCTATCATTAAATGCAATTTTATTGAGCGAAAGAAAACGGAAGACTACAACATCTATGCTATAATCTCCATTAATGATAGGATGTTGATAAATGTTCCTTATCAATGTTTCATAGAACCATACCAATCAGAGCTGTTAAACAATGAACTACCCATGGGTTGTGAGTTAGAATTCATGTTAAACTACAAAGAGAAGACTCGAACAATATCTCTTGATATGCGTCCAATCAAAAAAGCTCGCATTATAGAAAATGAAGCATGGCTATGGTCCCAGTTGCATGTTGGAGATATTGTCGAGGCGGAGGTTATTGACTTAAATGATAGGGAGGCACGTGTTGTTATTACAAATACAGAAGTCGAGTACATTTTGCCTCGCGAAGAACTTTCTCCCAATAAGGTCGTTAGAGCAGGTGATGAGGTTTTTATAGGAGAACACATTCATATAGCCTACTTGGGTAACGAAGATGGTAGATTGCATTTTAGTCGACGCTTTGTTGTGAAGGACAAGTATGATGAATCATTATACGACTTGCAGTTATCACAGTTGCTCCAAACAATGGGGCTGACCACGAACAAGTTTGCTGGTAAGTTGATAAAGATTAAGTCAGATTATTTTCTAAAAAATTTAATTACAACAGGGGAGCCAGATGAAAAAAACAACGGTAAATTACTGATTGATCCTGTAAATGGGAAAAATCTAATCGCAATAATAGATAATAAACTAAGGAATTTCTTTTCAGAAAGTTGTTATTATGAAGTTGAACTAAATCTAGCTTCTAAAGAATACAGATTCAAGCAAGGTACTCCTTATATGTTTTGTGTAACCTCCAACAATATAAAAGAAGTTACAGACCCCTACAAAGAATCTGTATCGCTTTCGTTTAAGCAGCATACAAGTCCAAACACAAACACTAGTGTGGCCAATTTATTGGAAGAAGTAGGCAAAAGTCTGTATTCGAGCAAGAAACGAATGTTTTTTGAACTTTTACAAAATGCTGATGATGCAGCTTCAACAAATGGTGTGAAAGTCAAGGTGCAAATAGCCGGGAAATACCTTGTCCTCACTCATGACGGATATTCCTTCAATAAGGATGACTTTGAATCAATAACATCAGCAGCAAAAAGTACAAAGAGGGCAAATGATAAAAAAACAGGCTATAAGGGTATTGGCTTCAAGTCTGTTTTCACAAACTCTCACTCTGTGCTTATTAAAAGTTCTGGATATACATTCGCTTTTGACAAGGAATGTCCTATTTACGATAGTTTTGAGGGTTTCTATCACCTTGTAAATGATATAATTGACGATAAGGCAAAGCAGGAGGAATTTAATCATAAATATGCCAAATTCAAACGGGAGTTTAATGGAGTTAAGGATATACCTTGGCAACTCCTTCCTGTTTGGAAAGAGGGAGCTAAGCTAGAAATTGTTGATTCGATTTTTAACAAAAATGAAAATGTCGCTATTGCCCTTAAAATGGATGATGACACATTGGTAGACTATGGTAATGCGGTGAAAGAGGTATTTGAAGAACCCCGTTTCATGCTCTTCCTGCGTAAAACTAATCGTGTACAGCTAATACAGGGTAAAGAATGTCTTACTATTCAAAAGAACAGATCTGAAGATGGAAAATTCATTTCACTTGTAAATTCATTCGACAAGAAAAACAGAGTCGAGGATTATAGTATCTTTAGGCTCGATAGCATACCTGTTAATGACCAAGAGTTTAAGAATGCGGGGATTGCCATACGTCGTGATGAGCGAATTAACAACCGAGGCGAATCGGAAAGCTATTTTGTGCGCACGGATTCAGAGGGGAATATAGTGGGAGAAGTAACAGGTATACCCGACCGTATTGCATCTACTATTGATACTACTCTTTCTTTTGCGATTAAACGGGATGAATACGGACACATTCAGCCCTTGGGGAGTGACACTTTATCTCTTTATGCTTATTTGCCGATGAATGAACATCGGTTTAAGTTTCCGTTTTTTATCAATGCAGACTTTATCCCCAAGTCTGATCGTGAAGGAATACAAAGTGATAACCCATGGAATCATTTTGTATTCTATACAATAGGAAATGCCATTGTTAGAATGGTTGCTTCCTATGCATCTTTTGATGAACCTGAATACTTGAATTTGTTGCCAACAAAATTTTTCCAATCTAGTAGTCATGACACTGCAGCATTAGTTGATGCATTCAATCGAGGATATGACACAGCTCTGAAGACTGAACGCTTTATCGTCAACGATGTAAATGACATCGTATCTGCCTCTGAGATCATCTATGATGATTCTGGCCTATCTGAGATAATTGGAAATCCAGCATTCTATACTTTACTCAATACAAATAAGCATCTGCCACACAGGTTATTAAAGTCTAATTGCCTTGCAAGAGCTTTGTTTCAGATTGACAAGTTTGATGTAGATTCTATATGTAAAATCTTGAGCTCTGATGTAGATTCATTGTCCCAATGGCTGATTACTTGTACAGACGATATAAGAAATGGCTTTTACCAATGGTTGGCATCTAATGAAGCAGCTCATTCATTGGTTTATCGAATCCCCACTTTCCTTTTTGGCACAAATTGGAGGTCAATAAGCCAAATAAGTTTAGATAATAAGGAAATCATTTTGACAGACAAAATACTTCCAATGGTGGATGTATTATGTAAGTTAGGATTCTGCATATCTGAAAATCAGTTGAACGAACATCCGTTGAGCTCATTCTTAAATACCCAAGATGAAAAAGATATATTCAAAAAAATACAAGAATGTTCTATTTCAAACCTCTCATACAACGATAGACTTACTCTTTTTGAGAATTGTTTAGAGTTTGATGGTGTCGGGAAAGAGATGCTGAAGAAATGGGCAATCTTTAAAAATCAAAATGGAGATTACACTCCACTAGGACAGATGTCTGTAAACAATGAGAATTGTCCAATATGGCTCTATCCTTTTACATTGAATAAGAGTGAATACAATCAAATGCTGTCTGCATATTTGATTCCTTCCTCTGATGTGTATTCCTCTGTAGTTGAATTAAATATTGAAACTATCACCGAAAGTGTAGATTTGCTTGAGGTCTACATCCACTTTAGAGGAGAATGGAATAATTCATTTACCGAGACCCTTTTCCGTAAATCAAACATTTCTAAGCAAAGTCTTTTAACAATTGTTGAACAATCAGACAATCGTACAAAAGCAAATTATGTGCATACCATTAAGGATATATCGCTTATTAGTAGTGAACAGTATCCTGAGACTTCTTTTACATACAGATTGATAAAACTGGCGGCACAAGATGATTCAACGATTACTTATGTTCGATCAATCATTACTATTGATGAAAAAAAATTATCTGACTATACTCTTAAAGATGAGTTCACTTTAGAGATTAATGACAAAAGAGTTGGATTTTCTTTGTCCCAACTTCTCCCATCACTTTCGTCCACATCTGCTTTAAGTAGTATAGTCTCAAATTTCACGTCAATTCATCGTTGTGATGAGATTTTTGCTCAGACAGAAGTGTCCCCAAAATATGTTTATGATCAATTGAACAAATTATTAAAGGAGTCAAGTTCCTTAATTTCAGAAGATCAGTTCTGCTTTCTGATGGTATATCATAAGAGCTTGGGGTATTCGATTTTTGCCAATAGCCTTAGACCTCATATCCGTGTTAATGACGAGTCGCTATTCGTTAGAATCCTTGATAATTGTTTCCGGCGAGGGCTAGGAGAAATTTTAGGCTCATTTGTCAGAGATGGAGGAGTACTTTATCCTTTCCCGAATTTAATTGGTTCCTACTTTGATAGTGAAGAATATACATTAAATTCAGAACGTACACCGAATAAGATCCTAACCTGGGCTAATTCGAACGAAAAAAAGCAATTTCTAATTCAAATCGGGCTTCATGACAATCAAAGCAAGGAAATTATTCGTAGAAAATCCTTTAAGGATAAGAAATTCGAAAGTATATGGGGAATTACAAATCCTAGTATAATCAACTCTTTTATGAATTGGGTAGCGGCTTCCTTCTATCTTCCTATTCAAGATGAAAACCAAGTTAAGGTTTTGTATACATTGTTCAAGTCCCTCAATATTGCAAGACAATACAATGAGATCGATTTCTTAGAAGCTAAGGAGTGGACGAATAGTTTATATTTGGATTGGAAGAAAGGAACTGATCTTAAAATATCCATTATTGAAGGAGCACTTCCGTATAGGGGTGTGTATAACAATACTTATCTGTTTAAGGATTATTTTGGCGAATATATATATATAGCCACATCAAAGACAATTTATATCTCCTCAAATAGGGAACCCGCTGTTATTCTTGCAGATCTGTATTCTAATTCATCCCGATTGAATTGCCCTTTTACTAAGAATGATTGGGACAAAATTTTCTTGGTTTCTGCAGATGTTGTAATGCAAAAAGATATGCGTATAGCAGAGTTGGAACGCGAGCTTGAACAAGCAAGGAATGTTTCATCACGAGAATATCTAGGAGATGAAGAGTGTTATGGCAATGTTTTGGAAAGAGGCAGTGTTGATAAGGAGAGGCGTATAGAACTTAACGTCGAAGCTCGTATAGCAGCTAAGGAATTTCTTGACGCATTGTCAGATTTTGACTGTTCTCAATGGGATCCATCTGAAGGAAATGGTCTAATAAAAGATGCTATAAAATATAAGAATGAGTTTATTACTGTTGTTGTCACCAGTTCTATAGGGAGGAAGCTATACCTCCATCCAAGATTGTTTGCTGAACTCATGACAAACAAAAACAATCGTCTTCTAAATTATGGATACGATCGAAAGATCCATCCCATCAATTTCGATGAAACCTTCAAAGACAACAAAGATGTTAATCTAATCTTTGATGCTGACATTGTCACACCCGAGGAATTTGCACACCTTGCAAATAGATATATGCATTCAAAGAGAACATGTTTTGTAATCGAAAACATTAGGTACTCTGCTTCTGAGCAAATAAAAGGTTTTGGATTGGATGAAAAGAAAGAAGACGCCGAGGTCTATAACAATCTGAGCTTTGATGATATATTTGATTTTTAGTCTATTATGTACTACTCAAGAGATCAGCATAAGCGGTTCTTAGATAAAGAACTTGCTGCGATAAGTGAAACATATCTTGATTTGCTAAACTCAAAGGCTATTGCCTTATTAGCTAGCAATGAAGTGTATGTCGCACAGTTCGTTAAACTTGATTTCAAAAAGGATGAAAGCATAGATCCTGAGCGAAATATCTTGGGGGCTGCACAATTGATGCTTCGCTTTAAGAAAGATAAAGGTATTCCTCGCAAAAACGAGTATTTTACAGCCGTCATTTTAGAGACAGATATGTGTTTGCCCAAAAATTGGGGGGAAATTACTTGGGGAAAACTGAGGTCACATCAAGTAGAATTTTCCGAGGTTCATTGTGTCTGGCAGGGTAAATCCGATGAAAATGGCTACTTGCTTTGTGGATTTTCTGGAATATCACATGAAATGTCTCAATATCTTCTTGAGAACAACCTTGAAGGCTGCGTAGTAGTCTTAGGACCTCAAGAACCTCCCATGGAGTATTATCAAAACCTTATTAGTATTGTCACAAATAATTTCCCAATATTACCTGCTGCAGAAATATTGGATTTTGAAAGACAACAGTTTATATGGAATCCTGAAGAGATAAACTCTAATAAGGAACAAGTAGAAAGAATTTTAAGCTCCTTATCCACACACGATGAATTGGTATTTCAAGGACCTCCTGGAACAGGGAAAACCCATTTGATGGCAGAACTTATTGCTCATTTAATAGCAAATAATAAAAGTGTGTTGGTTACAGCTATGACCAACCGTGCCTTAATTGAACTTGCAGAAAAGGAAAGTCTGAAGGATTTTCTTGCTCAGAAAAGAATTAAGAAAACCAATGTTTCTGCCGATGAAATGATTTCCTGTAAGAATCTATGCCCCGTTGAAAGCAAGCGAATCACATGCATGCCTGGCAATGTTACGTTATCAACCTTCTACAATTCTAGTGGATGGGCAAAACAATGTTACGAAGAACGTCCATTCGATTATGTTATAATGGATGAAGCTAGTCAGGCATTATTCGGTATGATTGCAGCATGTAAAAATTTAGGGAAGAAAATCATCTGGATAGGCGACCAAAATCAAATGCAGCCAATAGCCTTACTTAGTGAGGAAACGATTACAAGAAACGACTATGGGATGCTTGTAAATGGATTTCAAACTTTGTGTGATAACTTTAAGTTGAAGTCATATATCCTTACAGAGACCCATCGACTCTTACCCAATGCAGCGGCATTGACTAGTTTGTTTTATCATACAGAAATAAAGTCTGTTGCTAAATTTGAATATCTATTCGGAGATAGCGATCTAAAATTTGCACCAGAGAATGGCGGTTGCTCCCTGCTCTTTAAAAACATGCCTGTCGGCGAAAAAGCAGACCAAGACTGCTGTCAGTATGTCGTAGATGTAATATTCGATATTCTAAAAAGAAATAATCGGCTTAAAATTGCTGTCCTCTCCAAATTCAGGGCAACGGTACGTATGCTCCAAAATTGTTTTATCAGCAAACTGGGGGCTTTGGAAAATATTTTAGTAGATACTGTAGAGAGAGTTCAAGGTATGACTTGTGATGTGTGCCTATATTACATACCGAATACAATGATGGGCATGTCTCTAGCAAGACCATTATTTAATGTAGCAACAAGTCGAGCAAAACAACTCACAATAATAGTGTCAGATCCGTCTATAATGACTTGTGTCTGTGATAAAACAGTGCATGCCTATTTAGAGAAGGTTGTAAAGAAAGATTTTAAATCACTCATAGAACCTGAAAGGTTTGGGCTATCAGAATCGAAGGCGATAAGAAATGTGGGTATAAATCTTGTTCCTAAAGGGAAGATAGACATTTCAAAATTTGAACGACCTAAAAAAGAGATATCAAAAACTAGAAAAAATTATTACGTTATAGACACGAATGTCTTTATTAATTATCCAGACATATTGGATAAGATTGATAAAAAGTATTCGATAATTCTCTCTGCAAAAGTAACTGACGAACTTGATAAAATGAAGATCCGTCTGGACGATCAAGGCAAGAAAAATGCAGAAAAGGCATTACGCCTTCTAAATAATGCTCGTGATATAATCTATGAATTTGCAGACACTTCGTTATTGCCAGAAGATTTTGACAAACGATCTCCAGATAATATGATTATCTCAGTGGCATTGAAGTATAAATCGGAAAACCCAATAATGCTTACTTCTGACAATGGATTGCAACTAAAATCTAAGATCTTGGGAATATCAACAATAAGTCTAAGAGATTTCTTAAAAAGGTGATATCATAGACCTTATTCTTCTGCCTTCTATTTTTTCCTCCTACGCTCAAATTCCATTGTCAGCTGTATCGCTTGTACTTGTAATCTGATGATAGCTGCGGAGTATCTTTCGAGCTGGTGTATCATTCTTTGGGCTGTTTTAACCGAGTGGTAGCTATTGAGCGTCTTGACGGCTTCGTTGTAACTCACCCCGATGACTCTCAATTTAGTGAGGATGTTGCTCAGCTCTCTTAGGTACGGCTCTGAGGACTTATCCTCTGTGATGACCTTAAAGGATTCGTTCAATAGCCGTCCTCTGACATAGTCGCTCTTGGTCTTTGCTCCCGACTTTCGGTATAGCTCGATGAGCTTTTGCTGGTCTTCGGGCTTGGGTATTCTGATGTGCCATCTGTCCCATCGTGGGCAGGTGGCACATCTGCCGTCTGGCTGGTCTGTTTTCTTTCTTTTCATTGGTTTCATTGTTTCTTAATCACGACTTTGGAGTGATTGATACCCCTTTTAGGGCAAGGGTCTTTGTGCGACAAATGGCAATTTGTGGTACAAAGACACACCTTGCTATGCACAAAAAAAGGATAGGTTCAATGTCTGATGGCTCAGCATTCAGTAGGGCTGTTAATTCTTGAGCTTCGAGCTTGCTCGATAACTCCAAGACTAAGTTCAAAGGTTATTTCAGAGGTCGTTAGATGACTTCAAAGCTAAGGTTAGACCTTGTTCGCTGAGTTCCTCTGGAAGTTGGTCTAAATAGACTAACTGACCAATTGACCAACTGACCTAAGTCTAGGCTGACTTGAGTCGGTCTCAACCTACTTTCTGACTGTTAGAATGGGGTTATAATGCCTTTCGAGCATCGCTTGGATGTCGCTCTGTTTGTAGAGTATCTTACCTCCTATCTTGTAATAGGCTAATGTGCCGTTGCTACGGTACTCTTGGAGCGTTCGTGTGCTGAGTTTGAGTAGCTCGCAGATCTCCTCGCCAGTGAGGAAGACCTCACCGCCTAACATCGGGCGAGCCGAGGCACAATAACGCTCCAACTTGGCTAATATACCCTCCATCATCTGCGTAAATAGCTTCATTTGAGGGTTTTCACTTGTAATGATTTCATTCTCTGCCATAGTGCGTTCATTCAGTTTGTGCGTTCAATACTTCCGTGATGTCACTCTCTTTGTAGTAGCACTTATGTCCGACCATTGAGAAGGGAATTTTGCCCGTATCTCTGAGTGTTTGCAAGGTACGCTTGCTGATGCTGAGCCTACGGCAGACGGCTTCGTTGTCGAGCCACGCTTCTGTTTCGGGGGGATTGCCGATGATCAGCTCCGTGCGGTGGATGAAGTCGGCAAAGGAGGAGCGGAGCTGCTCCCACGCTTTGCCCTCTACGATGATAATTTTCATTGCTTCGGTTGGTTTTAATTTGCGTTTCTGTATGGTGGCAAGTCGGAGCAAATGCGCTCGCTTGCCTTTTCTTTTGGAGGCAAAATTAGGGCTAAGAGTGCAACGCTCAAGGGATTGGTGAGGGACAAGGAAAACGAGGGAAAAGGCAGGCAAAGGAGCAGGCTAAGAAAGGGCTTACTTGCGGTAATGAGATGAGGAGTCGGCTCGTTCCTATGGTCGGAAATGAGGTAATTGAGCCTATTAAGGCTAGCCTTATAAAAGAGCAAACAGATTATGCTCTGTTTTTAAGCCTTGCTTGCGTCCAAAGAGCCTGAGTATGTCGTATTCGTTCGGGCTTTTCTCCGCGAAGGGTGGTCTTGCCGAGCAAGGTGGGAGGGAAGGAATACGACCGCTATGATACAAAAAGTCCTGCGGTGGAGATTCTTCCCTCCTCCGCAGGACTTGACCTTGCTGGGCAAACGGACCGCCCTTGTATCTTTGCCCGAAATGAAGACGACCTTAGGCGGTGGACGGCTCGGCTTCGCTGGCTGTGGCTCGCTTGCGTGGTGGGCAAACCCTCAGAGCCTTGCGAAGCATCTGCGTCTGCTCGCTCCCCATCAGTGGGAGCATCTCCTTGGCGATTTTCTGCTTGCTTACCTTGGCATATAGCTCTGTGGTGCTGATAAAGCGATGTCCTAACATCTTACTCACCGTTTCAATCGGCAAGCCGTTCTCCAAACAGATGGTTGTGGCAAAGGTATGCCGTGCGGTGTGCGAACTCGCCTCTGTATGGGGAGAGCATCCAGCCTTGATGAGTAGTTCACGGATTTTGCGATTGAAGTGGCTGTTTACGGGAAACTCTCGGAAGTATAGCCCCTCTGAGCGTCCTTGCCCTACAAAGGCGAGAATCTCCTCGGCAATGGGTAGCAATGGTACGATACAACAATTCTGCGTCTTGGTGCGGTAGAGCGAGATGTATCTGCGTCCATCGCTGAGGGTATAAACGTCCTCCATCCGCAATTTCTTGAGGTCAGAGAAAGCCAAGCCAGTGAAACAGCCCAAGAGGAATATTAGTCTGATATGATTATCCACAGAGCGATGCGGACGATAAGCCAATAGCTTTTGCAGTTCGTCACCGCTGAGCGAGTTGCGTTCGTAAGCAGGAGTGTCTATGTCGATGAGGTCAAAAGGATCTTCTCTCACGACTCCCTCCATCAAAGCTCTGCGAATTACTTGGTGCAGGTGTCTGAGGCGGTTGGCAACAGAGCTTACCTTATTCCCTAAATCTCGGAGCATATAGAGCCGATAATCCTCTATCAGCCCCTTGTTCACTTCGTAAGGCATACATCCGCTTCGCCCCCTCGAAGCCAAAAAGCGAGCAAAGCTCTTGTAACTATCCCGAAAGGCTTTTATGGTGGCTTTACTGAGAGATTTACCCTCATAAGCCCTCTTAGCCTCGCAGACCGTTTGATATAGCTCTAAGATGGATTGCTGGGGCTTTTCCTTGCGAAGAAATTGCTCCTTGAGGTACTCGGCTGTGATGTATTGCTCCTCTCTAAGAATGCGTTCATAGAGTGCATTCAGTCCTTGCTCTACGGCATTCAGTGCGTTGTTGATGCCTTGAGCCGTGAGGGAGCTTGCTTTTACTCTTGCTCTCTGTGCGTTCCAATCTTCGGGGGCTGTTTGTTGCTTGGTAGAGAACGAAGCAGTCTTGCCATTACAGGAAATGCGACAACGGATAAGACATAGCCCCTGCTCATTCGCCTTGCTACGATCGATAAAGAATAAAACTGAGAATGTACTTTTCATTGTCTTGCTTTTAGTTGGTTAAACGATAGTGAGCAATCTCGGGGAGGATACGCTCTACATCCCGAAACACACGTTCGGGCGAAGTCTCGGCATAGACTTGCGTAGTCTTGATTTGACTATGCCCCAGCATCTTCGACACGCTCTCGATAGATACCCCTTCGGAGAGGGTCATCTGAGAGGCAAAGGTGTGGCGAGCCATATGGAAGGTGAGGCATTTATTGATTTTGCAGAGCTTCGCCATCTTCTTCAGATGAATATTGACCGTATCACAGCCAGGAATGGGCAGAAGATAGCCCTTGGGCGGTTCGTGGCGAAAGGCTCGGGTGTGAATGCCTCGGTACAGCTCAATGATGGCAGCAGCCTCGGGCAAGAGGGGGATGTGGCACACATTGCCAGTCTTGATGCGAGGCTTGCGTATCCAAGTCATACCGCCCTCCTCGATAAGATGTTCAGCCGTAAGGTGGTAAATATCCGTGTACGATAAGCCTGTATAGCAAGCAAAGACAAACATGTCCCTTGACACTAGCTCATAATCTCCCAATTGCGTTTCATCTAAGGCGATAATACGCAAGAGCTCCTCCTTGGTAATGTAGCGTGGCGAACCGACATCCCAGCGGATAGAATAGCCCAAGAAGGGATAAGTGTCGATGATATGCCGTTTGTATAGGTCTTTCAGTAGCGAAGCCAGCATAGAGAGGTAGCCAGCCGTGGTATTGAGTTTGAAAGCTTTCTCTCTGGAGAGATAAACCTCAAAGTCTTCAACCAAAGCTCTACAAACTTTCTGAACAGGCAAGTCGCCTACTCGATAGTGGTGTTTGATAAAAGCCTCGAAATGCTTGCGAAATAGCAAGATGCACTTATACCTGCGTTCACTGCGGTCTATGCCCACACGCTCTCGAAAGCGTGCCAAATAGCCTTCCAAATGATAGAGCAAGCCTTGGCTATCGCTGTTTAAGCCAAAGAGCGTGTTTTTAACCTCCTCAGCTGTTACTATTTCCCCTTTTCTGCTCTGCAAGTGTTCAAAGGCACGATGTACAGCGAGTTGTAAGCGGTCGAGTTCTGCGTTTACGGATACAGCTTCGGCACTCTTGCCCACGAGTCTGCTCTTACGGCTATCCCATAGCTGAGGAGAGCAAGCAATTTTACAACTGAACTGCACCATTGTTCGCCCCACACTGAGGCGAGCCATAATGGGGCTTTTACCTTCCTTACTCTGTGTGCCTCGCTTGAGGTAAAAGAGTAGCTTCAATGTCTTTTCTTTCATTGTCGTTTTTGTTTACAAAGTTAGACCTCTAAGGGATAGTTGTCGCTATGCAAAACATTGAAAACAAGAGAGAAAACACCATTTTAGTTACCACATTTTGCTTACCTCTTCCGAAGCCCCTAAAAGGGAACGATTTGGTAACTGAACTCGCTCTTTCAACCGCTCTTTTTTGCCTTTTTTCGTGGTGCAAGCCAATGCACCAAACCGAAAGAAGCTCTGTTAATCAAGTAGATAGACTTTTCTCGCTTCCCCTTACTCCTAACTCCTATATTTCGGCATAGAATGCCGCCAGCTCAGGGACTTTAATGAAATAGCGGAAGCGTTCTTTCTGTACAATTTCATTCGTTACCGAAAACTCGTAATCAATCGATTTCTTGGCGAAAATAGCCGCCCACGCATCGAATGTGGTAATGCCTTGCCGCTCCAGTTCGTTCGGACGAAGGTATTTGAATAAAAGATACAGTTCCGTAAGACTGTTGGAAATGGTGGTTCCCGAAAGGAATGTCGCACCCAAATCTTTACCTGTCCTGTCCTGAATCGTCCGCAGAGCAAAAAGCATATTGAGGGCGCGCTGTGAACCTTCGGCATTTCCCAATCCCGCGACACGGTCATGTCTGGTCGTAAAAGTCAGGTTTTTGAAACGATGCGATTCATCAACGTAAAGATGGTCGATACCCATCAGGCGAAAATCGACCGTGTCATCTTTCCGGTTCTCAATCTGAAAAGCAATACGCTCCAACTTGGCTTCGAGGTTTTGTTGTCTTTTAATAAGTCCCTTTTCCATTGCACGAGATATTTCCTTACCTTCCCTCCGAAGGAGTTCCAGATTCTCTTCCACACTATCGAGTTCCGCTTGCAGTATCTGCCGCTGTATCTCGGGCGATTGAGGGATCATGCCGAACTGTTCGTGTGTTAGGATAATGGCATCCCAATTATTATTTTTCATCTCATGGAAGATTTTTATCCGCTTGGCCGGAGTAAAATCTTCTTTGCCGGGATACAGCACTTTGGCATTGGGATAAGCCGTACAGTAGGTTTGAGCAATCTCGTGAACATTGGCTTTCAAGGCAATAATAACAGGCTTATTGACTAGTCCTAACCGTTTTTTCTCGTATGAGCTTACGCACATGATTAGCGTTTTTCCTCCGCCAACTTCGTGATCGATAATCCCTCCGCCGTTGAGGATATCCATCCATATGGCATCTTTTTGACTCTTATATAGATCGGGAATACCTAATCCCTTCAAGTCCAGATCGGGAAAAGTCTGATGCGAACCGTCATAATCAGGACGTACAAAACAGTTGAATGTGCGGTTATACTTCTCTGCCAACCGTTCTTTGAACTCCTCGGATTGTTCATTCAACCAGTCGGTAAAGCCGTTTCGTATTTCATCAATCTTTGAGTTGGCAAGTTGAATAGATTCAGCGTCTCGTATCTTCACCTCTCTCAATTCTCCGTCAATGTATTTATTGACCTTCTTTGTAATGTCCGGCGATGTGTTGTGCAAGGCATGTTTCATCAGGGCAATGCCGTCGAACGTTCGACTTTGGGTCTTTACCGCAAATTGATCCCATATCTTTACGTTTTTACTGTTTGTAGTAAGGGTATATTCGTCCCGGCTTGGGGCATAGTGTATCGAAACGTCCGTGTCGAACAGGTATGAAGCATATTTACTGTAAATTCCTGTCGGAATCCATCGTTCGCCGAAATTAAAATCCAGCTCATCGAAAAGAATTGGCCGGGGAATCGCTTCTCGTAAAGCCGAAAGAGACTCTTTGGCCGCTTTATGGTCAGCATGGTTCTCCAGAAAACGTTCCACCTGTTCGGCTTTGGAAATGACATTGCCACTGATGAATTTATCCTTGATTTCATAAGCCGCGAGCATGGGATTGAAGTAAACCGTGCCTTTTAGTTCATCTAATAGCTCTTCGGATGTCCTTCCCGTGAGTTCCGCCATATACTCAAGGTTCACGGTTGCATATTTGTTGAGAGAAGCAGTCAGGGCTTCTCTGGCATTACGGGCATGAGTTATCTCGTTCGGATTGAATGCGACCGGCTGGCGAAATATATCGGCTTTGATTGCTTTTCCGTCGATATAGCGTTCGAGCGAGAGGATTTCCGTTCCTCCCGCGTCCATCTTGATCAAGCTGAGATTTTTGGGGTCGTTGATGTTTCCAAAACGACAGATAAAATCGTCGTAAAGCCTGTTTAGCATCTCGCGGAGAGCGGGACTAGCCTCTAATCGCGTTGCTTCGTTACTATACAGGTGATGATAAGTGTCCCGTATCTCGATATAAAGTGATGCTTTTGCCTGTTGTGTAGTCGTCAGTTGGAGTGGATGGAACATCGGCTGCAATCCGTTCATATCCCGCAAATAGCCGATACGGTTGTTTTCATCTGTTATTAATGAACCTTCACGGTAATGAGATGGCATTTCTTCAGTTCGGTAATAAGGTATGGGAGTAGCTTGTTTTTTCTGTTCACTCTTTAATACAGTTTTATATGCCATCTCTTCTCTCCAATCCATAAATGGGATTTCGGGTTGTTGGGCTTTTGGTTTAAGTTGTTTGTTTTTTCTTTTAGGCTTTTTGACTTGGCTACGTTCCTCTTGTGAGAAACCGAAGAGGTCGTAAAGCGTAATGACTGGTGTTTGCGAAACAGAGCCAGCTTTCGCCTCCACATTCGGCTCATTGTTTACAGAGAATCCTTTGTCAAAAAGAGAGCGTTGATGTATTTCTCCGGTAGTCTGTTTCGGTACAATTGTCTCCATTTCTTTTGGGGAGTAGTCTTCGGGCAATGGCGGACGTTCCAAAAAAAGTTTTTGGTCCGATTCGTTTATAAATTCACTAAAAGACTCTATATCCTCTTGCGTGGGTTGATAACGTTCACTCGAAGAACGTAATTGCTGTTCGTTTGATAGCCGGATCTCTTCCAACTCCTCGTCGGAAAAAACGTCTTCAAGTCCCAAAGGATTTTCTTCCCAATCCAGCTGTGCGGCACTTTTTATTTCTTCTTGATGAGTATAGATATGATAATGCCGCAAATCCAGATGCCGGGCAAAGTCTTCTTTCAGCATTTGTCCCAAATCCCGGGCAATACCGTCTATCCCTCCTTCGTGCGTAAAGACAATGGCCGGTTTACCGTAAGGATCGGTATCTACTTTTGAATGGGTTTGTACCACCCGTGAAAAGTCGCGAAACAGATTGTTGATCGAAATACCGTTCGACAGTTTCCGGCTTTCGATAAAATCCTGTTCTCTTGGGCTTAGAGATGTATTCTCACTTTTTCGTTGCAGGATAATCAGGTCGCTCCCGACATCCGTCCCGGCATAGTCTGAAAAAAGATTGTTCGGCAGACGGATAGCGGAAACGAGGTTGCAACCGGTCATCAGGTATTCCCGTACCGGCTTGTTCTGTTCCGAATTAAGAATGCCTTGGCTTGTAATAAAAGCGATGATTCCGCCCTCCCTCGCCGTTTGAACGCTCTTGGTAAAAAAGTAATTGTGAATAGCCTGTGTCGATTGCTTGACTGCAGGATGCTTGTGATTCGAGAATTGCGGGTCGAAGACGGCTACATCTCCGAAAGGAATATTGGAAGCGATGACGTCAAAATATCCGGAGTAACGGTTCTCGATTTTTTGATAGCCTTCTATTCTGATATACTCATCGGGATAGAGATGAGATAAGATTTTACCGGTTAGCAAATCTTTTTCAAATGCCATATACCGGGATTCGAGAGTCTCTTCCTTAAAAGCCTCTATAAACGCTCCTGTCCCTGCACTCGGCTCCAAGAAACACATCGGCTCAATCCCGCTTTCTTTCAGTGTTTTTGCCAAGATCTCAACAACAGGCTTAGGCGTATAGAAGGCGGTGAGTACAGAGTTTTTTAACGAACCGATATGTTGTTTATACGCTTCCGGTGCGGAGGAGTGTTCACGAAGTACCTGATGAAGTTCCGCTACTAAAGGGAAAAGCTCAGCCTCGGATTTAGACCAATGCCGGATGTCCTCAGGCTTATCAACAGGATTCAGGATGTCCTTGAGCCCCCCAAAGCCCGAATAGAGGGATAGCACGCTGCGCTCTTCGGGCGTAGCTTCCCGTCGTTCTTTGTCGAGCATCAACGCCAGCCGGATGGCGTCGATATTCTGTCGCAGATGAATACGCTTATTGTAGCCCATCTTCTAACAGCAATTGAATGATGCCGACAAGCTCTGTATAGAGGATTGAATACTCAGGGGTATCGGCGTAATGATCGTTCAGGTGGTATTTGGCAAATACTGCCTGACATTCGGGTAACAATACTCTCGCTTTCTCTTCCGCTTCACCGGGAGAAACTTCGTCGTAAAACTCATTCCAAAGGATTTCAACAAGCATATTGTATGGGGAGAAGTGCAGCCCTTTGAAAAGGATTTCGTTTGCTATTTCAGCAGCCTGAATGTGGTCTAAGCCCGCTTTTATGGCTTGGCTGTACGCTTCGGCGGCCATGTCTCCCCGTGCGGCAATGAAAGATAGGTCATTGGCCTTGTCGGGGTGGGCATCTCGCAAATAAGAAAGGAGGTTCAAACGGAAGTAAGACATTTCCGCCGGATCTAAATGGGGATTGTATTTCATACGGATGATTTTTTAGTGGTAAAATGTTCAAATTGGGATAAGTAAAAGGCACCGGGGTATCCCTCCCCAGTGCCGCCACTAAAAAATTCAACAGTACCCCGACTTAACAATCGCTCATTAAACCTGTGGTGCGTATGAACTTCTTAGTGGCAAAGGTAGCGCTTTTATTTGCGTTTCCTGTTGAAACCTGTTTTTGGCGGAAATTCAAAAATGGTTTTATAGTCCGCGTCAAAGGCTATTATCGCATCAAAAGGCTTATTCTCTTTGTTCTTAAACCCTTTGATAAGTGGGGTCTTCCCTTTGAGCAGCAATTCTTTCAGTTGTCCGTCGGTCAGGTCTTTGCCCGATTTGTTCCGGAATACGGTAAGCCCGCATGCTTCGTTATTGCATTTGGCCACTTTCGGGAACAAAACGACCCGGCCGTTTTTACACTTCGGACAGGGATATGCTTCCCGTGCATGGCCGCTTTCAATCCGACTTTCCAACAGTTCGGAGGTAATTTGTGAGGCATATACCTCAATCCCCTTGTGAAATGTATCGGCATCCATTTCGCCTGCCGCTATTTTATTCAAGGCTCTTTCCCACTCTCCTGTCATGCTGACGTCGGCAATCTTTTTATCCCGTACGGCAAGGTAAACCGTTAATCCTTTGTTTGTCGGAACAAGGGACTTCTTTTCCCGGCGAATGTATTCGCGAGATAAAAGTGTTTCGATAATTCCCGCGCGGGTAGCAGGCGTTCCGATACCCAACTCTTTGAGGGCTTCCCGTTCGGCTTCGTCCGTTAATTCTTTTCCGCAGGTCTCCATGGCCGAAAGAAGGCTGCTTTCCGTGTGTACAGGGCGAGGTCTGGTTTGCTTCTCCAAGAGGTCCCTATCGTTCACAGGAAGTCTTTCACCGGGAGATAAATCCGGAAGTGTTGAAACAGCGTCATCCTCTCTTTTTTCATCCTGTGCATTCAACACGCCTCGCCAACCGGGGATAAGAACAACACTCCCTTTTACCGAAAAAGGCACACCTGCAATCTCCAACGAAACGGCAGTAGTTTCTTGGGTACATTTCCCCGAAAAGGCTTCCAGCACACGGGCGACAATCATATCGTACAACGTTTTCTGCTCGGAAGATAAATCTTGAGGCATATTCTCTGTAATAATCAGAGCGTGGTGATCGGTTACCTTCTTATCATTTACCGAACGCCTGTTGAGCTTCGTACCCGATGATAGCGCTTGGGCATAACTTCCGAATAACGGATCAGCCGATAATTGAGCAATAAGGGTGGGTATATCCGCAAACACATCTTCGGAGATATACCGGCTCCCTGTTCTCGGATAGGAAATGAATTTGGCTTCGTAAAGCGATTGGGCGATTGATAGGGTTTTGTCGGCCGAGAAACCGTGCCGGCTATTCGCTTCTTTTTGCAAGGTAGTCAGGTCGTAAAGCAATGGCGGTTCCTGACTTACTTGCTTCTTTTCAACGTGGGATACGCTGACATATTCTGCGGAGCGAATACGCACTAAGATTTTGTCGGCGTCTTGCCGGCTGTCGTACCGGTCGGTAGAGATTGCCGGGAACGATATCGATTCTTTTGCCGTATGGAGCTTTATCTGAAAATAGGTTTGTGGTTTGAACTCCTTGTTTTCGAGGTAGCGGCTGCATATCATCGCCAAGGTAGGCGTTTGCACCCGTCCCAATGACCAGACGCCGCTTCCGGCACTGATGGAAAGGGCTTGCGAAGCATTGATGCCGACAAGCCAGTCGGCTTGGCTGCGTGCTTTGGCCGAGAGATAGAGGTTATCGTACTGCTTTCCCGGACGCAGGTTGTTCAATCCGTTTCGGATCGCCTGCTCCGTGAGGCTGCTTATCCAAAGACGGTCAAAAGGCTTATCGCTGTCAAGATACGCGTACAGGTATCTAAATATCAATTCACCTTCCCGGCCGGCATCGGTCGCTACCACGATGCGTTCGCACTTGTGGAACAGTTCTCCGATGATTTTAAGTTGTTTCAATACGCCCGGATCGGGTTTGTACTCCTTGCCGTCTTTGATTTGGCGGGGGATCAACTTAAATGTAGCCGGAAGTATCGGCAGGTTCTCCGCCTGAAACCCCGTGATGCCGTAGTCGGCAGGCATGGCCAACCCGACAAGATGTCCGAAAGCCCATGTAACGGCATAGCCGCCTCCCTCCAGATAACCCTCTTTGCGGTTATCTGCACCGACGATAGCCGCTATATCGCGGGCTACGCTCGGTTTTTCTGCTATAATCAATTTCATATACTGTTGGATCTTTTTTAGTGGTTGAATCAAATTCTTTGTCCGGAGGATTTTTTCACAGGCTTTTTAAAGCCTTGTTGCTGTTTTTGACGGGTATCTTGCGCTTCCGTTGGCCGTTGTTGACCTTGCTTCAGAGGTTCTTTGGCATATTTCGTCGCTTCGTTGGTTTTTCCGTGACTATTGACGGCAACCTGCGTTTTGCTCTCTTCGGCAGGCTTCACGTGAGCACCTTGTTTTCTCGCCCTGTCGGGATTCCATTTGAAGAAATCGAGTTTCCCTTTCTCAGGATTAACTTTTACATAGGCGTTAAAAGGTTCGCCTTTTCCATCTTTAACCATACCTTGCACATAGGTTGTTTTCCCTTCCCGGAGCGCATTCTGTTGCTTCTCGTTCAAATCGACGCCTAAAAGGTTTTGGGGGATGCGGACTTTGGTGGGTTCCACGGATGATAGACGTTTTTCCTTGTTGCTTTGTTGATACCTGTTCCGGTTCAACCCGTCGTAAGTAAAATCATACCCGCCTTTGGCCGCGTTGAATTGTACATAAGCATCGAATTTCTTGGGATGATCCGTTCCGATCGTATTTCTGGACGTCATTCCTTCAACCAGCACTTTTTTACCTTCTTTGAGTGCCTGTTGCTGTTCGGGAGTGAGTTCAGTGCCTTTCAGGTTTTGGGAAACAGTTAGTCTGTCTGCCGGAACGGCTTCCAGACGGTTCGTCAGTTTATCGATGGATATCAATGAAGGAACTTTTTCGCCGGGGATGTTCGGCTCTAATTCTACCACTCTACCGCCATTGCCTGTTGTCAACAGGTTTTCTTTGACGTCATCCGGAAGGATAATGCCTTGAAACGGTTTGTCCAAATCGACTTGGTGCTGGTAAGGATGTGGCACGAATTTCAGGCTTCCGTCCGGCTGCTCTTCCAACGACAAACGGGCTTTCATCGGACACTCCACGCCGTCGATATTCGGAGTAATATCCAGCAAATGAGGGGATTTATATCCGTGACTCATCGCATTGAGTTCGTCTTTAATGGCTTCCGGCTTGATGCCGTATTTTTGGTATTCGCTTTCAGGAATACGATTGGTGTCGAATTGCCGGAAATCGGTTTTCGGTTCGTCAGTTTTGGGTGCGTGAGGGGGGCATTTCTTCTGTTTGAGGGCTAATAATTTCGTTTTGCTTGGGTGCCGATTAAGACTCTCCCTTTGTTTGATTCAGGAAGTTCTTCGGATTGATGCGGAATTTCTCCAATTCTTTTTCGGTTAGCGTCAGTACCTTGTCCAACATCTCGACCGTAACGGCATAAAAACCGATATGCGACGGATTCTTGAACTGGTTGAAGAAGTTTCTGAAAAAGTTCTCAATCGGATCGGCGTGCCGGTCAATGATAAGAAAGTCATTGGGCTTTGCCTTCAGGGGGTCAATGGCATCGATCTTTCCTTTTTTGTCGATACCCTTCACTACTTGGAGTTTGTTGCCTTCTCCCTCTTCTCGCATCAGAAGAACGCGGTCTTTCGGATTTAATTTTTCGTCCATAATTACACTCTTTTTTGTTACGCATCACTATTAATGCGTAACGAAAGTAGTGGGTAATAGCAGGATTACAGTCGATTTTTCGGCAGGAGGAAGAGTGTGGCGTTGATTAGGTAGGGAGTGGCGTAAGACTAGGTGTTGTAGCATCATTTCTAATAAGTTTGTTTCTCTGAATGATAAGTGACTACATTTGAAATATCTACAGAATATCTAAGAATGAGGAGAATAATGTTTATAATAAAAATATCAGCTTACTGAGCAAAAAACGCTATCTTTGTAAATTAAATATATCTATATAATAAAACATGAGGTTTTCAGGACATGAAACGTTCATCTGCAAGCAATTCTGGCTCAAAAAGGGCTATGATTTCTTAGTCATTGGTAATAAATTTGGCGATGACAATGCAGTTGTGGAGTTAGGCGTTGGTAAAAATATGGTATCGGCTATTGGCTTTTGGATGAAAGCTTTTGGATTATGTAGTGATAAATGGGAATTATCAGAAATGGCTCATTATATCTTTGGAGGTGAAGGTAAAGATAAATACTTAGAAGATATTGGGACAATTTGGTTGCTTCACTATCTATTAGTGAAAGAAAATTATGCATCTATTTATAGCTTATTTTTTAACGGTTTCAGAAGAGGCCGTATAGAGTTTACATCTGAACAATTGCACAAATACATAGAATCTATTGCAAGAGAAGATAGTTCATATAATGTGAATACTATTACAGCAGATATTATGGTGCTACAACGAATGTACCAGAAAACAGACAAGGCAGAGATTCGTGTAGAATTAGAAGATATGTATTCAAGCATTTTCAACGACTTACAACTGATGTCAAAATTACGAGTTGAAAGGTATGGAGAAAAAGGATTGGTTGATTTGTTTCGAATATCGAATGAAGATAATTATAATTTACCCGCAGAGATAGTTTTATTCTCAATACTTGATAATTATCCTGATATGAAAACGATTAGTTTCAAGGAGCTAGAAGTTGGCAATAATTCACCCGGAATCATTTTTGCTCTGAATAAAGAAGGATTACACTCTATAATAGAGCGAATTACAGAGAAATATAACAACATAGTGTTTTCGAGTAGCGCAGGTGTTCAAGTATTACAATTTAAATCAACCATTGACAAATGGGAGATACTCAATGATTATTATGCCGGAAATTAAATATCACTATTCACCCTCAATAAATATTGTTCGAGATTTAAATAAAAATCTCGAATATATTTCTACACCTAATGCAAAACAGGTTTATTCCCAGATAGCTAATAATTATAAGAGCGGAATACATTCATTCAATATCGTGGGTTCTTATGGTACGGGTAAATCCTCTTTTCTATTGGCTTTAGAGCATCATTTGAATGGGGAGAAAGAGTATTTCTGTCCGTTGAATGGAAGTTTTGAAGGCGTAAAAGGATTTGAGTTTTTACCTATTATAGGAGAGTCAGATTCCTTGTTAAATTATTTTGCGACGGAGTTTGGGTTAAAAAATAAAGACTACAGTACACGTGATATATTGGAAAAGATAGAATCAAGCTATGCTGAAATTAGTAAAACAGGTAAAGGTTGGTTTATTGCTATTGATGAATTTGGGAAATTCCTTGAATATGCTGCAAATAATAATCCTGAGAAAGAGTTGTACTTCATTCAGCAATTGGCAGAATTAGCTAATGATGATTCTAAAAATATCCTTTTTGTAACAACGCTTCATCAGGGATATAACGATTATGCAATAGGACTATCTAAAACTCAACGTAATGAGTGGGATAAGGTTCGAGGACGATTAAAAGAAATAACTTTTAATGAACCTGTTGAGCAACTGTTGTTATTGGCCGCCGAACGGATTTCCTCAAAAGAAGGTAAGGTCAAAAAACTTAAAACATTTGACCGACTTTTTGATAGTATAGAAAAATCAAAGACATTTCCTCTGAATGATTATTTCAATCAGTCAATAGCCGAAAAGCTGCTTCCTTTCGATATTTTGTCAGCCTCTATTTTAACCTTAGCTTTGCAGCGATATGGGCAAAATGAACGCTCTTTGTTTCAGTTTATTGATTCGAATGATTATCTGGGTTTAGAAGATTTCGAGACAAAAGCCAATCCATATTATAACATTAGTTGTGTCTATGATTATTTGATGTACAACTACTATTCGATTCTGACAACAAAGCACAATCAGAATTATAGTCAATGGGCAACTATTCGCAGTTCAATTGAGCGACTTGAAGGAGAATTAGCTGATTATGTAAATGAAGGAACAAAACTGCTAAAGACAATTGGGTTGTTAAATATATTTGCACCTTATAGCAGCGTTATTGATAAAGATTTTTTATCTGATTATTCAAAGACTGAGTCTTGGCTTTGATAATGCAGAAGAAGTCATAGATAAACTTTCTCAATTTAAGATAATCAGTTTCACAAAATACGATAAACGTTATAAATTGCTTGGTGGAACAGATTTAGACATTGATCAGGCTATTGCAGATGCAGAGATTGACGAGATTGTTGATGTCGTGCCGTACTTGAATAAATACTTCGATTTTCCATACACCCAAGCAAAAGAGCATTTTTATAGAACAGGCTGTCCACGTTTCTTTCAGTTCAAGATATCAGAAAAGCCTTATATTGAAATTATTGAGGAAGCCGATGGAATTATAAATCTCGTATTTCCCGAAAACTCAATAGAAAGCGAGTCCATTCAAAAATCGTTGGATTCAAATGAACCTATTTTATATTGTCTATACAACAATATTAGAGATATTCGGAATACATTAGTCGAATTGGAACGCATACAGTATGTGAAACGACAATATCCGAATGACAAGGTCGCTCAACGGGAAATAGATAAAATGATTCTTCGTTACAAAAAGACTCTTAATGAGCTTATATCCGAGGGGCTTTATGACGATTCTAAAACGACTTGGTTATTTAACGGTGCTATTCTTCATATTCAGAGCCATAGACAACTAAATAGACAATTATCTGTCATATGCGATTGGGCTTATCCGGCAACGCCTATATTTCGAAATGAAATGGTTAATAAGGGTAAGCTTTCCGGGGCTATGCAACCTGCGCGTAAAAATTTGATTAAAGCACTTGTGTCCAATTTTGATAAACCCAATTTAGGATTTCCTGATGATAAATTTCCTCCTGAAAAAACAATATACCTGTCCCTGCTAAAAAGTACTGGTATTCATCATAATGGATATGCATTAACAAAACCTACAGATGAAAGTTTTAATGTTTTGTGGGAGGAATGTATCAGGTTCTTAGATGATGCCAAAGCAATAAAGATGAGTGTACGTATTTTAGTCGAACGTCTTCAAAAGAGACCACTAAAATTAAAGCAAGGATTTATAGATTTTTGGTTGCCAGTCTTCCTTTTTATTTGTCGTGATGATTATGCCCTCTTTGATGAAAACGGCTATATACCAAGCATAGATGACGAAACTCTTGTTTTAGTGAGCCGTCAACCCGATTCATTTGAGATAAAGTCATTTGACATCTCAGGTATAAAATTGGATTTATTTAATTCTTATAGGTCTTTTCTTAATATCGAAGAAACGGATATAGTTTCCAATGACAGCCTAATTGAGTTGATAAAACCGTTTCTGGTTTTTTATGCACAACTACCTGAATATGGAAAAAAGACAAAGCGCATATCTAAACAGGCAATTATATTGCGAGATGCTATCGCTTTATCTAAGGAGCCAGAAAAAACATTCTTTGAAGATTTTCCTAAAGCAATGGGGATTTCTCTGGAAAAGATTGCAAAAAATCCAAAGCTTGTAAAAGACTATATAGATAATCTACAAATCTTAGTAAGAGAGATACGAACCGCTTACGAAGAATTGATAAATAGGATTGAAAGTTTTATTCAATTAGAATTTATCGGAAAAGAAGTCCCATTCGTCGAATATAAAGAAGCATTAAAGCAAAGGTTCAAAAAATTAAAGAAACATTTACTTCTGCCTAAACAGAAAGTTTTCTATCAACGTTTAATGTCTGAATTGGATGTTCGTAATGCATGGATTAGTTCAATTTGTCAGGTATTAATAGGTAAATCACTTGATACTATTTCGGATGAAGAAGAAAAAGTTCTATATGAAAACTTCCGATATATGATTAATGAGTTGGATAATCTTTGTAACTTAGCAAAGTCCGATGTAAATCTTGATACCGAAGAAGTTTTCAAATTAGAAATTACATCATTCATTAAGGGTTTGCAGAAGCATACTATACGTTATCCCAAAGGGAAGACAAAAAAAATAAAAGAATTAGAAGCCGACATTAAAAGTAGATTAAGTAATGATAAAAATACTAATATAGCTTTGTTGTTGGATTTATTACAGAACGAAATTGATGGTAAGTAACAATAAAAAAGTCAGACATGTTCTCGGAATATCAGGAGGGAAAGATAGTGCTGCATTGGCAATATATCTTAACAAGAAATATCCAGACCTGAATATTGAGTACTACTTCTGTGATACAGGAAAGGAATTGCGAGAAACGCTTGATTTAGTAAATAGGATAGAGAATTATTTAGGAAAAGAAATAAAACGCTTAAGCGCAACCAATAATCCTCATTTTGAGCCTTTTGATTATTTTCTTAAGTCATTAGGAAATTATCTCCCCTCTGTTCAATCTCGCTGGTGTACCTTAAAGTTGAAATTAGAGCCATTTGAGAAATTTATAGGCGACGATTTGGCGATTTCTTATGTGGGTATTCGCGGTGACGAAGATAGAGAAGGTTATATATCCACTAAGCCGAACATTCAATCTATATTTCCTTTTCGCAAGAATATTTGGAGCATAGAGATATTATCTAACTTCTTCAAAAATGAGAATATTGAACTTCATTTAGATCTATATCAAAGCATTGCAGATAAACAAATTTATGCGAGAGCCAAAGATATATTGGAGATGCCTAGAGACAATAAATTTACATTGTCAAAGAAATTAAATGCTTTATTGGATATCGACCCCAGTATTTTTAACAGAGTGATATTTGCGTTTTTGAAAGATAAAAATTATCCGATTTCATACTTGGATGATTTTACTTTACTTGACCATGAAGATAACTTGAATCGTGAAGATATTTTTAGATTATTACGAAATAGCGGAGTTGGAGTTCCTGCATATTATGAGAAAGTCTCATTTACAGTAGATGGGCAAAAAGGTGAATATGCTCGAAGTCGTTCAGGTTGCTATTTCTGTTTTTTCCAACAGCGTATAGAATGGATTTGGCTATATGAACAACATCCTGATTTATTCAAAAAAGCAATGGAATATGAAAAAGATGGGTATACATGGATTCAAGGTGAATGCCTTGAAGACCTTATTAAACCTGAACGTATCCGTCAAATTAAATTGGATACGATTAAGCGTGGTGAGAAAACTGACACTGCACGAAAATCACCCTATTTGATGGATATATTGATTGATGCGGAAAATATAGTTTGTGCAAATTGTTTCATATAGCATTAAATATAGACATATGGCAGAGGAAGAAAAAAACATAAAAGAAGTTGGTTTTACGGTTGATGCTGGATTGATTCAACGCCTTGGCTACGAGTTAGTAGGCCGAGCCGAAACTGCCGTCTCTGAACTTATTAAAAATGCTTATGATGCCGATGCGACAGTTGTAGATGTTGATTTTATTGATTCATACCAAAAAGGAGGAACCTTAGTTATTTCCGATAATGGTATTGGGATGACCGAAGATCAGTTGATTAATGGTTTTATGAGGATTTCTTCAGCTGATAAGATACATAATCCCATATCCGAAAGATTTAAGCGGACAAAAGCAGGAAGAAAAGGAATTGGACGTTTTGCGACACAACGACTTGGAGAACAATTGACGATTATTACGCAAACTAAAAATGCAGAAAGAGCGCTGAAAATTGTCATTAAGTGGAATGAATATACTATTGACAAAGAACTTGGCTCAATAACCTTTCCCATTGAAGAAGTTGATAAAGAAAAAGAAGAAGGTACAATCTTAATAATGAATGGACTTCGAGATGGATGGACAGTTGCTGCAATAAAGCGTGTGTACAGATATGTACTTGATTTATTCCAGCCGAATTATCTCTCAGATAGAAGTAAAAGACATAATTCTGCAATTCAAAATGAGGCATCATTTAAAGTCAATTTTTCCCAAGAAGTCAATGGACAAAAAGAATTTATCCTAAATGAGCAAATATCTATCTTTGATAAAGCATTAGCTGTTTTTGAGGGTCATATAAATGCACAGCACAAGGGAACTGTACATGTTAAAAGTGAAGGACTTCATATTGATGACATAATAGAAATTGAATATGATAAAAAAAATGAAGATGGAGATAAAGTAATTAACAGATACTATTCTCATTTACAGGATGTTTATTTCAAAATACATTATTTCATTTATCAAAGACCTCAATACTATCGTGGAGGTATAACAAAATTAGATTTAACAAGTATCCAAGAGTTATCTAATACAGCAAGTGGGGTTAGATTATATAGAAATGGATTTAGAGTATTACCATATGGTGAACTTACCGATGACTGGATAGGTGTTGACAGGAGATGGGGGCAACAATCTGGGTTTGTTAACGTTCCCCTTGCAAATAAAAATATGTTTGGTTTTGTTGAGATAACAGATCCTAAAGGTGATATATTCGAAGAAACAGCCAGTCGAGAAGGGCTCATTGAAAATGAAGCATTTAAACAGCTTTCTGATTTTATGTATAAGTCGTTATTTGCAGCAAGATTAAGAATTAGCGAAGGAGTCACTTTGTTTAAGGAACAAGAAGGTGAGGCTGATGATGATTTTACTCAAGAATCAGAAGAAAAAGAACAATCTACTGAGGAAAAATTAAAAGAATTAGATGATTTAGTAGATAGTATAGATGATGATAACCAAGGTGATGAAAATGACTCTGACAATCAATCAACAGAAAGGAAAGAAGAAAGACGAAAGAAAGAAAAGGCGAAACGAAAAAAATTAGTAGCATCTATTCGAAAAGAGATTGAAGAGGCGAGTATGCTTCGCGTATTGGCAGGTATGGGACTTATAATTGGTGAATTCTCACATGAGATAAAGCAATTTCAGCCTTCTATTTACGGGTATATAAGTCAATTAAAAGAGGAAAATTTAACAGAGAATGGCATAGTTCTATTAAATGGAATTACTCATAATTTAAATAATTTGATAGCCTATACAGCCTATTTTAATGCTACGGTTTCTCAAAATATTAATAGAGAAACTGAGCCTATCGATGTGCTGGCTATACTAGACTCATTTCAACAAACAATAGCAAATGATTTATCAAAAAATAAAATTACATTTGATGTTGACATTTGGGATTATGATGTTATTACAGTTCCAATGCATAAATCCGAATGGAGTTCTATATTATTTAACTTATATACAAATGCCAAGAAAGCAATAAACAGGGCTCAACGAGCAAATGGGAAGATATTCGTTGAGGTAGGTATCGAAAATGACAATGCATTTTTGAATTTCTATGATAATGGAGATGGAATTCCTATCGAAAATCGTTCAAGGGTATTTAACGCTTTCTTTACGACATCTACTCCTGCTGGATTTGATGCTCCAAGCAATGACCGATTAGTGGGATCTGGACTTGGGCTGAAAATAGTAAAAGATATAATCACATCTTATAAAGGAAAAATATTAATTGCTGAACCGACAAAAGGTTTTGCAACCTGTATAAAAATAGAAATCCCTATTCTAAAACAATAAATATTATGGCAATAAATTATTTATATATTGATGATGATAGTACCGACAGAGCAAATGGTACTGTTCAGGGCTTAAAAAAAGAGGGACGCATTGAGGTTTTTTTAAGTCAGCCCGAGAGTACTTGGGAGCAGCAAATTCAATTTATCGAAGATAGGCAAAAAGAAGATAAATTAGATGGATTAATCATTGATTTGCGTTTGGATGATTATGCAAATACTAAAGATGGAAAAAAAGCAAACTATAGAGGGACTTCATTAGCTCAAGAGATTAGAACTCGTCAAAAGGAAAAAAGCATAAAAGAATTTCCTATAATTCTTTTTTCGGCGAATGATAAAATAACACAATCTTTAGAAAATTCAGGAAGAAATTTGTTCGATGTTTTTATTGAAAAAGAAAGTATTACAGGTCCTAATATATATATAGAGGAGTATATTCCTAAATTAATTGCCTTGGCAGAAGGCTATCGTAGTATTAACCTATCTGCTGAAAATCTATCAAAGGTATTGAGTATTGATATTAGTGTTGTGGACGAGCGATTTGTTTCAGAATTGAATAATTTAGCAAATAATCCGTCTCACGTTATTGCTAATTTTCTAATTAATGAATTGCTTTTGAAACAAGGCTTATTAATAGACGAGCGGACATTGGCCGCAAGATTAGGCATTGATATTGAACAATCTAGCGAGGATTGGGAACAAGTTTTGTCATCATTAAATGAAGCACTTTATAAAGGTGTATTTTATCAGGGGTGGGAACGTTGGTGGATGCCTATAATTGAAATTT
The DNA here is from genome assembly GCF_003860135.1 of Tannerella forsythia. Taxonomy (GTDB): domain Bacteria; phylum Bacteroidota; class Bacteroidia; order Bacteroidales; family Tannerellaceae; genus Tannerella; species Tannerella forsythia_A. The sequence goes on from NZ_RQYN01000005.1 coordinate 45,615, forward strand.
GGTGGAATAAAACTATTCATGCTGAAACTTATCTTCGTGCAACCTCTGCGTCTGATAGGGTTGAGTATATCAAAAAAGAATTGAAATTAACAAAAATTTATCCCTCAGAAAAGATGCCAAAATCAGATAGTGATGAATTTTGGACAGTCTGTAAAGGTAATAATCGCCCATTAGATCCTGTTGATGGTTTAATGATCGATAGGCAAGAGAATTTATATCCATGGCAGGATCCAGATTATGTTTCAGTTGAAGCAGCTTTACATCGAACAAATATAAATATTTGGAAGAAAGTCGCAAAACTGGAAGAAGAGCGTTTGAAAGAATTACAGGCACAATATCGAAGAGAGAGATAAATTATGAGTAAAGGCAGTGTAAGTACTGATTTGAATTTCCTTGCGACTATTTTGCGTCAAGAAAAATTTTGTATAGATACAAGTCCACTTTCAAAGGTCGCAGGTGAATTAAATAAATCTAAGGATTGGTCATATAATTTACAAAAACTTAAATTTAGAATAGATGATATACCTCGAAATACAGTTCCAAGCGAAGTAAAATTATTAGAGGCTATTCTTAGTGTACAAATAGGTGAAATAGATCATACTGAAGAACAAGTACAAAACACAGTATTTGGAGATTATAATTTTTCAATTGAAATTTCAGGGCAAGTTAATGGGAAAAAAGTAATTTCTCATTGGCATTTAGATTTTGATAATAACTCTGTAAATGAATACATTCATCCTGAATTTCATTTAACTTATGGCGGCAATCCGATGAAGAATATTGACCTCGGAGACGTTTTGCTACTGCCATCACCGAGAATATCTCATCCGCCAATGGATGCTGTATTAGGTATAGACTTTATCATAAGGAACTTTTTCAAAAAAGACAAATGTACCAAGTTATTAAGTAATTCCCAGTATCGAACGGCAATTCAAAATTCTCAAAGAAGACTATGGCGTCCTTATATGTTAGCAGTTGCGAGTCATTGGTGCAAATTTAGTTGTTGCAATTATAATGCTGATATGTCATTGAGTAAAAGATATTTTCCCACATTAGATAATTGAACGAACAAAAATAGTTAGAGTCTTAAAATCGCGGCTTTAACTATTTTATCCTTCCTTTTTCGGTAGAAGATGGCAAAGATCCGGATCATTCTTTATCCGTTCTAACTCGTCAGTAACGATTTGTTTCGTTTCCTCCTTGATGCAGTTGTAGTTAAGTTGTATCTGCTCTTTCATGCGGTCTGTCCCGTTCTCATCCGTAAAATCAGTGATGACAGGAATAGGTTGATAAGCCTTTGTTTCGGCTGTGACTTTTGCGTTATCCACTACAATCTCACAGTGGAAAATTTTCTGCTCAATACGCTCATCAAAGTTGTCGGCCACTGCTCCGACAAACATTCCTTGTGTAAGGTTGGATATTTTCGATGCCGGTATCAGGCTGTCCATTTGTGTAGAGATGGAAGTCGTTTTATCGCTTCGGGTAATACTCATGCTCTGCCGTTTTTGAAGCACTTTTCCGAAACGTTCCGATAATGTTTTTGCCGTTTCACTGACCACTTGACCAGAGAAGATATTGCCGACTGTATTTTCAATAACCTTACTCTCTTTATCTCCATAATCGCGTCGCAACTGACTGAAATCCTGAAAGCCCAATATTACGGCCACTTTGTTGCTTCGGGCGGTAGCAATCAGATTATCCAGTCCCTTGAAGAAGATGGTCGGCAACTCATCGATGATGACCGAACTTTTCAATCGCCCCTTTTTATTGATGAGTTTTACAATCCGGCTATTGTACAGGCCCAATGCCGCCGAGTAAATATTCTGACGGTCGGGGTTGTTGCCGACAACTAAAATCTTCGGGTCTTCCGGATTGTTGATGTCAAGGGTAAATTCGTCTCCGCTCATTACCCAATATAACTGGGGCGAAATCATTCGGGAGAGCGGGATTTTTGCACTGGCAATCTGCCCCATCAATTGGTCTGCGGCACCACCTAACCAAGCATCCATAAAAGGGCTCAAGTAGTTCTCCAGCTCAGGGTAAGAAGTAAGAATGGGGAAAATGTCTTCATACCTCTTGTTCAGAAACTCAATGGCATGCGGGAAAGTACAGTACTTGCCATCCTGATAAATGCGCAAAAACCAGATAATAGCCGCAAAAAGGATAATCGGGCTCTCCACGAAGAAATCGCCCTGCTTCTGTACCCAGTTCTTGTTCAGGTTCAGCATAATAGTGAAACTTGATTCGTAAGCATCGCTAATGTCCTCCATAAACGAAGGGTTGATGGGATTGCAACGGTGAGAACGGGCCGGATCATCGAAGTTTATCACATAAAAAGTTGGAACTTTTTTGTATCCTGCCTGATGATTCAGTAAATGATTGTAGGCAATCATGGAAAGATCGGGAAACTTAAAGTCATACACGTACATCGAAAAGCCTCTCTCAATTTGTTGTTTGATGTACTGATTCACTACGGCATACGACTTTCCGCTGCCCGGAGTACCTAACACGATACTTGCCCGAAACGGATTTACCACGTTTATCCAGCCACTCCATTGCTTTTTTCTGTACCAGAACTTGGTCGGCAAGTTTATGGAGTACTCATTTTGCAACAACCGCGTTTCCTGCATAAAACTCTCGTTTTCGGTATTGAAAACATCGTCCATCAGGCTGTTTTTGAGTAGCCGGCTCATCCACAGTCCACCTACCAACAGAAAAAGATAGCCTGATGCCGTTGTCAAGATGTAAAATCCGGCAGTTGTTGCTACCGGCAAAGGTAAATCAAGCATCCACCAGTTCATAAAGAAAAGGATAAATCCGATGGTCATAAATACATAGATTTTCGACCATGTAACTTTTTCCTCCTTCACCCCCTTTGTCCCTAAGCAGGAAAGGGCAAGGAAGACAACGGCAAACAGCTTTGTATAAAGAATGTTGTCGAACAGTCCTGCTGTACGGTTGAAGTTTAGCAAGATTTTATCCACGACGGCGATGCCGATATTCCATTCCTTCAGGGCGTAATAGCAGAACCAATAGATGTTTATCACCACGAACAAAATGCTTATCGCTCGCATAAATTCCATCACTTTGGCAAGTCCTCTCAAATCGTCTTCTTGTTGCATTTTCTTAAAAAATTAAATTGTTAATAAATCAATGAGTGTTTCTCACACCTGCCTCCCATACCTTCGTTTTTTCTTTTTCTTACGGTATGGGAAAGGCTGGTCTTCTTTGTGGTGGTACTCCGGCTCAGGGGAAAGCATGGAAAACAATCCGCCTGCTCCCCATTCGGACGTGTGGTAAATATCCGAAAGCCGGATAGGGCTGACCGTATTCTCCGCTTGTTCCTGCTTACCACCGTATAACTCGTTGAAGACATTGGCGGAATACTCCTTGCCCAATCGGGAGCCATTCAATACGGTACGGGTCGTATGATCAATAAAAGTTGCACCATAGATACGCCCCTCGTCATTCCGTCGAAACAACACATCCATTCCCTGTTGACGTAGTTCCGCTCGAAACTCGCCCTCATTCCGACAACTCCGCTTGACTTCCGATACCGCTTGGAGCGTATGCAACTTCAACCGTTGCTTTTTGATGCGTCCGGCAGATGTTACCATCCGTTTTTCCAATCCGTCATATCCGACAGATTTACCGAATAGGGAAGACTTTATCGGATTGCCAACCTTGTTTCCTTCGCGGTCCAATGCCGAATAGAGCAGTCCCCGGTAAGGCTTTCCTTTTACTTCGCCTTTAAGTTCTTCCAGATGGATGTTGTACAGAGAAAGAAGCGCCTTGTATTCGCCCATCGACTGAAAGTGGTACATGGCGGCCAACGGTTTGATGACCGATGCCATCTGCTTTTTCAGATTCCCCTGCGAAACATCGACCGGTGTTAATTCCCATTGCTCGGAATGCTTTTGTCCTTCCGCCGGATGAAGATGGTATTTGCGCTCCAACTGTTCCGTAATCTGCTTACTTCGCTCATGTTCGCGGTAATCGTTAATCTTCTTTCCGTTACTGTCTACCCGGAGCGAAACGATGTGGATGTGTTCCCGCCCGATATCCTCGTGTTTGAAAATCAGATACGGTTGATTCCCATATCCGAGCCGTTGCATATACTCGTGTCCGATGTCCGTGAGTTGGTCGTCCGACAGACGGTCGTCGGGATGCGGATTGATGGAAACATGAAAGACCGGTTTCTCGGTACGGAAGTGTGCCGGAACAAACCGCATAAAATCGTTCATACATTCCGAAACGCTGAACGCTCCGTCGGCAGGTTCAAAGACCAGACGCGAGCCGAGCACTTTGCCTAATCCCTCGTCCACCTTTTCCTGATTGTAAGCCAGTGCCCCGTACAGGTTGCTGCCGATATTTATTTTTGCGACCATTGCTCCTTACACGCTTCCGATAAGGCCAAGACCTTCCGGCCGATCTCTACCAAATCGACCGTCGCTTTCTCCAATTTATAGAGCAAGGCCAACGCTTTCTTCTCCGAAAAATGGCTGTGCAACTCCTTTACCACTTGGTTGTAATTCACTCCGACGGAGCGAAACTGCGCATAAAAAGAGGAGAGTTTGGTCGCATATTCCATAATGGCACGGTCGTGTTTGATGACCCGGAACTCTTCCCCGAAGACACGCGCGGCTATAAAACGCGCTTTCGATTGCACTCCCGACTCCTCAAACAGTGTGAGGAAACGGGCATGTTCTTCGGCCGTAAAATTGACCGAGTAGCGGAAACGTGCCGGGTCGATCTTGGGATTTCTTCCGCCTTTGCCCCGTTTCGGAGGCTTACTTTTCTCTTCATTCATACATTGGCCTTTTTAGTGGATAGACTGTCGTAAACGCATCCGTAATCCCCGGAAAATCTTCTTTACAAGCAACCGACTTCGGAGGATATGCCTGTCCCCTTTCGGGGCAAGCGTTTTTTGCAGCAGAACTTGTTTCGTGCAGCAAAAAACACAGCTTGCTATTTGCTTCTCCGGCGCAAATAAATCTGTTCTCTGACCGGAACAGAGGTAAAGAAAAGGGGGCGTAAAAACAGTCCCGGATACGTTCGAATCTTTCATGGCGCAAAGTTACGGAGCAAAGCACTCTGCTCTCATATAGCAGGATATGCCTCTTGGTGCCGAATCGGAGCCACTTGCTTCCATCTACGAAAAAAGGGACCATTCAAAGCAAAAGGCCGGTGCGGGAGACAAAACTTCAAGTTTGCGTGTAACCCCTCCTGACGGAAAACCCGTGTTAGGTGTTGGTGTTAAATTATTTATTCGTTTTTTTCTTGTCCATTCCAACGATATATTTTAACTCTGCCATCAGTTGAAACTTCAAAAGTTCTTTTGTCATCACTTAAAACTTTTTTTAGAAGCCATCCCGCATCTTTACCTGCTTGTTCTACGTCTTTTGACTTTTCATAAAGAGCAATCATCGGAGTACCTTGCCAATAATAATTATCTCCACCAAGTAAATCACGGGCTGCAAACCATTCGTCTTTTCTGTTTTTACACCAACTATACACAGCTCCTTGCAAAAAATCTAAAATTCTTTGTTTTTGTCCATCTGTTATTCCGTGAACATCTCTAATTTTCGAATCATCTGTTAGCATATTCTTTTCCTTTAATTTTTAGTAGCATATCTCTAACTATTTGGTCTACACTTTTGAAATAAGGGAAACAATCGTCTTTTGCAATTTCAACTTGAAAAATACCCTGAGCAAAAGGTAAATTTTCTATTGGAATTTCCACGTCTTTACTATTGTCAAAACATAATTTTAGAAAATCTTCAAGACCATTTTCCAAGTCTTTTGTTGAAACTTGTTTCCCTTTTACCGACTTTCCACTAAAAATGGCTTTGTTTGCGTGTGAATACGGATTTCTGTATTTATTTTTAAAATTTCTCAATTCTTGTTTTTGCTGTTTCGAAATCAATCCTTGCGAACAGGCTGCATTTATAGATGCCTCTAATTGTAAATTATCATATTTGTTTATTCCATCAATAAAGGCATCTTTAATTTCCACATCATCTGCTTTATTTTCGATAGAATACTTCACCCCTAAGCAAAATTTAAGGGATTTTTCTAAAAAATAATTTGTCAGTGTTATTGTTGATTGATATAATCCACAAATAAAACATTTGCAAATCTCATCACGAATGGGGTCTAATGCAGGATAACCATATTCAATAGTAAATATTTCTTTAATAATCTCATAATTATTTCCAATTTGAGAATTTAAACTGTCAATGAAACTTTTCAATCTGTTATTGTTATCCATTTTTTGCTTGTTTTTTGCACTTCGTTACACTTGCACCTAACGCCTTATTTACGCAACAAATATACAACATTCGTATATATTACAATATTCGTAATCATTTTTTATTTTTAATGTGAATTTCGATGTAAGAAAAGGGCCAAAAAGTTGGAACATAATGGAAAACCATCCGTAAACCTCTATCAAGAACTTATGGATCGCTCAAAATTGATGCCTGCTTAGGTCGAACTCACCTTAATTTATTTTTTTTATCAGACAAAGCCACCAATAAAAAAGCATGTATAAAATATTATAAATCCAAAGATTTACATAAGCAATAAAAAAACAAAATTGCTCATAGATAAAGATTTAAAAATGAATCAATTTGCTTTTTTATGAATAAAAGCCAATTGTATGCATGAATACAAAGGACTTAAAAATCGAATCATAAAAACAGAGCAAAAAAATAATCACCCGATATCTTGCTTATTTTTGCAATAATTACTAACTTTGCTCTCAAATACATGATAAGCTATTAATTATTTAACATAAAACGTAAAAAATATGACACCTGAAAATCCAACCCCCAAGAAGCGCCGTTCGGCTTACGTTTCCAACGAAAAAGCCCTGCTTAACTACGATGCCATCTTTACCAACGTATCCACGCAACCCGTCATACAAAACGAACTTGCGGAGTACGGATACGATGACGCAAAAATAGCCGAAGGCAAAACCCTTGCCGATGCCGCACGCAAAGCCTACAACGACAACCTGCGTGAAAACGCCGAAGTTACCGTTGCCCGTAAAAACTTCGACCAGCAGGCCGAACAGTTTCTTGCAGCCTATGCCGCACACCGCAAGGCAGCCAAAGTATGTTTCCGGCGCGACCCTGCCGTTATCAAGCAGCTCGGCATCGTAGGGCGTGATCCCGATGCCTTCGCCCCGCGCCTCGAAGAAGCCGAAAACTTCTACCGCATCATCGCCCTCACTCCTGCAATAGCTACCCCTCTTGCACAGTTCAAAATAACGCCCGAAACCATCACCCAAGCCCAACAACAAGCCGCCCTGGTGAGACAAGCCCGAGCCGATTACCTGCGCGAAAAAGGCGAAAGCCAAGACGCCACCAAGCAAAAAGACGCCGCCTTCCGCGCCATCGAAACGTGGCTGTCCGACTTCTTTGCCGTAGCCCGCATCGCTCTCGAAGACAATCCGCAACTACTCGAAGCCCTCACTAAAATTGTCCGCTAATAGCACACCGAATAAATAAAAATAACAAACCTCAACGCTCCAACTGCTAACGCATGCGGAGCGTTCGTATTTACGTCGCAGAGACTTTTCCCTCTCCTGCAAAAAGCATCCTACCCCCTGTCAAAAACACCTCACTCCCTGCAAAAAATCACCCGCCCCCTGCAAAAACACATCCACCCCACACAAAAAACATTTCACTCCCTGCAAAAAATCATTCACCCCTTGTAAGAAACATTCAACCCCATATAAAAAAACACCCGCTCCCTGTTAAAATCATCCGCCCCCTGCAAAAACACATCCACCCCACGCAAAAAACGTTTCACTCCCTGCAAAAAATCATTCACCCCTTGTAAGAAACATCCGACCCCATATAAAAAAAACACCCGCTCCCTGTTAAAATCATCCGCCCCCATACCCAAAGACATTCACTCCCGCAACAAGTACAGTTAGAGAGAGAACATTTATTCGCCCAATCCGTATATCAGGCACGGTAGGATGTCATTTTCCTATCCCTCGCTCTGTCATGCAAGGCATCATTAAAAATCAAATCAATTCGTATGAAATCAATTCTTTGGGTATGCGCTCTTATCGGGTGCATCACAACGGCGCAAGCACAGCAAGCCGACACGCTCTCTTCTCCTTCCAAAGGAGATTATTTTGAAGGGCTGACACGCCCGCTCACCTTTAACCGCATGATACCGCCGTATGCGCTGGAGGTTACGTTCTCCAAAACCGTGCATATCATCTTCCCGGCAGCGATTCGCTACGTAGATTTGGGTTCCGCCGATTTGTTGGCCGCCAAAGCCGACGGAGCGGAAAACGTACTGCGGGTGAAGGCCGCACTTCATTTCTTCCGTGAGAGTAATCTGGCGGTGATTACCGAAGACGGAGCCTATTACACGTTCAACGTGAAGTATGCCGACGAACCGGTCAAGTTAAGCATAGAGATGGCCGACTTTATCCGCGACGGCGAAGCGGTGAACCGCCCGAACAATGCGATGGATATTTACCTGAAGGAGTTAGGGCGCGAGTCGCCCCTGCTCGTCAGGTTGATTATGCAATCCATCCATCAAAACAACAGGCGTGAGATAAAACATATCGGGAGTAAACGCTTCGGCATCCAATTTACGTTGAAAGGAATTTACACGCACAACGGATTGCTCTATTTCCATACGCAACTGAAAAACGCCTCCCACGTACCGTTTGACATGGATTACATCACGTTCAAAATCATCGATAAAAAGATAGCCAAGCGCACTGCTATTCAGGAACAGGTCATTGCCCCGCTCAGAGCGTATAACCATCTGATGTGTGCCGGAGGAAAGAAAACGGAGCGAACCGTTTTTACACTGCCGAAGTTTACCATTCCCGACGATAAGCATCTTGTGGTCGAGTTGCACGAAAAAGACGGTGGACGCCATCAGTCGTTCACCGTAGAGAATGCCGATCTTGTGAGAGCCCGTGTAATCAGTGAACTAAAAGTGAAGTAAATCTATGAAACAGCTGGTATTTATGTTCTCGGTCCTGTGGACGTTGTTTTCCACGAATCAGGCTTACGCCCAACGCTGCCTGCCCGGTATGCAAGGCATACGGATAACGGGAAGCATGGTAGACGGCATGCACCGTCCGGATAGCAGGAATAAGTTGGGATATTCTTTCGGACTGTCGATGACCACATACTCTAAAGGCGGCCATCAGTGGGTCTTTGGCGCAGAGTACCTGAACAAGTATTATCCGTACAGAGCGAATCGAATCCCCGTCAGCCAGTTCACGGGAGAGGGCGGTTACTTCCTGAATTTTCTTTCTACGCCCGGTAAGACATTGCTGTTTTCGCTCGGAGCATCCGCTCTTGCCGGATACGAAACAAGCAATTGGGGCGAAAAGACGCTTTTCGACGGGGCTACTCTTCGAAACAAAGACGGCTTTGTCTATGGCGGAGCACTCACCCTCGAAATGGAGACATATTTGTCCGACCGTATCGTGCTGCTTCTGACTGCCCGCGAACGGGTGCTGTGGAGTACATCCACCGGACGGCTTCATGCGCAATTCGGAGCAGGACTGAAATGGATGATACACTAAAAAGAGAAAGGAGGATACAATGAAACGAAATATATTAAACGCAATTTGGGTGACGGGGCTGCTTGCCTTCGCCGTGTTTTGCCTGTCTGCTTGTAATCACGAGTTGGATATTCAGCAAGCGTACCCGTTCACCGTCGAAACGATGCCGGTGCAGAAGAACATCGTCAAGGGACAGACGGTAGAAATCCGATGCCGCTTAGTAAAAGAGGGCAATTATCAATATACAAAGTACTTTATTCGCTATTTTCAACCCGACGGAAAAGGAGAACTGAGGTTGGGGAACGGCACTTTGCTTTTGCCCAACGAACGCTATCCGCTCACCAAAGAAAAGTTCAGGCTGTATTACACTTCTCGAACTACCGACCAACAGGTCATCGACGTGTACATCGAGGATAGCTTCGGTCAGGTGGTGCAGAAAACATTCGGCTGGAAGAATGACAATGCGGATGAAAAAGAGCACCGCGTGCAGGAAAAGGTAAGGCTTCTGACACGACGTATAGCCAGACCGCTGTATGCAGTATGGTACGGATACTAAAATAAAACGCCTGGGATTCGGGCGTTTTTTTATGTTCAACTTTTTAGGACGCAGTTCACACGACCTTGCGAGAAAGCTTTTTCGCACTGTAAACGATATGCAACCCTACTCAATTAATTTTCCAGTAGCCCGTTTTCTTACTGCCCATGCGGGATACGATACCTCGCTCTTTAAGCCGGCTAATATGATTCTCGATGGTGCGGACAGGCTTTGAGAGTTTTTGAGCCATTTCAAAAACTCTAATATATTGGTTCTCTCTGATTAATGAGACAATCGCTTGCTCAACCTCATTTAATCCACCTTTTATTCCACCTCTTAAACCACCATTGTTTTTCTCTTCGCTTTCAACATATCGAACCATCGCATTTCCGATAATATCAAGCATAAAGTCGATAAATGGACGACAATCGGGCATACCGCTGTTGGATTGCGATTGTTGCAGGGCTTGGTAATACTTTTCTTGGTTGTAGTAAATCATTGTCTCTACGGGAAGCCACTCAAAAAGCTCGTTCCATTTCGAGAGAACAAGCGTTTGCCAAAGCCGTCCTATTCTGCCGTTTCCGTCACGGAACGGATGAATATGCTCTATCATAAAGTGCATGGCCGAACTCTTTATAAGAGCGTGCGTATCGGTTGTTTTTCCCCACTCCAATAGTTCGGCAACCCGTGCAGGCACTTCTTCAAAATTTGCCCCTAAATGCAACACCTTTCCCTTGCTATCGACAACGGCAACGCCAACACTACGGAATTGCCCTGACTCTTGAATGAGATTCTCGGTGATAGCCCTGTGTGCTTTCAGAAGGTCATCAACGCTATATGGATCTAAATCGGGTATTTGCCCGTATGCCGAAAAAGCGTTTTTCACCTCTTGAATATCGTGCAGAGGAGCAAACACGACCTTGTCGTTAATCACATCAAACACCTGCTGAACAGTGAGCCTGTTGCCCTCGATAGCCGTTGTAGAACCGACCGTAAGAATGCGGTTTGTTCTTTTCAGGTGCAATACGTCTTTCGACTGCTCCTCCGAAATCTTTACACGTTCCAACAGAGCATAAATCTTACCGATTTGCTCGTGCCATAAGGGATTATATGTAAAGAAAGTGTCCATTCGGTTTGTAGCCCTCTTGATTTTCGGATTATTTCGTATATATTTTTTTGCTTCGTGCAAAGTTAAAACTTTTTCCGGGAATATGCTTATTTGCTCTATGTAAACATGGGTCTGTAATTGTGATAGCCTTTTCAAATTTAGCGCTTCTCCTAATTGAATTACTGTTGAACAAATAGAATGAATTTCATTTCTTTTCGGCTTTTTGTTACTTTTTCTCCCCATTCATTAGGTAAGTCATGGAAAAAGATACTTCGTAAACAACATATTTGTCGCAACTGTATCCCTCCATTTGGATAATCTGATTTACTTCTACTACCTGCTCGGCTCTGTCAATCTGCTTGTTTGCACCTAATAAAAATACCTTGCTCATGATTTTGAATTTTAGGAAGTTATAGAAATGTCAGTAAGGCGAGAAGAACGAGAATAACGGTGAGCAACCCCACCAGTAAGGAGATAATACCCCGAAGAATGGGAATTAGCAGATACCAAGCAGCCAACACCCAGAGAAAGCCTGTACCCCAAACGAAGTACCCCAAAACCACAAGAGCGATTTTCCCTGCTGATTTTATGCTAATTGGAAGGTAGGCTGTCGTTCGATGTTTCCTGTTTTTTTCGATGCTTCTCCTAACCTCTGACTTTTTTTTTATGCCCTATCGGAGCCGGTAAGGAGTGTCGAGTTTCAGGTGCAATGAGAAAGTAGTGTTCAGCCGTCGTCCGGTTTTTGACGAATAAATACGCTCGCCCGAAGCATAAGGGAAAGAGGAAGATTTTTCGTTCAAACCGTAAGGCTTGAACTTGCGACGGCGTTAAGAACACGAAAATACTTTCGCAACTGAACCCGACACGTCTTACCGCTTTCCGGATGCTTTGTCTTAGAGAGGAAGAGATTATATTCGAGGGAAGCAGAGAAAAAAGGATATAGGATATCAGGACTATCGGATTTTGAATAAATAATCGTCTTCTTCGTTTCTAAGAATAGACTTTACAGCATGTTATAAACGAAATGAAGAATTGAAAAAACGATTTTTCATGGTTTTTGCTTACAAATACAGTATCTTTGTAGGAGAAATATAGAAGTATATGTATTGCGGGAATATTTTTCTGCAATTCATGATATATAACATAACGTTCGCTGAACGTCTCGTTACGGAAACTGGTAATTTTCAAATGGAAGAGACCGATGCGCAATGTTCATGCTATACGCAAGTATGGCGTGGGCTTGCCTGTCTTCTTCCAAGGGCATACCAGTGCCTCGTAACGAAGCAGCGTGAGTTCCACGCTTTCTTTTTTGGAGGTTAGCGAATGTTCTTTGACTGGAAAAATGGCAATAAATTGAGACATGAAAAAGATTAAACTGTACATCGCTGTTTCTTCGGATGGATATATCGCACCTCCCGACGGAGACTTGAGTTGGCTTGTCAATCACCCGATACCATCGAAGGAAGAACATCAAGATTTCTTAAACTCCGTGGATACCGTTCTTTTAGATGGTAATATGTACAGTAATCTTGTTTGTATGGATATTCTATGGCCATACAAAGGCAAAGAGGTATATGTCGTTTCTTCTCATCCGGTCTTAGCAAAGTATGACGTAAAATTCATCACGGAAAAGGTTTCGGAGACGATTGCTGACCTCAAAAGAGCGGAAGGGAAGGACATTTGGCTTGCCGGAGGCGCCGACCTCATTTCCTTATTACGTGACAATGGCTTGATTGACGAAATGATAATCATTTACACGCCTGAAGTCTTTGAAAAGGGGATTGCTTTATTCTCAGGGATTCCTGAAAAGTCCGGTTGGGTACAAATAGAAAACAAGGAATTTGATAGTAGTATGATTCGAAAGATATATCGATGTTTAGGAGGGTAAGTTGGCAAAGCAGAGAAGAAACCTACTCCTTTGAAGAAGCAGGCTTCTCTATTTTTATAGAATTTGGCTAAGTACCTTTTTTCTGGTAGCATTTACTTCCATCCGGCGAGATATAAAAATCGAATGTTTCTTCGACGGTTGTACCCGAAATATCGAGCGAGTACTTGCAACGGATAATCACGACAAGCACGTCTGCCGGATTCTGGCTGTCATACTCTCGTAAGTTGTCGGGTGGCAAAGTTCTAAGCGAATCAATCCGAGCGTTCATTCGCTCAATGTCTTCCGCATACTTGTCGTATTCGCTTTTCAGCTTGGTGGCGGTCTGCAAATCTTCGGTTAGTTTCTTCGCGAGTTCAATACGTTTGATGACAACCTCCTTATCCTTTCTAAAATCGTTTGTCAGATAAGCAATACTGTCGGCAACCGTGACTATGCCTTATTCCGACATTTCCAATACCTTAAAGTCAATGCCGGATTGACCTTTCAATACGTAATCACGAATGGCTTTCTCGTACTTGCTGTTCATATTGAACTCACTGCAAGCAACGAAGAGAACCGCAATCAAAAAATAAATTGTCTTTTTCATAACTGAATTGTTTGTGAATATTCTACTTAATTTAGTTTTATATCAGCAAATCTTGACGATAAGTTATATACCACCCAAACCTCTTTTTCTTTTTGGGGCTTTGTACAGATATATTCGGTCAAAGCCTTCATGACCCATTCCCTAAAAGCTCTTGCTTCAAAGGAGGCCGTCCGGTAACTTATGAATATGAGAGCTTCCAAATTATAGAGCTTCATTTCAGATTCGCGGCCATTATACTTATATTTATGTATACAGCTCACTTCGTCTTCACACAATAACCCGGATTTGAATATACTCCGAAGCTGATTGCCGATGCTACTTACATAAACATTAAACAGACTCGCAATCTCATGCTTAGTCATCCATAAAGTGCAATTTACAAGTTTTGCTTCAACAACAAATTGATTTTCGCCGTTTTCTCGGATTTTGATATAACCTCGATTCATAACACAACATAGTTAATCGGTTATTCCTCCTCTTGCTTTGCTGTGAAACCGATTCGCCGGCGAGGTTTGTTTTCTTGCTCTTTTTGTGATGCAAGTTCGGTGAGTGCTTGGTAGATGTCACTAAACTGCATATTCGTTTCAATCATAAACTCCTCCAGTTTGCGATTCAATTCGGCGTAGCCTAAGGCGTATTGACGCAGTACCACGAACGCCCGCATAATAGAGATATTCACCTCGATAGCTTTGGGACTTCTTAATACAGAAGAGAGCATTGCCACCCCTTGTTCGGTAAATGCAAATGGAAGGGCTGGACTGAATTTCAGGTTCTGAGGCAGGTTGTCACATATTGTGATAAGCTCTTGCCATTCACTTTTCGTGAGTTCAAACATAAAATCCGGCGGAAAACGCTTTATATTACGTTTCACGGCTTGTTTCAACGCACGTGTTTCGACCTCATAGAGCTCGGCAAGATTATAATCAAGCATTACTCGTTGCTCCCGAATCTCGAAAATCTTGTTTTGAATGAGTTGTAATTCCATAGTTCGATGAATTTATGGGTTGATGGCTAATTTTTCATCAAGGCTTTTAATCTTAGCTGCAAAAAGATTCATGTCATCACTGATTTTAGAGTCTGTGATACGTGCATAAATCTGAGTTGTCCGGATGTTCGTATGGCCTAACATCTTACTGACACTTTCAATGGACACTCCCTTTGATAGAGTGAGAGTCGCAAAAGTGTGCCGGGCGCAATGGTAAATACAAGCCTAAGCAGGCATAAGAGGAACATAGGTATAAATAAGGTAACTGGTTGTGAATTAGCTGTTTTTCTATATTCTGCAACAGATAGGGATAGGCAAAATAGTATGGGATATTGAGACCTTTCAGTTACCAAACCGTTATCCTGTTGTTTCCCGAACAAGCTGAGGTAACGATTATTGGAAGATTTTTTCTCATCTCGTTTCTTTCTGTCTGTTTATCAATATTTTGCGTATCAGAGAACGCTTTAGCAACGGGTAATTTTGCCCATAAAATTAAAGCGTATGAGGATAGAAAAGTTCAAGGTGTTGCTCTACCTGAAAAAGAGCAGACCCGACAAGTCGGGCAAAGCCCCCATCATGGGACGCATTACCGTCAATCGTTCGATGGTGCAGTTCAGTTGCAAAATCTCCTGTACTCCTGACTTATGGAATCCTCGTGAGAGTCGGTTGAACGGTAAAAGCAATGAAGCCGTGGAGGTGAATGCCAAATTGGACAAGCTGCTACTCTCCATCCATGCGGCATTCGACACCTTGGAGGAACGTAAGGTCGATTTTGACGCCGAAGCTGTCAAGGACCTGTTTCAAGGAAGTCTCGGAACGCAGATGACTCTATTGGGAATGACGGACATTGTCTGCGAGGAATTGAGGAAACGCATCGGGATAGACCGTGCAAAGGGAACTTACCCAGCCTATATCTATACCCGTAGAACTTTGGCAGAGTTCATCGAAAAGGAGTTTTGCACCAAAGACATCGCTTTCGGTCAGATGACGGAGCAGTTCATTCACGATTATCAGAGTTTCATCTTGGACGATAAAGGACTTGCCATAGATACCTGCCGACACTATCTGGCTATCGTCAAGAAGGTATGCCGTAAAGCCTACAAGGAAGGTTATGCCGACAAATGTTTCTTCGCACACTTCAGTCTCCCCAAGCAAGAGGAGAAGACACCGAAAGCCCTAAGCCGGGAATCCTTTGAGAAAATCCGTGACTTGGAAATTCCTGAACATCGTGCTTCCCATATCTTGGCAAGGGATCTCTTCCTTTTCGCCTGCTATACAGGGACAGCCTACGCCGATGCTGTTTCCGTTACACGGGATAACCTATTCACGGATGATAATGGCTGTCTATGGTTAAAATACCGCCGCAAGAAAAACGAGCTTCGCGCCTGTGTCAAGCTGCTGCCCGAAGCCATCGAATTGATAGAGAAATACAACGACGATACCCGTCCGACTCTTTTTCCGATGCTATACCATCCCAACCTTCGCCGTCTGATGAAAAGCCTTGCGGTTCTTGCCGACATCAAGGAAGACCTGACCTACCATGCCGGCAGGCATTCCTTCGCTTCGTTGATTACTCTGGAAGCCGGAGTACCCATAGAGACCATCTGCAAGATGCTGGGACACTCCAACCTGCAAACTACTCAGATATATGCGAAGGTAACTCCCAAGAAACTCTTCGAAGATATGGACAAATACATCGAAGCGACAAAAGACCTCAAACTCGTATTATAAAAACACAGACATATTGAAAGCAGAGTGAAAACAAAAAAAACAATGAAATAACCATGCGCAGTACATTCTCTTTACTACTCTATATCAATCGCAACAAAGTTCGTGCAGACGGTACAACTTCCGTCCTTTGCCGAATCTCCATTGACGGGAAAAGCACGACGATAACCACCGGTATCTCCTGCAAACCCCAACAATGGAACGCCAAAAATGCAGAGGCCTCAGATACACGGACAAACAACCGTCTGAAGAAATTCCGCAGTAATGCGGAACGGCTTTATGAGGATCTGCTCAAGAAATACGGCGTTGTCAGTGCCGAACTGTTGAAAAACGAAATCGCAGGACATGTCGTAGTCCCCCTTCATTTACTCCGGATGGGAGAAAGAGAAAGAGAACGCCTTGCGATAAGAGCCAAAGAAATAGGCTCAAACTCCACATACAGGAGTTCAAGATATTACCAAAGTTATATTCGCGAGTTTTTGGAGTCAAAAGGCATGAGCGACATTGCTTTCTCAGACATCACCGAGGAGTTCGGACGGGAATACAAGGTTTATCTGAAACGATACAAAAACTTCGGAGCATCGCAGACCAACCATTGCCTTTGTTGGCTGAACCGATTAGTTTACCTTGCCGTTGACCATGAGATTATTAGAGCCAATCCATTGGAAGAAGTCGAATATGAGAAGAAGCCACCTGCCAAGCGTATGCATATCAGCAAAGCGGAGTTGAAACAACTGCTGGAACTGAAACTCCCCGACAATGACCCTTTGAAAGAACTGGCTCGACGGACTTTTATCTTCTCCTGTTTTACGGGGCTTGCCTATGTCGATACACAATTGCTTTATCCGCACCACATAGGGAAAACTGCCGAAGGAAGACGTTATATACGGATTAACCGCAGGAAGACAAAGGTAGAGTCATTTATCCCCCTGCATCCGATAGCGGAGCAGATTATCAATCTGTACAACACGACCGATGACACACAACCCGTCTTCCCTCTGCCAAGCAGGGATATGATGTGGTTTGAAATACACGAACTGGGCGTCATCATCGGGCGCAAGGAGAATCTGTCCTACCATCAAGCCCGGCACAGCTTCGGCTCGTTTTTGATTTCCGAGGGGATTTGTACGGAGAGCATTGCTAAGATGATGGGGCACGCCTCCATCACCAGCACGCAGACTTATGCGAAGATTTCTGAGAAGAAAATCTCAGAAGATATGGACAGGCTGATAGAAAGACGAAAGAACAACGAATATTGAAACACGATGAAAAGAGAAATCATAACCATCAGGGAGAATGGAGAAATACATATCCCGACAACTCCCGTATGGATGTCGGCTTGTGAGATAGCCAATCTGCTCGGGGCATTCTCTGGCAAGGTGAACGCACAAATCAAAGCGATATTCAAAGAGGGGCTTTTGATGGAGACGGAAGCGATGAAGACAATCCGCTCAGAACGGGGATTTATTGATTTGTACAGTATTGAAATGATAGCAATGCTGTCGTTTCGTATTGCCACGCCACAGGCAAAGACTTTGCGCAGGTGGATAATCGGCAGGTTTTCTAAGAAGAAAGTTTCCTCCTCACCCATAATCGTCTGCTATACCGTCGGCAGACAACATAATTAAGGAAAAGCAGGCAGTGAGAGGATAATTTCCCACTGTCTGCTTTTTACTTACTGTACATTCCGTTGTGTCTTGATTTTGGCGTATGATGAGCCAATGAAGAAAAGTGGTCGAAGAAGCCAACAAATCTTACGTAAGAATCAGAAAAAACTTACGTCACTTTTCTGGAATCTTACGTCACTTTTTTTTGAGAGTTGCTTTGTCGTGGTCAAAACAAATCGACAATATGACCAAAATCAAGACAACAGAGGCAAACAGTTAAACCCTAACAGAAATAGATTAATAAACAGGCAGTAAGACGCATTTATCTCACTGCCTGCCTTAGTGTTTTTGGTAAATGATCATCCTTGTGCCAGTGCCGTCCAGAAGCGGTCTTCTTCGTCGATTCGCTCGGAGAACAGCCAGACTTCCTTTATCAGGTCATTATCAAAGCGGAAAAGGTCTACTCCCCTCATCTCCATTGAATGCCCGTTTGCCGACACTGCAAATCCAATCGCAGCTACAACCAAATCGCCGTTTCCCGTCACATAATCCACTTGGTCGATAGCGAATGTTCCATTACTCAATTGAGCCATTCTTCCCAAATGAGCGAAAACATTCTGCTTGCCGTTGTAAACGCCCGACAATGTACCCTTTCCCGGTTGATGCCATATCAAATCATCGGAGAGCAATGCCCCCACCGTTTCAAAATCACCCTGTGCCAAAGCGGTGTAAAATTGACGCACTTTTTCGATTTTCTTTTCCATAAAACTGTATTTTTAATTGTCAGAACCACTGCAAAGTTATACCTTTGCACTACTATCTGCAAGTACACACAATATTGTATGATACACACCATATTGTTAGAATTGCTGATTATCAAGAATAAAAAAGTTTGTCATGGAGAGAAAGATTTCAGACACAGAATGTCCCGTGCGAAAGTCTATGCAGATTTTTGCAGGTAAATGGACGCTACTCATCATTTTTCAAATCAACCACAGGGTAATCCGTTACGGAGAACTCAAACGTGCTATTCCCGGTATCAGCGAGAAGATGCTTATCGACGAGTTGAAATTCTTGTGCGGTAAAGGGCTGATTAAAAAGAAACAGTATCCCGAAGTACCTCCACGAGTAGAGTACTCCCTCACGCCATTGGGAGAGAAAGTTCTGCCGATTATAGACGAGATTGCCAAGTTCGGTATGGAGAATTTGTAGTCTTACAGATTAGATTTTCAACGTGTGAAGCATAAATTTTCTCTCAAAAAACGGTATTGCCTTCAAAAAAACAAACCGTTTTACCTTTTATTGTTGTCGAATATATTATGTTTGTGGCAACAAAGTGTTTTTTCACATGAAAGATAGAGGGCATAGAAAAACGAAACATCAGATTTCGCTTTATTCATTTCCTGATACTTTCAGAACATAAGACAATTAAAATATGTGGTCAAAAACGTATTCTATTACAACTAATGAAGTTACAAAAGAACAAATGTGGAAGCTATTTGCTGATGTAAATGGCTGGCATACATGGGATAGTGGAGTGGAAAACGCTCAATTGAATGGGCAATTTGAACAAGGCTATCATATTCTTTTGAAACCTAAAAGCGGTCCGAAGATAAAGATTGTTCTTTCAAAAGTAGTAGAGAAGCAATTGTTTATTACGGCTTCTTCTTTCCCTTTGGGTAAAATCTATCACCAGCATTTGTTTGAGGAAACCTCTGATGGGTTGAGAATTTCATATACTATCACGGTAAAAGGAGTGTTGAGTTTCTTGTGGGTGAAACTTATTGCCCAAAATCTGTTCAATTCAATTCCCAAAGATGTTGTAAAACAAATAAACATAGCCAAGACACTATGAATAAGACAGACATTGTTTTTGGAATCGAAAAGGCAGAAGAGAGTTCGGGGTTTCTGCTTTGGCAAGTTACAACACTTTGGCAGCGTCGCATAAAGCAATCATTGGATTTATTGGATTTGACGCATACGCAATTCGTTCTATTGGCAACTGTAGCTTCACTTTCTCAAAATGGTAATATCGTAACACAGATTGACATTGCAAATCAAAGTAAAACCGATCGTATGATGGTTTCTAAAGTTTTACGCACACTACAATCAAAAGGGCTGATAGAGAGAAGAGAGCATAGAACCGATACACGAGCCAAAGAAATAACCATCACTCGAAAAGCCTTAGATCTTGTACAAAAAGCGGTAGTTGCAGTGGAGCAAATAGATAGAGAGTTCTTTGGAGTTCTCCGCACCGAGCGAGAAAGATTCAACGACAGTATGCGTCAACTAATCAAGAATGACATAAGTCGTTCCTCAACGTAACAGACTTCATGAAAATAGAAAGAGTAACCGAAAACAAGAAGCAATTCCTTGACCTGTTATTGTTAGCAGATGAATAGGAAGATATGATTGACAAGTACTTGCCAAACGGAGACTTGTTTGCCTTATACGACGATGACTTGAAAAGCATTTGCGTTGTAGTGCCGGTAAGCAGTAATACCTGTGAACTGAAAAACATAGTGACATACGAGCAGTATCGGGGCAAAGGTTTCGGTAGGAGATTGATAGATTACATTTCCGATTTCTACAAAAAAGACTATAAGACAATGCTTGTCGGTACAGGCGAAGTTCCTGCAATTCTATCGTTTTATGAAAGTTGTGGCTTTGAAAAGTCTCATCGGATCGAGCATTTCTTCACGGACAATTACGACCGTCCTATTTTCGAGGGAGATATACGACTTGTAGATATGATTTACCTTAGAAAGAACTTATAACAATGGGAATAGACAACATATTAAGCAAGATATTACCAATAGAACATGGCTTTCAGCATATTATTGATGGAGCTGATGAAATCCTTTCTGCATACTCGAAGAAACAATGTTTTGAATTTGCTCTCGAGTTGTTCAAACACGAAGCCTATCAAGCCCGAATGTTGGCAACAACTATATTGGGCAGATTGGCAACAACGAATAATGATGCACTTCATTTTCTGAAAGAACAAATAAGTACTGATGAAAATTGGCGTGTGCAGGAAATGCTTGCAAAAGCTTTTGATGAAGTTTGCAAACATAGAGGATATGAAACGTCTTTACCACTCATCGAAGAGTGGATAACTGACGATAATCCGAATGTAGTCCGTGCCGTAACAGAGGGGTTGAGGATTTGGACAAGTCGTCCATTCTTCAAAGAAAACCCATTGATGGCTATTGCTCTAATCGCTAAGCACAAGGGACACGAAAGCGAATATCTTCGGAAATCCGTAGGAAACGCTCTAAGGGATATAAGCAAGAAGCACGCAGAATTGATACGGCAAGAGGTGGAGCAATGGGATTTATCCAATCCTCGAATTATGTTCACTTATAAACTTGCAGCGAAGTTGTTAAAATGAATATTACAATGAGCAAAGCCATTCTTTTTATTTTTTCTGGACTACCAGCGGTTGGCAAATCCACACTTGCGAGGTTTGTCGCAAAAGAGTTTGGAACGGTTTACTTGCGCATTGATACCATAGAACAAGGACTGAAAGACCTATGTCGTATCAGTGTCGAGGGAGAGAGTTACAGATTGGCTTACCGCA
Organism: Tannerella forsythia; assembly: GCF_003860135.1. Lineage (GTDB taxonomy): Bacteria > Bacteroidota > Bacteroidia > Bacteroidales > Tannerellaceae > Tannerella > Tannerella forsythia_A. The sequence goes on from NZ_RQYN01000005.1 coordinate 67,188, forward strand.
TGGCAAGCGACAATTTGCAACTCAACAGTAATGTCGTGGCTGATAGCTGCAACCCCATCGAATTGACAAGAAGGGAATGGGAAGAGGTTGCCGCTAAGAGTGGTTGCCGTTTCTTAAATATTGAAATTGTTTGCTCGGACAAGTCGGAACACAAGCAACGAGCAATGCAGAGGATTTCAGAAGTCACAAATATGAAGATACCGATATGGGACGACATCGAAAAACGAGAATATCACGAATGGCGAAAAGACCATATTATTATTGACACAGCAGGCAAGACTATTGAACAATGCAAAACTGAACTAAAAACAAAGATAACCGACAACCATCTTCTTGATGAATAGATTTCAACGATGGCAGGATAAACAGTGAGTAAAGACATCAACAATTAAACAGAAAAGAGTTTGCTTCATTAAAATGGAACAAACTCTTTTCCGTTTAGGCTTATATACTCCTTTGTTGCATCAACTTGTCCATGTCCCTTGCAATCTTTTGGTCAGTGATTTGAACATAGATGTGTATGCTGTCTATGGAATGTTGCTTTAGGGAAAAGGATTAAAGACAATTCGTTTGAATCCCAAAAGAGACTGTATGGAGCTTTTTTTACTCAATTCTTTGAGCTTTTCTTTTGAGTAGTCTATCTTTGCGAATAGTAGCCATTACGGCTACTATTAAAGAATAAGGAAATGGCAGAAAAAGTATTCTCTTATGGTGATTTTATCAGGCAGGTCTTGTCGGTGGGGCGAATTTCGTTTACCATTGAGGAGGTGATGCAGCAAAGCGGATATGGCAGGAAAATCGTACAGGTCTCCCTTTCTCGTTTGGCAAGCAAGGGAGAGATTGCACTTATAAGACGAGGCTTTTATGTGATTATTACCCCGGAGTTTTCCCTGCAAAAAAACGTCCCGCCTCTTATGTATATCGATGATTTGATGAAATACATAGAAAGAGATTATTACGTCTCTCTTCTGTCGGCTGCCGCACTTCACGGGGCTGCCCATCAGCAACCGATGCGTTTTTTTGTTACTACAGGTATGCCTCCTGTCAGAAACATAGAGAATGACAGGTTGCATATCGCTTTCAACATAAGGAAAGAGTGGGATAATTCTTGTGTTACACAGATGAAGACCCGAACGGGATATGTGAATGTGTCCACTCCGGAGGCGACAATGCTCGACCTTGTGGAAAACCAACGCACTTTCGGATTGGCACGGGTTGTCGGTATTATTGATGAATTGTCTGAATGTATCAGCAAATCTTCTTTGCGAAACACCGCAACCTATTACCCTACGGCCATCATACAGCGTTTGGGCTACATCTTTGAGAGCTTGCCGGGAAAAGCAGACCTGACAAAGGGCTTGGCTTCCGTACTTGCCAAGCGGACTGTATATCCCCAATATTTTTCTCTTTCGGCAGAGAAGCGTGGCACATTGGACGAAAAATGGAAAGTCATTGTAAACGATGAAATAGAAACAGACGTATTATGATACCTCAACGATATATCCTCGAATGGAAATCCGTAGCCTAAAAGTCCAAAAAGGCACGAAGCCGGACAATGGTGTAAGCAATGAAAATCCGTAAACTCATTTTCATTGCAGAGCGACCGCCTTTGCCGCCAATCGCCCTGCTGAAATAAAAATATTTTTAATATGTGAATTACCAATAAGATTAAAGTATATGTGTCAGCCTGAATTAAGAGATATCGAAAAAGAGAAAAGAAGACTTGCTTTTGAAAAAGCTCACGAGATTAGGAAGTTTGAAATTGAACTTTATTGGAAACGAACTACTTATTTTTGGGCATTTATAGCCTTTTCCTTTGGAGCGTATATTGCAGTTGTATCTTCCGAAAGCAAAGAGTTTACCAATAGAGAAAACTACGCTTTCGTTATAACATGTATTGGCTTTATCTTTTCTCTCAGTTGGTATCTCGTAAATAGAGCCAGCAAGCATTGGCAAACCAATTGGGAGGTGATTATAGATGATTTAGAAGATGAATTCACAGGAGATTTGATGAAAAGACATATAGAGAATAATAACAAATGGTATGAATTGACATTATCGTATAGATATTCTGTTTCAAGGATCAACCAGATTGTAAGCCTCTTTATTACCATTGTATGGGTTATCTTGATGTGTTTTTCTGGTTATCAAATTCTCAGTATTTCCACATTATCCTTATCAGGAAACTGGATGTTTCCTATATTCTTTATTGTCACAATCGCTTTCTTTGTTATTCTCGTAAAATGGGGAAAGTCTGAAAAGCCAAAGGAAAAGGTTACTCTTAATCGAAAATCGTCCAAAGAATGTTGTTGAACGAAATCATAAAATAATGGAAAGATATGCTCCGGTTACGCATCTATAGAAGTTCACAGCTCTCAGATTTCGGAGTCTATCTGAAGACTGTTATCTCTCGGACATCGGCATCTTCGGAAAGATACGCTTTCTCCCATACCGACGACTATTATTTCTTTGGCTTCATAGAGGATGGGCAATGCCGTCTGAATATTGATTTCGATGAGTACTCTTTCGGGAAAGGAAGTCTGGTAATCATCCGTCCAGGACAGGTACATCGCATCATCGATGCTTCCAACCTTTCTGCAAAATTTCTGGTTATCGACTCGGTATTGGTGGATAAGGAGGAAAAAACGAACATTAGAGCGATACGGTCGTCCCCAAATACAACTATCCGACATATCGGAACTGAAACTATTATTATCGCTTCTCGACCGCAAAATGGGTTGCATGGAAAATCCATCTGCCAAAGCAGTCGTTCAGCGACTGACCACCGTCATTGTAGGGTTGGTCGTGGAGAACGTTGTAAATGCAACGATAGCTCAATCCAAATTGCAGGGGATAGTGACCAGACACAAGGAAATAGTATGGGAATTTCGGGATTCGCTGGAAAGTAATATCCGAAGCAATCGTTCGCCATCATTCTATGCCGGACGGCTGAACATTACCGTTGCCTACCTGAATGAGGCAGTAAATTCTGTTCTGGGGACAAGTGTGAGCCACCATATCCAAAACGAGATTATTTTGCAGGCTAAACGTCAATTGGTCTATACTACAGATTCCGTCAAAGAGATTGCACATAGTTTGGGCTTTAACGATCACTCCTACTTCACACGACTGTTTACCAAGGTTGTGGGCATTTCTCCCTCGCTTTTCAGAAGAACTTACCACGAATAGTGCTATTATAACCGTTGTCCGTCTATTGTGGCAGCCTGTATTCAACCATACCTTTGCAGCGAACTTTATTCACTTAAAAAGATACGGATTATAAGGATGAACAACGCTGTGAATATTTTGCGAGAAGGAAGTATGATGAAAGCCCTGACAAAGTTGGGGATACCTATTGTCATCGCAATGCTGATTATGGCGATATACAATGTGGTGGACACTTTCTGGGTTGCACGTTTGGGAACTCTTCCCGTTGCCGCCGTATCGGTCGTTTTCCCTCTGTCGCTGTTATTTCTCGGGATAGGTTTGATGTTCGGTGTCGGAGGCGGAGTGTATATATCCCGTCTGTTGGGAGCGAAGCAGATTGTCAAGGCTGGTCAGGTTGCTTCCGTCTCGGTGATTACCTCTGTGATGTTGGCTGCTCTCATTGCCCTTGTGTGCAATGCGTTCCTGCCGGACATTCTTCTGTTTATGGGAGCAAACGAGGGAATGATACACTTGGCAGAAGCATACGGCAGACTCTTCATCATCAGTTGTGTCATAGGGGCGTTGAATGTGTCGATGTCCAACATCATTGTTTCACAAGGGGCATCGAAGACATCTGCGTCGGCAATGATTATCGGCTCTGTCGTCAATGTTGCATTAGACCCCTTGTTTATCTACACTTTCGGCTGGGGCGTGGAAGGTGCGGCATGGGCAACCATTCTTTCAAGAATCATCACGACAGTCATTTATATTCGCTTCATCCTCTCGAAAGCAGAGGTAAAAGTGTCGTTTGCCCTGTTCGCTCCCACGATAAGAATGTATGCGGACATCATCAAGATAGGCATCTCGATGCTCTTTCTGCAATCGCTCCAAACTCTCTCCATCAGTCTGTTGCAGAGAGCAGCTGTGAAATATGGTGCAGAGGCTGTCGCGGCTGTGGGTATAGTCCTGAAAATCGTCACATTGGGAACAAACGTGGTCTTCGGGTTTGTCAAAGGACTGCAACCGATGGCTGGTTATAACTATGGAGCATGCAATTTCCAAAGGTTAAAGGAAGCGGTGCGCTGTTCCCTGATACTCACCACCTCGTTTTGTGTACTTTGGAGCATACTCATAATGGTATTTACCTCTCCTGTCATCAGTTGTTTCGGCAAAGACGAAACAATGCAGGGAATTGCACAAATTGCCCTTAGGGCCAATACGATTATGTTTTTCACTTTCGGCTTCCAGTTTGTGTATTCCACACTATATATGGCAATCGGACGGGCAAGGCAGAGTCTTCTGCTCAATATCGGACGGCAAGGGCTGTTTTTTATCCCTGCCATATTGCTGCTCCCATCATATTGGGGATTGAATGGAGTGCTTTATGCACAGCCAGTAGCCGACGTCTTTGCAACTTTGATGACACTGTTCTTTGCCATTCAAATTCATAGGGAAATACGTCATAAATCACATCTCACAACAGAGAATCTACAATGTTGAACATAAAAGATATGATTATGCTAAGACTTACTCAAACGGAAGACTTCAAGACGATGAATTCGTCTTGCTCTACAAAAGAACAGATACAAAAGGTGTCAGACAACTTTATATTGAAGGTTGTTGCTCTATGTGATACAGAAGAAGATACTGTCTCGTTGTTTCGTATTCTCCGCTATACTCGTTTTCGTTTACAAACCTTGCAAGAGAAGTACTTGATGGACGGAGAGGGGAAAAAATGTATTGGAGCTACTCTTTGTCATTGACACGGAGCTGGAATTGCTGAAGATGCGAATACAGGGGCTTCTTCCTGCTTTGCCCGTCAAATCAGCCAAGAAACTCCGCTGGACAGGCAAGGCAACAGACTTGGTGGAACTGCTCTATGCCCTTGACACCTGCAATTGTATCAATAATGGAGAGATTGGCGTAGAGGAACTGGCAGACGCTCTTTCTGAAATCTTCGGTGTGGAAATCAAGAACTGTTACAACGTATATATGAATATGAAACGTCGCAAAGATGACAGTCGCACCTATTTCCTTGACGAACTTCAAGAGAAACTTAACAGACGTATGGTGGAAAGCGACTTGAAAGGCGGCAAGTTCAAGAAACAGTAATCGTATTCACAAGGTTAATCAGGCTTCCTTAATAAGTAAAAGGGAAGCCTGATTTTCTTTCATAGAGAAATAACAATACACAGTAAAAGGCTATTGCCGATGTTGCCATTTCTCTTGAAACTCACGGGTGAGTTGCACGATTTCACCCCCGATTATTGCCAATTCAAGCGTCAGTTTCTCCAACTTGGCGAGCATCGCAAAGGCTTTTTTCTCGGTAAAGTTGCTCTTCAAAGCGACAACAGTTTGGTTATAATTCACTCCCACACTGCGGAATTGCCCGTACAAAGTCGCCAGTTTCTGGTAATAATCAAGCAGGGAACGATCCACTTTTATCACCCGAAAGGTCTCATTAAAGACTCTTGCCTTGATGAATAGTGACAGACTTGGTACACCACTTTCCTCTTTCATCGTGAGGAAATGGGCGTATTCTGTCGGCGTGAAATTGACCGAAACACGCTTTTCTGTCTTCTCTTTGGAGCGTGCGCTCCGAATGTTCTTCATTTTCATTTCTTACTTTGGATTTTAGTGTTTCACGACATCACCGGCATTTGAGGCATCGTATTCTCCCTTTCAAGAAAAACGACTTCGGAGTTTTTCAGCCCTCTGCAAGAGCAAGGGTTTTATGCTGCAAAAACGAAGTCGTGCTGCATAAAACATACCTTGCTATTTGCTCCGACGCAAATAAATCCGCCTCGAAAGGCAGTACTTTATCTTCTCGAAATGTATGTTTCAAAGCCATGAAATACCGGCTCATCGCTTGGGTGTAAAGTTACGACCTCTTGCCCCCAAAGCCATTAAGAGAGACGAAGCCACAACTAACCAAATCGAAGCCACAAGTACGCACTAATAAAAAGGGGGTGAAATTGGCTTGAAGGACATCTATATTTGCCCCGTCAGACAGGTGCTCACCGGTAGGAGGGGATACCGACTTCCTCAAGTCTAAACACCTGTTTGTACCTATTTGAACAGGCAACCAAGGATATGGCAATAGGAATGAGAATGGGCATAGGGCGGCAGCTCCGTATTCACTTGCACAAGTGTACAATGGGAGACGTGTGGGAGAACGTATGCAAGTATCAACCCCGTCATGTTTTCCGATACTTAAGCAAGGAGGGAAATACCCCACCAAGTAAGGCTCTGTTCCCTTATCGAAGCCTCCGGCGGTATGCCCACATGGAAATATAGCCTATGACAATGCCCGATTGAACACTATCAATGAGAAGTATGTACTGCTTCGTGAGTTCGCCATACCCAATGAAGAATGGGCAAGGAAGGCTGATTACATCGAGTTTCTATACACCGATGAAGCGGAACATCAGGAAGAGATACAGAGGATTAGGGATAATCATTGCAGAAGATTAGGCAGATGATACGACTCTACTCAGTCTTACTGAGTAGTAAACTTGCATCGAGGATAATTGGAACAACCGTAGAAACTTCCGTATTTCCCATTTCGCCGTACAAGCGTACCTCCACACTGTGGGCATATACCCGATGAAATTTTTGAATCTGTTCTGTACTTTGCTTCTTTTACGTTGCGAACATGGGTCTTGTTATCAACTACCTCACGTATGTTCTTTGAAGAAAGACGTTCCACAACTACTTTTATGTCAGTATCGGTAATGTACGATGTTTGATATGCTTGAATTGTGGAAAGAAGAGCAGTGTCATAAATAACATGGCCTGCAGACGAAACTCTACTAATATCGGCATTCCCAGTGAAAACGACAATGGGGATAACTTTTAGGTAAGGCCATTCTTTCAGATTCTCCTTAATCCTATACATGTGTCCTACTACCTGTTTTACTGGATTATAGAACTGGTTCTTGGTAACGTAGGTGTATGTCTTCCAAGGTTTCTTGGGGTAAGTTACTTTAGTCACGATTATCTGTTTCCACTCCTGGATATTATCATTGCCATATATCTCACCTCGATAGTTCTTTGTCTCTATGGCAAAGACTCCATATTTAGACACTACAATGTGGTCTATTTGTGTCGTGCCATTCGTTGTCTTTAGCATGACATCATCCATCACATGGTATTCGTCTGGTAGTTGCATGAGAATATCATGAATTCTCATTTCACCTCGCTTTCCCTTTTGTCGAGGGGAGTTATACCACCAACCGAATATGGTTATGGCGATGATAGCGACAATGAAAAGTATGGATAGAATTAACTCCATGAATCATACAATATAAACGCCCAGAAACTCACACCTCCCAATGTGTTTAGGATCTTCTGTGTATTTCCAATTGACAGGATTATAGACTTCTTCCACAATACCATTAACGATAGCAAGAACGTGAGTAGCCTTTCGCGCTCGGTTTATATCAACCTTCCAATACTTACGGGTCATCTCATAAAGATTCTCCCTTTTTACTTTCCCTACTTTTACACACATGATGCAGTCTTCGGGACTTGGTATAAGTGCTTTCTGATTCATATTATTCCCTGTCATAATGGTTTTCGATATAGTTTTCATTCTTACCGATAGCCAGGAGGATGATGATCATCAGTAGAGGTGTGGCCAATAGGCTCAGGAGCATGACTCGTCCGGGAAATAGTTTGTTTCTTTCCTCATGATTATATCGCAACTCTGCAATACTCTTTATGTCAAGCCCTATGTCCTCCAATGCTTTCTTTCTCCCTTCCGTTGAGAAATCCTCTGGGTTGAGGGGGGCTATCATGGCCTTCTGCAACTCTTCTTTGGGCTGGGGCGTACCAATGCTACGAAGATATTCAATGAGTTTATCCTGTAGGAAAGCTAACTGCTCATTAAGTTCCTTGACTGTATAGCCGTAGTCGGCATTCTCTGTACATCTCTTCAACAATTGATAATAGTTGTTCTCAATGTCAACCCAGCCTTTGGTTTCAATTGATTGGAGGATTGTTCCAAAGAACGGAGTACTATCAATAGAGAAAGTGTCAGGATGGTTTTGTAGCTCCGTTATCAATTCATAGCCAGAACAAGTCTTGTTGCCTCGAATATCTTTGAAATATGAGTTCTGGAAAGCGAACACATTCCAGCAACTTATATGAGTGTCATCTTTGATGGTCAGTTTGCAAAGACAATCATCGGACACTTTTGAGGTGTTGCCGGCAAAAGCATCAATACGGCTTTCCCAATACCAGTTTATAAAGTCTTTATAACTGGTTTTGAGGCCATGAGCCATGTCAAAGCCGTTTCCTATGATGACAAGTCTGTTCATTCTTCATTATCGCAATTAAGATAATTGGACATTGAGAATTGTTTCTCGATTTTTACTGAAGTCATCATTCCATACAATTTTCAACTTGATAAATTCATCATGCCCTTCACACAAAGCAATCCTTTCCTCAACACTGTTTGCTGCATTGATTAAATCATATGGTCCCCATTTCTCATGAAAGAATATTAGCCCTTCCAACTTGTCTTGGTCGAGTATTTCAACTCTTACATTCGATGCGTCAGCAGGGCCTGCATTCACAATCTTAACGATTGAATTTGACTTGCTTCTATAAGCGTTACACTTGATATCTGCCTGAAGTTCTTTCGCCTCAGCTTTCTGCAACTGGCGAATTTGAAGATCGTTCAAGCGTTTCTCTTGTAACTTCAACTTGCGGTCATGTCGCAAGTATGCAAAAACACCACCAGTTATTCCTAAAGCAGAAAGAATCAGTCCGCCCCAATCTTTTACAAATTCAATCCAATCCATATTTACTTTATTTTGATATGTTTGTTACCTTTGAAAGCCTTCTTAAGCTGGTCTTTGATGTAAGATGCAGCATCTTTCTGCATTTCTTCCTTGACCTCATCAAAGGCTTCTTGGTTGAGTTCTTTCAATTCCTCAATACCACCAAAGTATTCTCTATTACAGAATGTACATTTGATATATGATTTGTCATCATTGAACTCAAATTGATCTTCATAGCCACATGTGGCGCAGCGAAGACGTATCTCATAACTATCTTTAAGTTTATTATTAGTCATTTATAACATCAGGTGCAAAACCGTTCTCGCGCATCCATTGGATAGCGTTTAACCAACGTTCTTTTGATATTCGCTTCTTCGATTCATGCCAGTTGTTCAGCACCTCATTCACGATATCGGCATCTGTGAAAGTCTTGTTGCTGTTTAGAAAATCCTCCCATGCACTATAGAGCGTGGCAACGATTTCACACCGCTCTGTGTTTTGCGTCTTGAACGTATCAATGATTTTTTCGAATGTGGGCAAAACTGCAGAAAAGTATTTATCAAAATACGTTTTATGCTTGCCACGGTTTTGCATTGGCACATATCTGTTCCCTTTCTCTGTCCGTCTCACCTCAAACCATTTCTGCTTTTTCAACTGGCTGTCAATAGAGCGTAATGCTCTGTTGTCATACGGACCAGCTGCATCTCGATGATAGTGAGAGCCTATGTCTATACGGCAAAGACGTTCTGTGAGGAACAGCATTTTCTCCATCTTCACATGTCCAAATGTCGGTTCTTCACATAGCCTATCTGCAATCTCTGCCGCCAAAACGCTTCTTCGGAAATGTACATTTGCCGTTGTGGTATTCGTTCTGGCTACTGTGTTTACCAGCCTTATCTTACCAGTAAGCAACTGCTGCATCATGCCTTGCTTAATGGCGGTGTATTTGTCTCGCTTGGCTTCGAGAGCAGAGATTTCGTTGTCCATTGAAGAAAGGACTAAAGCGATGGCGGATTGCTCTTGTAATGAAGTTGGTGCATATAGCAATACGTTGGCAACTTTTTCTTTATTAAGGTTCTGTACGCTGCTACCAGCCGCCATTGATACATATTGGTTCATAACGGCATCCGAACAAAGGATATAATACAAGAACTGCATATCGTAAGCCTCTTGATAGTCTTGTATAACAAGCCATCCGTCATGAATACAACCATCTATATCCAATATATAAGGTCTTCCAAAGCTCATAGAGTTAGAGAGAATAAAGTCACCCTTCTTCACTTGACGAGTTTTAGATAAACCCTCTTTTTTGATTTTCTCAGCAGCTTTACGGAGGTACTTATCTTCGGGCTTCACATCACCGATTTTTATCCAATTTAACCCATCTTGACTGTCAGTAATATAGTCCTCAATAGGACGTGGTGATCCTCCACGAAGAATTGTAGCATCTTCACCAAGTTTTTTCTCCTCCCACGGCACAGTGAATCCTTTGAGGCGTTTCTTGCCTGTAAGGAGTTGCTGCATGGCACCTTGCTTGATGGCTCGCTTCTTCTCAATCAGCTTACCCAATTCTGCTATTAAGGCATCAACATTTGAAAGTGCAGTTGCTATACGAGTTTGCTCAGATTTATCCTTTGGATAGATCAATTGGAATTTCACAAAATCCTTTTGATACAAATGATTTATTGTAGAACCTGCAGTAAGCTGGTCAATAAATGATTTGAACCATATTGACTTAAATATCCATGACAAATAGGCTTGATTAACTGCATTTTCTTGTTTCGATCTAACTACGAAAACACCGCTATTGAGCGTTCCAGGTCCAGGAATACTATTAAGGAAGGCTACTTTTCCTATTGTTCCATCTTTAGAAATAAGGACATCACCTTCTTTAATTTGGATATTTGTATCTTGGTCATATCTCCATTTGCTTACATAGCAACAATTTTTCCAATCGATATATCCATCTTTGAAATCCGTTCCAGTAATCAGAATATAGTCGCCCTGTGGCAAATATTCACCTGTGGTTAATCCTTGCCATCCAATTCTTGCTTTAAGGGTACACAATTTATCTATGTTGGTTGCCTCCCAATCCACAGGAATCCTTCCTACCTCTGTATCTTTGAATCTTGTTTCAATCATTTGCTTATCTCCTTTAACAGAAAGTCTTGTAGTGTTTTCTTGTCTGGTAGCGAAAGCATGTAAGTGGACACAAACAGGTTGTTGTCCAAACCAGCCAGAGCGTACTCCACCATCTTGTCGCCTTTGCGAGTGCAAAGCAGAATACCCACAGGAGGATTGTCCCCTGGATTCATCTCGTTCTCCCTGAAATATGAGACGTAGGCATTAAGCTGACTGAGGTCGGCATGGCGGAACTCGTCGTCTTTCAGTTCGATGATGACATTGCAGTGTAAGATACGATTGTAGAACACCAAGTCGGCAAAGTAGTATTCATCGTCGATAATCATCCTCTTCTGCCGCGCCTCAAAGCAAAATCCCTTGCCCATTTCGAGCAAGAACTCTTGCAGATGCCCTATCAAGGCATTCTCCAAATCGCTTTCTGTAAACGCTTCGGGGCGCAAGCCAAGAAACTCAAACGAGAATGGATCTCTGATGGTAAGAACTGGCGATGTGTTAACTTCTGTCCTTTCCAACAAGAGTTCAGGCTTTTCACTCACTCCTGCACGGAAGTAGAGGTTTGTCGAGATTTGTCTGCGTAGCTCTTTTACACTCCAACAGCAACGGACACACTCTGTTTCGTAGAAAAAACGTGCTAAAGAATCATCAACTGTCAACAGTTCAACGATATGGGAAAAGGATAGATTAGACATCAACTTTTCTGCCGGTGTAGTGAATTTATCCGACGCCGTCGGACTTTTCTCCACAGATTTCTCCGATGCTGTCGGAGAAATGGCAGTCAAGTAGTTTTTTATTTGAGGATAAGTCAAATAGAACTTACGACCATTTGTGAGCAATGTTTCATTGATTCCCCTTTTGTTCACACGCTCAGCCAAACGCTTTAGCAGACGGTCGCCATACTTAGCGCGGTCATTGCCATGCTGCTCATACTCCACAATATAGAATCCAATGACATAGTTTCTTATCGTAGCAAAACGGTTTATCGCTTTAACGGTTGCCGAATAGGCGGAATCGTGCAACTGCAACACCAGTTCAGACAGATGCTCGAATGAAAACGCCGTCTCATCTGCCCAATTTTCTGGCAAGTTATATAGAACAGTTATTTCTGTATGTTTTGTTTTTTTCTTGTCCATATAAAAATATGATTTACAAGATGAATCCCATCTCTTTGAGTGAACGAAGGACCTCCTGTTCCAAATCGTTCACTTTGCCCTCGGTTGCGCCTAGTGTCACCTCATAACGCTCGGCAAGGGAGGTTACGTCGCTTGTTATCTGGTGTGTGACGTTTTGCATCAAGGCTTCGCAACCACCTACAACACTTGCAAGCCACTTACGTTCAACCACAAGCGTCTTGATTTCATCCTCTTTCATGGCGGCATACTTCGCTACAACTGACTCCGTAAGTTCGGTGCGCTTCTGCTTCCATTGGGAAACATAACCCTCCTTCTTTGTATAAGTAGATTCCCAAAGCTTCAGGATTTCCAAGTCCTCCTTGGTCGTACCATCCGTCTTTGCATTCTTGACTGCTTTCTTTACATCAGCAATCTTCACATTGGCAGGCTTGTCTTCTTCGTCATCATCGTTGAAACGGAATACATCGGTATTCGACTCCACAAGGTCGGACAATTCCTGTTGTAGGCTCTCTATAGAAGACGACAATTCAGCAATCTCTTTGGTCTCGGCTGTGAAGTATTCAGCAAGCACGATGCTGACAGGCACGAGGTCGCAAACTATCTCGTCGTACATGATAGCCTTCTTCTTGTCGCCTTTGCCCGACTTTGTAGCTCGCACTTCCGGAAATGTCCACCCATCGTTAGCAATCATGTAGCTGTCATCCTGCATCACGTCTGCCCAGTAGTTGAGCAATACATCATAGACTTCGTAGGCATCCACCAGGCCGCTGTGGTCTTTTGCCTTGTCAAGTAACGACTCTGACCATTTGGCAATCAGCTCCATGGGGCGTGCGCCCTGACCGACGGCTTTCATCTGTGGCATAATCTCTGCTTTCCATTCATTCAGAAGTGCAGAGAACCGACCATTCTGCGAGACGTAAGAAGGATCTTTCTCTATTGTTTGAGCTATGTCTGCCTTTACGGGCTTCAGGCTATAGTAACCATTTGCCGTACAGTTGAAAAGGCTGACCTTCAATGAAGGACAGGCATTCCAGTACGTTTTCATCCCGTCCACATCGTGGGCAGGAAGTCCTCCATGCAAATGAGCCTCGATGTCATGCTGAATCTCAGTGTCCTTTGGCTGTATGTATCGGGGAATGTTCAGATTGTAGTCATTACGCTCTATCTCATCCCATTCTACAAGACGGCAATAGTGGTCAATGGCCTCTTGTGCATCCCAAGCATCCACGATGCGCTTGATGTCTTGCTCGCGCAGACGGTTCTTTGCTCCGTCCTTCTTGAAGCCATCTTTTGCATCTATGAAGAAGATACCCTTGCGACTATCCTTATTTTTCTTGTCGATGATAATAATGGAAGCAGGAATGCCTGTACCAAAGAAAATGTTTGGCGGCAATCCAATAATTCCCTTGATATAGTGCTGTTTGACAATATGTTTGCGGATATCGTATTCTGCGTTGCCACGGAAAAGAACACCATGAGGCAGGATGCAAGCGCCACGTCCTTCATCAGTCTTCATGGAGGCAATGAGGTGAAGCAAGAAAGCGTAGTCGCCACACTTGGCAGGTGGTAACAAGTTAGCGGTCCAGCGGTTATACAGGTCATTCTCCATGCCCGATGCCAGCCAGTTCTTCATAGAGAAAGGAGGGTTGGCTACGCACACATCAAAAGTGCTGACCATACCATACTGCTTGAACTGTGGGTCGGCTAACGTGTCGCCCACCTTGATATCGGCACTGCTGATACCGTGAAGCAACATGTTCAGCTTAGCCAATGCCGCCGTACTGCTGTCTTTCTCCTGTCCGAAGATAGACACACGGGGATTGCTGGCTTCAGCCAAGGCACGAAGCAACAAAGAACCAGAGCCACAAGTAGGGTCATAGATGGTATGCTCGGCACGGTCGAGTTCATCGATGCGAAGGAGCTTTGCCATCACACGACTTACCTCGGCAGGTGTATAGAACTGTCCCTTACTCTTACCGCTCTCGGCAGCAAAGTTCTTCATCAGATATTCATATGCATCACCCAGAAGGTCATCATCAGCAGCACGGTTATGCGAGAAGTCGAGTGCATCATTTTCAAATACGCCGATAAGCTTTGACAAGGTATCAACCATCGTGCGTCCACTGCCCAGTTTTGTGGGGTCGTTGAAGTTAGGCAGCGCAAGGTCACCAATCTGTCGGGCATTCATTTCCTTGATGGCCTCCAGTTTGGTATTCATCTTCTCGCCAATCTTATCCTCCTGTTTCAGAGCCACGAAATCCTTGAAGCTACAACCCTCTGGTACTCTAAGACGGAAGCCTGGCTGACCAGCCTTGTCAGAGAGATACTTCACGAACAAGACTATCAGCACGTAATCCTTGTACTGACTGGCATCCATTGAGCCGCGAAGTGCATTACACGACTCCCAGAGTGCGCTGTATAACTGTGATTTCTTTATTGCCATATTTATTACTCACTTTCTAAGAGTGTCTTAAATTCAACGCTTATGTTTTGTTCTTCTTGTAGCGAGGCAAAGAAGCCAAAGTCTATTGCGTTCTTTGCTTGCATAACATCTGCAAATTCTTGTGTTGTTGTAGTAACTGGTATGGTTCCCGACAAGGCTTGCATCGCTGTGGGATTAGGGATGTTCCTCACTACTGTCAAGCGATAGCGAGTAATTCCATTACCAATTACTTTGTCAAGAGTGATGCTTTCCTTGCCTTTCTTGCCATAAAGCATACGTTCTTCTTGCTCAACCTCAGTTACGCTACTTACAAGGTTCTGACTGAAGAATGCCATCAGACGATTGCACACTTCATCGCGCCGATGCTCTATATCCTCTGGCAACCAATCATGCTTCAGATGATTGGTTGCCAAGTCTTGTACTTCTTTGACGTGAGAAACGATATAATATCGCTTTTTCTCGCCAAAATAGCCGTTTCCTGCACGAATGTTCGGATGCTTCTCGAAAGGTATTTTGTTGCCGATGCTCTCTAAATGTTCCTCTGCTGCTTCACGTGTCCAGCCAGCATAGTTGGCTTGCTTCCATCGTTTCGGAAGAATATGCTCAATCTCCAATTTTCCCGTAAATAATTTGCTTTCAACGTCGTAAAGATAAGCAGCAAGGAGTATAATGCTCTTAACGACTTTACTTCTTGTGCGCGATGCACGTTCTATCAGACTGTTAAAGTCTATCGGCATGATATTCTGGAATACAGTATCGCCATTGTGATAGATGTCAATGCAGAACTTATAAGTCGGTGGTTTGACAGCATTGACCTGTGGCTTGATTATAAACTGAACCAACATGTACGACAGCAAGCCACGCATGAATTTTTCTATGCGTGTTTTGAAATTATCTTCGCCTCGATGTTTGATATAGAACACACTGACAACACAACGCCAATAGTCATTGGGGAAGTTTACCAAACAATGAATGTACTTGATAGCTTCTAACGTGTAGTACTCGTTTCCTTCGTCAAACTCGCCTACATTGTCGTAGGTGTTCACCCAGAACCTTGCCAAGTCTTTGATGTCCTCAAAGAAATTGTCCTTATGAAGTTCGTCATATTTGTAATTGTCGCCAGCATAAAACTTGCGAAGTCCTTTCTCATTATCTGTTATATTGTCCCTGGCACGAATAACGTGCATGTAGAAACGGAACATGTCGTTTATGGTCAGACCGCTGTCCTCGACAAGTTCTTCAAGGTTTTTCCATTCATCGGTAAAGGCAGACTTCTCTTCGGGTGTCCTTAACTTCTTATACAATTCTGCTTTAAATATATCAGAATCTGACAATGGAAGACCTCGATTATTCAGTGTACTAAAAATTGTCAGGGCTGAATTGAGGTCTTCGCATTCAATCGGAAACACGATGCAGTCGTTTAGAATGGTAAGACACAACTCTTTCCACATCATCGTGTTTTCTGCAGCAAACTTCTCACACTGGTTAAAGAAATAGGTATAATTCTTTGCGTAGGCTGATTTGCTGTCACGTTTCTCTCCTGTACAAAGGATATTCTTGAAGTCTTCATTATCCTTGTCGAGAGCTACACGACTGTCAATCTTCAGTAAGGTTCTGTCCTTTACCTTACGCGACATCTTGTCAACTTTCCAAATGCATGGTTCTATCTGTTGCATCAGTCCTTCGATGTCTTCATCGTTCGGCCATTCTTCTTTCATTTTTTCAAGCTTCAGATAGAATGCACGTAGCAATAGCATCAATGATGTCATACGTTGTTGTCCATCTATGATATTGATTTCATTCTTATTTGCTTCGTCGGTATAGGTAACTATGGTGCCGATGAAGTACTCCTTTGGTGCATCTTCGTTTTTTCGTTTCTCATTGAAAAAGTTTTTGATGTCCGTCCAAAGAGTATCACACTCATTTTCACCCCAACGGTAAGGGCGTTGATATTCGGGTATCACATAAAGCCTATCCTTATTCGTTGAATCGGACATACTCAGCAAAGATGCTATATTTTTTCTACTTACTTGTAATTCTGCCATTTTATCTGTTATTATGTTATGAGTTTTGTGAAGCGAGACGGTAAATCTCATAGATGTCCTGTTCGCAAAATGATGGGAACATAGCTTGCAGGTCGTCACGCAAGTCCCAACTGGCATTGCTGTCGGAATCTTGCCAATTAGCCCCTGCATTGCGATAGATGAAATCGTCAATCTTCTTTATGATTTCAATTACCTCGTTGTCATCCGCAGGAGCGTTCCATGCAGTACGGTTATTCCATAAAGCCTTGCTACGCTTGTTACTAAGTCCATTTGGCGCATCACTACCATGCTTGATTGCTTTTATATGCTCAATGAGTGCCTTTATTCTCTCTTTGGCGGTAGCATTGCTTTCCCTCAGTTGGTCGAGCAATGCCTGTAACCTCTCACTGAAAGCTCGTTGCTCTTCCTCGTCACCGCTATTCCAGTCGGTATTGACACGGCGAGCCTTACCCTCAATGACTTCGGCTGCTCCATTGGCATTGCCTCCTGCTTGACGGATGGCTTCATCAGCAGCCTTGTCGGTGTCTGTAGTATCATTGATAAGGTCGAGGAAAGAGAAGTCGGCAGATGCTTCCACCAAAGTCTCAGCATCCTCCGCACGGATATGCTGGTCAAGAAGCTGTCGCATATCGGGGTCAAGAGTGCGTGGATCGAAGTCGTCACCAGATTTCTGGCGCACCTTGCGCTGTATGGTTCCTGCCTCTCGGGAGAGTGAGGCAAAGCGTTCTATCTGCTCAGGCGTGAAATCTGTCTGGCAGAAATAGTCGGACATATTGTTATATGCTGTGACCATGCCACCTGTGATGCTGTACATGAGGTTTCGGCGGCATTGTGCAGGGTCTTCACCTTCCAGTTCGGCTACATAATACTCCGTAAGCGGTTCCAATTCTGTAAGTCCCTTACTTTCCCAGATGGCTTTCAGTCCTTCATAGGCTTCTGTTGCAGCCTTCAGTTTTTCTTTGCATTTATTGACAACACCATCGAGCAATCCTTCTACATCGACACCATCGAGACCAGAGAAGCCTTCGCCGTCGTTGAACTTGACAACGGCATCTTCAATGCTGTCGAACAGATTCTTGAAACTGATGATACGGCCAAATTCCTTGTGTGTTTTGACTATCACGTTGCCTTCCTCGTCTTTGATGTCCTCGCCAAGTCGGTTCACACGGCATACTGCCTGGAACAAAGTATGGTCTTTAATCTCATTGTCGATATAAAGGACGGTGGCACATGGGGCATCGAAGCCAGTGAGCAGCTTGTTTACCACAATGAGCAGCTTCATCTGTGCAGGACGCTTGATGAAGAGGTTCTTTGCCCACTTCTCATAGTCATCAGCATTATTGATACCATCACCAGCATCTTTGAACGACTGCTTTGCCCAGTCATACTTGAATTTAGCCTCCGTTTCCTTGCTCGTGTCAGCCGAATCGTTGGCAATATCACTGTCCATTGGGTCATAGCTCGTTACTACTGCAACACGCCCTCTGAGCAGAGTGTTGCTGCTGTCTTGAGTAAAGAACTTGTAGTATCTGTAAGCCTGATAGATTGAACCAGCCACCAACATGGCATTACTCCAATCATGCTTCAACAGACCAAAACCAACATCGTCAAGGATGCTGTAGCCGATACGCTCGATACGCTCCTTTGTAGAATAAACCTTTTCCAAGGTTGCCCATCGGTCTTCTACCATTCTGCATTGCTCATCAGACAGCTCACGTCCTGCTGTCAATGCAGCCAGTTTCTGGTCAACTTTCTGTTTGTTGGCAAGCTGTTGCTCTACGTTGCGGTATTCATATTGCAGGTCGAGGATAACCCTGTCTTCCACGGCCTGTTTGTGCAAATACTTGTGGATATATGGGCCAAAGGTACGTTCAGACATGCTCTTGATGCGGTTATACATATCGCCCTTGTCTTTCTTCAGGAGAGGCGTGCCAGTGAAACCGATGAGCATAATCTCCTTACCCATGATGGCTCGCATGGCTTCGTGAAGGCGACCGCTCTGTGTGCGGTGGCATTCATCGACAAAGACAAAGATGTTGTCACCCTTCACACTGAAGTTGTCGCCATATTTCTGTGTGATAATGGCTTGCAGTTCATTAAGGTATTCATCCAGACTAACCTTTGTTCCCGATTCGTCTTTCTCGGCTTCATCCTCAGATCCGTTTGCACCGAACTTGTGGATGAGTGAGCAGATGAGCCATTCTTCACCTTTATTAAGCGTGTCGAGAAGGTCGCTGCTTGAAGTAGCCTGATGAAGCGTGTTGCCTCCTTTTATGAATGTTCCTGCCAACTGCAGGTCAAGTTCTTTGCGATCAGTAATGACCACGACACGAGGATTCTTATAATTACGACGTATATAGGATGCCAAAGCAACCATCGTAAGACTCTTGCCAGAACCTTGCGAATGCCAGATAACACCGCTTTCCTTCTTTGGCATACGTGCCACCGCTGCTTTGATAGCATATATCTGATGTGGGCGTAACACTTTCTTGATGCCGCCATCATTCAGTACACCATAGCGGAAGAAGAACATAAAGTTCTCTTTGTTGAAGAACATCATGTATGACTCTTGCTCTGTCAACACATCACCCAGTTTGTTGGTGTCGCGCTTCCATTTACACCAGAACTTTAACGGAGTTCCGACAGTACCATAGCGGAACTCCACGCCATCGTTGGAAGCTATGGTAAATTGTGTTGTGGTAAAGAAGGATGGTATGAAATCTCTTTCGTTTGATAAGTGCTGCTTGATACCTTCTTCATAATTGACAAGACTGCGCTTCAGTTCAATGACCGCCAAGGCTATGCCGTTCACATAGACAACGATGTCTGGACGCTTGTTCTTTCCCAACAAGGGGTCAATGTAACTGACCTCTTCGGCTATGGCAAAGTTATTGTTGGCAAAGTCCTTGAAGTCAAACAGCATCACGTCCTCGTGGTTTGACTCTGGGTCTGGTTGTGACTTGATGCCCATCATCAAGGTGTCATACAGGTCTGTATTGCACTGCATCAGACCGCTCATCTTGGCATTTCCAAGTCTGGCTTTGCTTTTTAGCTGAAATAGGACATCTTCTATCTGCCGTTCCGTGTATTTCGGCGTTTTGTCCTTTTTCTTCTGGGCTTTCAGGAACTTGCGCACCTCATCATCAAGGATGGGCGAGTTTTGCTTACCCAAACTGTTGACTATCTCGCCTTTGGCATATTGCCAGTTGCCGAGATACTTGTAACCAAGTTCGTCTTGAAACCTCCTAACGAGCTTGTTCTGATATTCTCTTTCCCTTTGTTCTTGATAAGTTGCCATAGTCCTATAGTGGGAATTCGTTTAATTGTTCTTTTATCTTTTGCCATCCAGGAAGATAAGTTCCAAGGATATGCTTGAATTTGTTTGTATGATTCTGCTCTATGAGGTGAGTAAGTTCATGGGCTACCACATATTCTATGCAGTTCAATGGTTTCTTAGCCAACTGTAGATTGAACATTATCTTTCCAGTATCTTTGTGGCACTTGCCCCAACTTGAAGTCATCTGCTGAATAGTCCATTCTGCGACCTTAACATCAAGTATTTTCTCCCATTTAGTCACATACAATTCGAAGGTTGGAGTAATTTGTTCCTTATACCAGTTCCAAAGTACATTTGCAATGCTTTCCTTTGTGGTACGTTCATAGACATATACATTGATATAGTCGCCCAGAATATCGACATGGAAGGTACAGGTGTTGTCCCTGATAACCTTCAGACGATAAAGTTCACCTTTGTAGTAATGGGCTTCACCAGACACATATTCGCGCTTATCTTGAAATGTGTAGGATGTAGTCTCTTTGCGCTTCTGTACGAGCCATACCCATTTCTTTAGGACAAAGAGCTTAATCTGCTCATCAGTGTATGACTGTGGAGCAGACACATGAACCCTTCCATCGGGTGGATAGACCGCCAAATGGAGGTTCTTAATGGGCTTACGCTCAACTTCTATATCAACACCATTTACTACCATGTCTCACTTTGATTTTTGCGACAACAAATATGATTTGTACTCGCGCACAATCAATTCCTTAATGTCAACTTCAAGCAAGTCGGCAATCTTCAAAAGGCTTGGAAGGTCAGGCTGAGAAGAATTGGTACACCATTTTGAAACGGTGGATGGTGTTACCCCCATCTGCTCAGATAGCCATTTGTTGGTTCGCTTCTTTTCAACCAATACCAACTTGATACGATTTACATCTTCCATATATCTCAGTTTAATGCCACAAAGTTAGTGAAATTATTTCACTTTCTCATAATCTTACACAAAACATTAAGCTAAATTGCTTAATTTTATGATATTGTTAAATTGCTATAGTTTTTGTAACTTTGCAATAAAAAACTATGGATTGTCCAAGATGCGGAAGTTTAAACCATCGCAAAGATGGCGTTGTCGGTGGTCGTCAGCGACATTATTGTAAAGATTGCCAATATCGTTACACAGTAGAAAAGAAATCGGATGTTAAGTCCTCACAAATTCGCCGTATGGCTTTGGAGATGTATTTGGAGGGTTTGGGGTTTAGGGCTATTGGTCGCATATTAAAAATAAGTCATGTCACGGTTTATTATTGGGTAAAGGAATGGGGTGAAAACGTGTCGCTTCCTCAAAAAGAAAAATGTGTCGATATTGTGGAATTAGATGAAATGCATACTTACGTGGGTTCAAAAAAAAACTACCGTTTGATATGGATTGCTGTTGATAGACTTGGAAAAAGGTTTATCTCTTTTGTCTGTGGGGACAGAAGCACAAAGACAGGCTTAAAACTATGGAAACGGGTGCAGGAAATTTCTGTTTGTTTTTATTGCTCTGATTGTTGGAAAAGTTATGCGGAAATTATCCCTCCAAAAAAAACATATTCAAACAAAAGCAGAAACTTACACCGTAGAGAGTTACAATAGCAGAGTCAGGCATTATTTGGCAAGATTTAAGCGAAAAACAAAATGTTACACCAAAACTGAACATATGATAGAAAAATCTCTAAAGTTACTCTTTTTGAAACTTAATAATGAATTAACTATATTAGTTTAACAATCCCAATTTTATATTTTCCATCTTCTTTGTTATCTTTGAATTGCTTATTTAAAGCGGTAATGTTATTACTGGTATTCTAAAACATAAAATTTCCACATCCCAAAGATTGCCTGTCTGGTGACACATAAACATTGGTACGATTGACTAAGCAAACAGCCATCAACATAAAGTTGACAGCCGTTTTTTCATTCAGAGTTGTCTTGAATTATTAACTGACATTGTAACACGGCTACTTAGCGCATCCGAATGAGGAATTTTCCCACACATATCTCTGCCAGCCAAAGCCAAATGCTTGCGCCCCAAAGGAGAGACTCTGCGAGTGCAAGTGCCACCCAAATTGATATTTTGTATCTCAGTTTCATCTTGTCTGATTTTTTTGATTTTATGCGGATTTCAGAGGTGAGAGAGTTGAGTTTCAACTTTCTTTTCCCTGCTTCTCGCATATCCGACATTTTTTTATGCGTCTTTCCGTCGGGTCGGTCGTTTTCGTTTCAGTGGCGTAAAAAGGTAGGGCTTAGGACAAACAAGGTTTTACGGCGAGAATACTACCTGCAATGAAATGGAAGTGTGGAGATTGTCGTCTAAACGGCTTGCCGCCCCGACCTTTTTTGGTCCGTAAAAGTCCGGAACTACCTTTGCAGCTGACAACGAACAACCGATTCCGACATGATACACGGGCATAAGTGGAGGATGGGTAAGGAGAGAAGCAGGGCGAAAACAAAAAAACGCAGTCTTCGGAGACTACATTTATCATAAGAATAGAATACCCGGAAAACAAAAAGCAACCCCAATGGACAGCCTTACGAAAATAACTCAGAGAAAATTCTTTTTTCTCACGATATACTCTTATCTTTGCAACAAACAAAGTGGTTCTTTGAAATGGCAAAACAAGGTAGAGTATAGAAGCTCGCTGGTTTCCTTATTGTTACCTCCCTTTATTGATAAACAATATAATCAGTTGATTATTTGATATTTATAGAATTACCTATGCTTTGCCATATGAAATGTCAAATCTTTGTTGATACCACATAGAGTTCCTATTTCTTTTAGATAGGCATTCATTTTCTGATTGCTCAAAACCGGCAATATCCTGTTGTCGGGTAATCTGCCCTCATACTTCTCCAATATTTTTTTTGGTATATCAAGTAACGGGATAGAAAACGACACATCTGTTTTTTCTCTCTTCCCGATTATCCACAAGTTGCCATCAAATGAAGTGCGGATATTCTCTTTTCTTAAATTTTTCACGTCAATATATGCTAAACCGCAGAAACAAGAGAAAATGAAGATATCACGTACCTGTTCCAAACGCTTGGTAGAGAATTTTTTCATTGCTATGGCCGTAACCTCTTCCTGCGAGAGGTAACCTCTATCTACCTTTTTCAAACGTATCTTATAGTTCGCGAAAGGATCTGCTTTAATCCATCCGTTGTTTTTGGCTATGATGATTATGCGTTTAAAAAACTGCATGAATTTGGCGGTAGTATTCGGATTACATCCGCAAGAAGTCAATAAATAGACTTCGAAATCCATCAGGAAAAGATGATTGATCTCTTTGAGGGCGATGTCATTCAAATGATATTTCTCTTTGACGAAGTTACTAAGACGTTTCCTTGCTACTTCATATTTCTGGTAAGTAGCCTTAGATTTGTTTATACCAACAAGCTTGGCTACATCTTCATTGTGTTTCTTGAACATTTCCAGAAGCATTTGTTGCTTGAGCTCAACTCCAAAGAAAATGTTTTTAATACGATCCGGTGTAACGGAGCTTTCACGCTCCTGAAGTTCTCGATAGATTTTTGTCATAGTAGCCTTAATGCTATCAAGGATGGCATTAAGTTCTATCACTTCTTGTGTTCTTCCGACAGCCTTGCCCGCTTTGGCGTCCCAAATTTCGGGGGAGACCTCTACTTTTGCTCCGAACTGTACAGCTTGTCCATTGACTGTAATTCGTCCCATAATGGGCATTTTCCCATTTGCTTTAATAGCACTACTTTTGCCATAGAAAAGGATGTTGAATGTACTTTTTCTCATAACTCAAAATTTAATTTCAAAATTAGTTTCAATAATCAAATTATGAGATATATAAGGGCTGCCTATTCCAGACAAAACACGGCCAAATTCAGACAATTCGTAACCTATTTTGCTTTTTGAGGAGTAGGTTACGAATTGGTTACGAAACCATGTCCTTTTTTGGCTTATCAGTGACTTTAAGTGGAACCCATACTATATGAAAAAAGTCCCACAAATCAATGATTTGTAGGACTTGTCTTGCTTTTGACCTTTTTTGTCTTAGTCTTCCGGCGGAAAGCGAGGGATTCGAACCCCCGGTACAGTTGCCCGTACACCGCATTTCGAGTGCGGCCCATTCGACCACTCTGGCAGCTTTCCTTCCTTTTCTAAAGGACGCGCAAAGGTAATATGTTTTTCAGAAAATACAAAAAACGAAATAAATTTACTTGTCGGTCCCCTTTTTCGCTCTTTCTGGAATTGGGGCTTTTCTTACGCCTTCTTTGTTGTCTCTGAAATGCTTGTCTTTATTTTGCGATTTTTAGAGCGGATAATGTAAAAGTTTTACTATTTTTGCTCGACTTATCAAACAGACAAAATAATATTAACTATAAGAAAATATAAACCGTTATGAAATTTGATGTATCAAGTTCCGCGTTGTTGACACGCTTGCAGTCGATCAGTAAAGTGATTGCTTCGAAAAATACGCTGCCTATCTTAGACAGTTTCTTGTTTCAGTTGGAGGGCAATAAACTGACGATTACGGCTTCCGATGTGGAAACTCGTCTGGTGACAACCGTCGATGTGATGAATGCCAGCGGAAGCGGTCTGTTTGCTGTTTCTGCCAAGATTCTCTTAGAGCCGTTGAAAGAATTGCCGGAACAACCACTTGTGTTTGAGATCAACGATGATAACTTGTCGACCGTTGTGCGTTACGAGAACGGGAAGTATGAATTTATCGGCCAGCGTGGTGATACATATCCTCAACAAAAACCGTTGGGCGAAAACGCCGTAGACCTCACCATGGAGTCGCAGGTATTGTTGAATGGTATCGCGCGGGCGTTTTTTGCTACGGCCGACGACGAACTTCGTCCGGTGATGAACGGAATCTACTTTGATATTCAGACCGATAATCTGACGTTTGTCGCTTCGGATGGTCATAAACTGGTGCGGTTGCGTAATCTGGCTGTCAGATCGGAAGGGCGTGCTTCGTTTATTTTGCCGAAGAAGCCGGCAAATTTATTAAAGGCTTTATTACCTAAGAATACCGATCCGGTCAAGATCGCGTTCGATGAAAATAATGCTTATGTGAAGACGGCTAATTTCGAGATGGTCTGCCGTTTGATAGAAGGGCGTTATCCGAACTACAACAGCGTGATTCCGCAAGATAATCCCAACAAAGTCACGGTCGATCGCGTATCGCTGCTGACGGCCTTGAAGCGCGTATCCGTTTCTTCCAATCCGGCCAGCGGTCTCGTTAAGTTACAGCTTTCGAAAGATGCCATGATGATTTCGGCACAGGATATTGACTTTTCTACTTCGGCCGAAGAACGGGTGATGTGTCAATATGAAGGAATGGATTTGAGCATCGGATTCAAAGGGACCTTTTTGATCGAGATATTAAGCAACATCAACTCGGGCGAAATTGTGCTGGAATTGGCTGATCCGTCTCGCGCCGGAGTGATTGTACCGGTGGAAAACGAATCGGATGAAGAACTCCTGATGTTGCTCATGCCGATGGTCTTGAACGATTAAATCACGATTACATGCAGCTCAATTTAGCCAATCCGCTGGTGTTTTTCGACTTGGAAACTACCGGTGTGAATATCTGTAAAGACCGGATTGTCGAAATTTCGTATTTGAAAATTTCGCCGAACGGAAAAGAAGAAGGGAAAACCCGGCGCATCAATCCGGGAATGCCGATCCCACCGGAGGCAACGGCCATACATGGCATTACGGACGAGGATGTGAAGGATTGCCCGACCTTCAAAGAGATTGCCAAATCGCTGGCGTCGCAGATCGAAGGGTGCGACTTGGCCGGATTTAATTCGAACCGTTTCGATATACCGCTGTTGGCCGAAGAATTTTTGCGTGCGAATGTGAATATTGATTTGTCCAAACGTAAGTTTGTCGATGTACAGACCATCTTTCACAAGATGGAACAGCGCACGTTGCAGGCTGCCTACAAATTCTACTGCGACAAAGAGTTGGATGACGCGCATAGCGCCGAGGCCGACACGAAAGCGACGTATGAGGTCTTGAAAGCTCAGTTAGACCGCTATCCCGATTTGAAGAACGATGTGAAATTTCTTTCCGAGTATTCGAGTTTTACGAACAATGTCGATTTCGCCGGACGGATGATATATAACGACAAAGGCGAAGAAGTGATCAACTTCGGGAAGTATAAAGGACGTTTGGTGACGGACGTGCTGCAAACCGATCCGGGATATTATGCATGGATTATGGGCGGGGATTTTCCGCTCAACACGAAGCAGAAACTGACGGAGATCCGGATGAGGATGAAGTAGCGACAAATCACCGACAAAGATAATAAGAAGCAAAGCTGTACGTTGTAAACGTATGCGAGGAAAAAAAATCATATTAGGCATAACAGGCGGTATTGCCGCCTATAAGGCCGCTTATCTGATCCGTGCTTTGGTGAAGGAAGGGGCGGAGGTGCAGGTGGTGATGACGCCGGCCGCGAAAGAATTTATCACGCCTCTGACCTTGGCCACGTTGAGCCGTAAGCCGGTTATCAGTGAGTTTTTCTCTAACCGCGACGGATCGTGGAACAGCCATGTCGATTTGGGATTGTGGGCCGACGCGATGCTTATCGCCCCGGCTACGGCTTCGACGATCGGGAAGATGGCGAACGGCGTAGCGGATAATATGCTGGTGACGACGTACCTCTCGTGCAAGGCGCCTGTTTTTATCGCTCCGGCGATGGACTTGGATATGTTTGCTCATCCGTCGACGCAGCAAAATCTGGCCCGTTTACGTTCGTACGGTAATCATATCATCGAACCGGGCGAAGGCGAATTGGCCAGTCAGTTAGTCGGCAAGGGACGGATGCGCGAGCCCGACGAGATTGTCCGTGTGCTGGCTGCTTTCTTTGTCGCCTCGAATGATTTGCAAGGGAAAACGATCCTGATCACGGCCGGCCCTACCTACGAGAAAATCGATCCCGTACGTTTTATCGGCAACTACTCTTCGGGAAAGATGGGCTTCGCGTTGGCCGAGGCGTGCGCGCGAAGAGGCGCGAAGGTACGATTGATTGCCGGGCCTGTTTCGTTGAAAGTAGATCATCCCAACATCCTGCGGACAGACGTCGAGTCGGCCGATGAGATGTATGAAGCGACGGTGTCGGCTTTCTCCGATGCGGAGATCGCGATTCTTTCGGCGGCGGTGGCCGATTATCGTCCGGCGGAGGCAGCGTCGCAGAAGATCAAGCGCGAAGGACGGGAGGCGCTCTCGTTATCGTTGGTGCGCAACAGGGATATTGCGGCCGTGTTGGGCGAGAGGAAACGTGCCGGGCAGTATGTAGTGGGCTTCGCCTTGGAAACGAACGACGCCGTGGCGCATGCGAAGGAAAAATTGGCGCGAAAAAAGCTCGACATGATTGTGCTGAACTCGCTTCAGGAAGAAGGGGCGGGCTTCGCGTGCGATACGAACAAAATTACCGTGATCGACCGTGAGGGGCAGATGACCGACTTTCCGCTGAAAGATAAAAAAGCCGTGGCCGACGATATCTTAGATTGTCTGAAAACGTTAATAACAAAGGGATGAACAGAAGAAAGAAGTGGCTTGTCTGTCTGTTGGCAACGCTGGCGTTAAGCGGCTGGTCGCAGGTATCCGAACTGAATGCGAAGCTATCGATCAACAGCAGTAAGGTACAGGGCACGAACAAGGAAGTTTTCAACACCTTGCAGAGGGCGTTGAACGAGTTTATCAATAATAAGAAATGGACGAACGCCAAATTTTCGCCCAATGAACGAATCGACTGTACGTTTACGATGATTGTCAATACGCAGGAAGATAATCGCTTCAGTTGCGAGTTGCAAGTACAGGCGCGTCGTCCGGTTTATAATTCGTCTTACGCGACTACGATTTTTAACTTCCGCGACACGCAGCTCGATTTCCAATATATGGAGAACGAGCCGTTGGAGTTTTCGGAAACGACGTTACAGAGTAACCTGACGGCAACGATCGTCTTTTATATTTATGTGATTCTGGGCATCGATTTCGACGGTTTTTCGCCCAAGGGCGGGAGTGTTTTTTTCCAGCAGGCGCAGCAGATTCTGACGTTGGCGCAGTCCGAACCGTCGTGGAACGGTTGGAAGGCGTTTGAGAACGACCGCAACCGTCATGCGTTGATTACGGCGCTGACCGAGAATCAGAGCGAGGGGTACCGTCAGTTCTGGTACGATTATCATCGCAAGGGGCTGGATGAGATGGCGGCCAACGCCGATCGCGGACGGACGAATATCCTTGAGGCGTTGCCCGCTTTGGCGGCGTACAAGAGTGCGCGCCCCACTTCCATCCTGCTGCAAGTTTTTTCCGATACGAAACTGGATGAGCTGGTGGCCATCTACTCCAAAGCCACGACGCAGGAGAAGCAAGCCGGCTATAAAACCTTGTCGAACCTCTATCCGGGCCAGACGAACCGGCTCGAATCGCTTAGAAATTAACGTATGCTTCAATCGCTTTTTATACGAAACTTCGTCTTGATAGACGAACTCCATATTCGCTTTGACGAAGGCTTTTCGGTCGTGACCGGCGAAACGGGAGCCGGAAAGTCCATTATTCTCGGGGCGTTGGCGCTCGTGCTGGGACAGCGCGCCGATTCGAAGAGCATTCAGTCCGGCGCGGATAAATGTGTCGTCGAGGCCGTGTTCGACGTCTCGGCTTATCGGCTCGAAGACTTTTTCCGGTCGCATGATCTGGAGTATGACGCGGAGAATTGCATCTTGCGCCGCGAGCTGATGAGCAGCGGCAAGTCACGCGCGTTCATCAACGATACGCCGGCTCCGCTCTCGGTAGTCAAGGCTTTGGGCGACCGGCTCATCGATGTGCATTCGCAGCATCAGAATCTTTTGCTGGCCGATACGCAGTTTCAGATGAACGTGGTCGATATCATGGCCAAAACGGAGCCTTTGCTGGTCGATTATCGGCGGGAATATGATCGTTATCAATCCGTCGTACGACAGTTGGACGAGCTGGAAGCGTTGGCGGCCAAGAGCCGGCAGGACGAGGATTATCTGCGTTTTCAGGTCGAAGAATTACGCACGGCGCAGTTGACGGCCGGCGAACAGGAAGAGCTGGAGGCCGAACTGGAAACGCTCTCGCATACGGAAGAGATCAAGTCGGCGTTGTATAAAGTCACCGACAGCCTGATCGGAGAGGAGAGGGGCGTGGTGCAGCAGCTGAAAGGGGCGCTTCATGATGTCGAAGCGTTAGAAGCGTACTTCCCGAAGGCGAAAGACTTTGCCGAGCGCTTGCGTTCGGCATGGACGGACATGTCCGATCTGGCATCGGAGACGGATGTGTTGAAGGAAGACGTGGAGTTCGACCCGAATCGTTTGGAGTGGGTCAACGAGCGACTGAACACGATTTATTCGTTGCAGCAGAAACACCGTGTGCCGTCGGTCGAGGAGCTGCTGGCGTTACAGCAGCGGTTTACGACGCAACTCTCGGCCATCGATTCGTTCGACGAGCAGATGGAGGCGCTCACGAAGCAGCGCGAAACGATTTACGAGGCGTTGATGGTACAGGCCGGCGCGCTGACGGCTCGACGCCGTGAGGCGGCCGCCGAGATAGAACGGCAGCTTGTCGACCGGATGGTGCTGCTGGGCATGCCCAATACCCGCTTCGGGATCGAGCTGGCACAGAAAGAAAAGCCGTCGGCCGACGGCATCGACGAGGTTCGTTTCCTTTTTTCGGCCAATAAGAACGAAGCGCTCAAACCGGTGGCGCAGACGGCCTCCGGCGGCGAAATCTCCCGCCTGATGTTGTGCATCAAGGCCATGATTGCCGGTTTTGCCGCGTTGCCGGCCATCATCTTCGACGAGATCGATACGGGCGTATCGGGCGAGATTGCCGATAAAATGGCCGACATCATGCAGGATCTCGGACAAAAGATGCAGGTGATCACGATTACGCATCTGCCGCAGATCGCGGCCAAAGGACGGGCGCATTATTTCGTCTACAAGGAAGATACGGCCGAACGGACGTTGACGCGCATCCGTCCGCTGACGACCGAAGAGCGCGTCAACGAAGTGGCGCGGATGCTCAGCGGAGCGTCGCTGACCGACGCCGCCGTGGCGAACGCGAGGGCGTTGTTGCAAAAAGAAAAATAAACCGAAAGAGAGATGAGTGATAAAGACATGATATTCGGCATTCGTGCCGTGATGGAGGCGATACAGGCCGGCCGCGAGGTAGACAAGATTATGGTGAAAAAAGACTTGCAGGGCGACCTGATCCGCGAGCTGGGCGAGCTGCTCAAGGGACGGATGGTGCCGGTGCAACGGGTGCCGGTGGAGCGGTTGAACCGCATCACGCGGAAGAACCATCAGGGGGTGATCGCGTTTGTTTCGGCCGTGACGTATCACCGGCTCGAAGACATCATTCCTTTTGTGTTCGAGCAGGGGCGAGACCCGTTCATCGTGTTGCTCGACGGAGTGACCGACGTGCGCAATTTCGGGGCGATAGCCCGCACGTGCGAGTGTGCCGGGGTCGACGCGCTGGTTATCCCGTCGGAAGGGAGCGTTTCGGTCACGGCCGATGCGATGAAGACTTCGGCCGGGGCGCTCAACGTGTTGCCCGTATGCAAGGAGCGCACCATTCATCAGGCCATTCGATTTTTGAAAGACAGCGGGGTGAAGGTGTTTGCCGCTACCGAGAAGGCCTCGGCAAGTTATACCGAGGTGTCGTACGACGGGCCGGTGGCCCTTGTGATGGGCGCGGAAGATACGGGTGTTTCGGCGGCGAACCTGCGCGTCTGCGACGAGATGATCCGGATCCCGCAGGTTGGCTCCATTGCTTCGCTCAATGTGTCGGTCGCTACCGGGGTGATGCTCTTCGAAGCCCTCCGACAACGCTCCGAACGGAAATAATCAATTACGAATTACGGATTACGAATTACGAACGCCTCGGCTGTCCGAACGCAAATAACGCAAATGGCGCAAATCAACGCAAATTAAAACTTGTGTTCCTTGTCATAAACTTGTGCCCCTTGCGGTTCTGACTGCTGACCGCTGAAAACAGATAGCTAACGAACAATTACGAATTACGAACGCAAATAACGCAAATGGGCGCAAATCAACGCAAATTAAAACTTGTGTTCCTTGTCATAAACTTGTGCCCCTTGTGGTTCTGACCGCTGACCGCTGAAAACTAAACAATCCCATTGCAAAAGGGGGAATGTCATCCCGACAGCCCCCTCTCTGAAAAATATGAAAAGCTCTTTTATATAAACCTTCATGAAACCTCGTTTTATGTCGCCTGCGGCGTTTCACTGCCGCCGCCGTCTTCGGCCGGAGGATTTTGCGGATCGGGTGCCGGCGGTTCCGGCTCGGGCGATCCTCCTTTCGACCGCCGTCGGGCGATCGTCTCCTGCAACTGACGGCTCAGCGCGTTCACCCGGTCGATGACGCCGCCCAGCTCTTCGGCCTTTACAATATCGTGCGTGATCAGCTCGTTGACCTGATACAGGGCGCCGATGCCGCCGATCAGGGAGCGGAACGCCTCGTCCACCTTCGGACGGATCGCCTTCATGTTGTCGCGCTCGTAACGCTCCAGCTTCTCGCCCGAACGCATGCCGTACAGCGTGTTGAATTCGTTGTTGGCTTTGTCGAGCATCTCGACCGGCCCTTGCAGATCGAGCAAATGCACGTCGTCGCGATAATCCTCACCCAGCAAATCCTGCGTCAGGTTCGTCACCAAGGCCGTATTTTCGGCAAACGGTTGTTGGTTGGCCAGCCGGTACGGTTTCAGGGCGAACGAGAGGCGTTCGGCCGCGGCGCGTTTTTCGGGCACGGGATGATACAGTCCGCTGTCGATCATTTGTCGCACGAAGACGAACAGGTCGTCGCGTTTGCGGTCGCATTCCTCGATTTCTTTCGTCTTGGCATACGCCTGATTCTGCTTGTAGGCCCGGTCTTCTTCGGCAAACAGCGTAGTGTACGTCGTGCGTAGCGGCGAGAGCAGATACTGCGTCGCGAATCCTTCACTGATGATGCCCAATACATCGTTATGATACTGATAATGCTCTCCGTTGCGAGCATTGTTTAGATTGATTTTGATGAATTCTTTCATGATGTGTAAACTTTAAGCGTTTTTCAATTTTTGAATTTGTTAAAAAATACGTTCAGAAAGTTCTGAAACCTTGCCGATGAACTTTTTTATACTTTCAGAAAGTTCTGAAACCTTCCCAATGAACATTTTTGTGCTTTCAGAAGGTTCTGAAAGCTTTCAGAAGGTTCTGAAACCTTGCCGATGAACTTTTTTATACTTTCAGAAGGTTCTGAAACCTTGCCGACGAACTTTTTTACCTTTCAGAGAGTTCTGAATGATCTTTTGCTAATGAAAGCTGCTAAAACTCTCTGAATGCTTTTCCTGCCTTTTCTTCGACCGTTTCTCCCGCTTGGCGAAACGTGTCGCGGCCGGTTTTCGTGTTTCTCCTCCTTTCTTTTGTCCGGTCGCGGGGGTAAAGATACATATTTCTGCGGATATATTATACAATGTATAAAAAAAATAACAGGGTGGCGGCATTTTTTTGTTTGTCGGGCGAAGAAATGCCAATAAAATATAATATCTTCGCCCGCAAAATGGGAAAAAGAAAAATCATCTTACGGATATTGTCGGTGTTAATCGTGCTGATTGGCGTGGCGAGCGCGGTCGCTTACTTCGTGTTGCGCCCGGAGAAAGAATGGATGGCGTTTTATGTACTCTGCTGCGGCGGAGTCTTGATCGTCAATCTGATTCTGATGATGATTTTCGCCGCTAAAAATATCCGGAAATAAAAAAACACTGGTATGACGAAACGTGTACTTTGCGCTTTAGGGCTTGTTGCTGTGGTCATGCTCGCCTGTACGGCTTGTTCGGAGAAGGTGGATGACTCGTGGCAGTTGGTGTGGGAAGAAAATTTCGACGGCGATACGTTCGACTCGTCGCGCTGGAGTAAAATTCCGCGCGGAAAATCGGACTGGAATAATTATATGAGCGACTTCGATTCGTGCTATCACGTGGGCGGCGGACTGCTTACGCTGCGGGGACTGAACAATTACAGCCTGCCCGAAGATACGGCCCGATTCCTCACCGGCGGACTGTATACGAAAAACAAGGTCGGTTTCGCTCACGGACGCCTCGAAATCCATGCCAAGCTGGGGAACGCCACGGGCGCGTGGCCGGCTTTCTGGCTTCTTCCGTTCGACGGGGCGCAATGGCCCGGAGGCGGCGAAATCGATATCATGGAGCGGCTCAATGATGAGGGGATCGCCTACCAGACCGTCCATTCGCATTACACGCACGTGCTGAAGGAAACGTATCCGCCTAAAGGAGCTACCGGCGCCATTCGGGCGGACGATTACAATACGTACGCCGTCGAACTGTATCCCGACAGCGTTTCGTTCTACATCAATAACCATCATACGTTTACCTATCCCCGCATCGAAACGGACAAGGAGGGACAATTTCCGTTCGACCGCGAGTTTTACCTGCTGCTCGACATGCAGCTGGGCGGACAATGGGTGGGGCGTGTCGAGCCGGCTCATCTGCCGGTCGAGATGCAAATCGACTGGGTGCGCTTTTATCAAAAACGAAAATAAACAATGAAAACGATCATCAAACACGGGCTGCTGGGCGCAGCCCTTTTGCTTTGCGGAGCATTACAGGCACAGAACGTGCAGGTGCATTACGACTTCGGACGGGCCACGAACGACAAGTTAGGCAGCCGCCCGCTTTGGACTACGACCGTCGAAATGTTTAAACCCGACAAATGGGGCAGTACGTTCTTCTTTGTCGATATGGATTACAAGTCGGACGGCGTGGCTTCGGCCTATTGGGAAATCAGCCGCGAACTGAAATTCTGGAAAGGCCCGATCTCGGCGCATCTCGAATATAACGGCGGACTGCCGTTCGTTAAAAACGCGTATCTGGCCGGCCCTACGTACAGCTACAATAACGCTCAGTTCACACGCGGGTTTACGCTCTCGGCCCTGTATAAATACATCCAGAAAGCCAACGAACCGAATAACTTTCAGCTGACGGCCACGTGGTACCTCCATTTTGCCGACGGAAAATGCAGTTTCATGGGATTTGCCGACTGGTGGCGCGAACCGAGTGCCGTGGGCGAGTTCGTGTTCCTGAGCGAACCGCAGTTCTGGGTCAACCTGAACCGGTTCAAAGGCGTCGACGAAAAATTTAACCTCAGCTTAGGCAGTGAAGTCGAAGTCAGTTACGATTTCGCCGGGCGCGACGGCCTCTTCGTGATTCCTACGCTGGCTATGAAATGGAGCTTCTAAACCGTAACAAAATAATGATTTTACAGCTATGAACTTATCCAAACTCTTCGGGTTCGATCCTCGAACCATGAATGTCAAAACAGAAATACTCGCGGGAATCACGACGTTCCTGACCATGGCCTATATCCTGGCCGTGAATCCGAATATTCTCGGATCGGTAGGGATGGACAAAGGCGCCGTCTTTACGACTACCGCCATCGTGGCCGTGCTGGCTACGCTCGTCATGGCGCTCTACGCCAAAATGCCGTTCGCGCTGGCGCCCGGCATGGGACTTAACGCCTTCTTCGCCTATACGGTCTGCATGACGATGGGCTACAGTTGGCAGTTTGCTCTGGCGGCTGTCTTTATCGAAGGATTGATTTTTATTCTGCTCACGGTAACGAACCTGCGCGATATGATCGTCCATGCCATCCCGGCTTCGCTCCGTAATGCCATCGGGCCGGGAATCGGATTGTATATCGCTTTCATCGGGCTGAAAAACGGCGGCGTGATCGTGCATAGCGACGCGACGTTCGTGACGTTGGGTACGATCACCCACGGGGCCGGTCTGCTCTCGGTCATCGGGATCGTGCTGACCAGCGTGCTGCTGATTCTCAATGTGCGCGGCGCCCTGCTGCTCGGTATCCTCGGTACCGCCCTGATCGGCATCCCCATGGGACTGACCGTGTACGGCGGCGTGACGAGCATCCCGCCTTCCATCGCGCCGATTGCCTTTCAGTTCGACTTTTCTCAGCTCTTTACGATCGATATGCTGATCGTCATCTTTACGTTCCTCTTTATCGATATGTTCGATACGATCGGTACCTTGGTGGGCGTGTCGACGAAGGCCGGGATGATCAAAGACGGTAAAGTGCCCCGCCTCCGGAAAGCCTTTATGGCCGATGCGCTCGGCACGACTTTCGGGGCCCTGCTGGGCTCGAGTACGGTAACGACCTACGTCGAAAGCGCTTCGGGTGTGGCGCAGGGCGGACGCTCCGGACTGACGGCCTTCATCACGGCCGTCTGCTTTGCCGCGGCCTTGCTCTTCGCACCGATTTTTCTGGCGATTCCCGGAGCGGCCACGTGCCCCGTGCTCGTCATTGTCGGGTTGTTTATGCTCAGCCCCATCAAAGATATCGACTTCGAAGACTATTCCGAAGCGATTCCGGCGTTTATATGTCTTATCCTCATGCCGCTCACGTATAGCATCTCGGACGGTATCCTGATCGGTATCATCAGCTACGTGCTGTTGAACCTGCTCGGCCGGAAATACCGGAAGCTGACCCCGGCCATGTACGTGCTGGCTGTACTGTTTGTGCTGAAGTATATTTTTATTTGAGAAGAGCTCTCCCCGGAAGCTATTCCGGCTTCAGATAACACCATACCGGGTAATGGTCTGAGAGCTTGACCCGATCGACGGTCGCCCGGTAGGCCGTCATATTGGGCGAATGTAAGATATGATCGATGCGGAACCAAAACATGTTTTCGTTATAACTTACGCCCACACCCCGCCCCGATTCGACGTATGCATCCCGCAGCGGTCCTTGTATCCTTCTGCGGGCATACGAGATCGGCGTGTCGTTGAAGTCGCCGCATACGATGAGGTAGTCTCCTTGCAACGCTTCGATTTCGTCGGCAATGATGTCGGCCTGTTCCGCCCGGATGCGGAAAGCTTCTCCCATCTTCTGCTGTAAAGATCCGCGGATATTGTCGAATGTACCCGTATTGGCGTTGCGGATAAAGTCGGAATATTTCGAACGGTCTTCGACCGTAAACTTGAACGACTCTAAATGATTGTTCATCACAATCAGTTTCTTGCCTTTCACATTGAGCTCATGCACGGCCGATCCGTTGAACGAACTGTCGTAACGTATCTTTCGGGAGCCGCGTATCGGATATTTCGAATAAATGGCCAGTCCCGTTGTATAATGCGGATAATGAACGAGCGGTACGTGGAAATGATAAGGATACATGCTTAGCGCGCGGGCAATTTTGTTTTCGGTCAGAATGTCCGTATGTCCTTCCAGATATTCCTGCATACAGACAATATCCGCGCCCGATTCGGCAATATACCGAATGATTGGGTTGGGCTGCTCGGTGGTATGATCTTTATATCCGAAACACATGACATTATACGTTAATACCTTGATCATCTCTTCGCGAGGCGGCTGCTTCACCTGTAAATGAAACGGTATGTATTGCTTGATCGGTTTCCAGCAGACCAGAAAGGAGCATAAGACCACGAAGGCATGGTTCCATTTGCGCGTGATGCTCCAGAGAAGCAGAAAACCGACGTTGAGGAACAGAAAAAGAGGAAAAGCCAGTCCCAGATAAGCGAACAGCAAATGATCGGCAGGCGACACCATGTCGGAGAAAGCCGATAGGAGAAGCAGGAGAACGACACCGCCGTTGAGGACGGCAAGAAGGCTATGTATCCACCGGAGCGCTTTCATTTCTACTTCTTGCTGGCGTCGAACAATGCTTTTTTCTCCTCGGACGAAAGGCTTTCGTAGCCGGAACGTTTCAGCTTGTCCAAGATCGCGTCCAACGCTTGCGATTCGGCCTGTTTGCGTGCACG
Organism: Tannerella forsythia; assembly: GCF_003860135.1. Classification (GTDB taxonomy): domain Bacteria; phylum Bacteroidota; class Bacteroidia; order Bacteroidales; family Tannerellaceae; genus Tannerella; species Tannerella forsythia_A. The sequence continues at coordinate 104,016 of NZ_RQYN01000005.1, forward strand.
GTACTCCTGATCCGTCTCAGGCCGCCGTCCGTAGGTTACTTTCATCCGCGGCGGGCGTCTCTTTCTTACATTGACTATCCGGTCGATCAAACGGTTCAGATAAACCGTCAAATCTTTTCCCTGCTTGAGTCGGAAAGCGAACAGCATCCCCCACAACGCTCCTCCGATGTGGGCGATATGTCCGCCGGCATTGTCGGAAGTGATCGACAGAAAATCGATGATGAAGGCGAAGAAGGCAAGGTAGATCAGGCGTATCCGTCCGATAAACATCAGCTGGAGTTCGTAATCTTTCCGGTAGAACGAGACGGCGAAGACAATGGCCATGACCGAAGCCGAAGCGCCCATCAGAAAAGCGATCGTTTCCCTGTTTCGGAAATACGGAAAAAAATGATACGCCAGCATGTACATCAAGGCGCCGGCTATCCCGCCCGAAATATACACGCCCGCTAACTGACGCCCATTGAAAAACTCCATCGCGATACGGCCGAACCAGTATAACCACAGCATGTTGAACAACAGATGTAGGAAGTCGGTATGCAGGAACATATACGTAACGAATGTCCACGGTCTGTAGAGAAGTATCGCGAACGAAGAGGGAAGTTGCAGATAGGAGAGAAAGGCTGTGGAGTCGATCTCGAAGAGTTGCAGGCAAACAATCGCCAGCCGGACAAGCAGAAATATCCCTACATTAATATATATAAGTTTCGTAAGAATATTTCCTTCCGCAAACGACTGCTTGATTCTAATAAAAAAATTGTCCATGGTCTCTATTTTTCTTTTTCCAATACAGAATCAGGAAGAATCCGAATAGCATCCCTCCCAAATGGGCAAAGTGAGCCACATTGTCGTTACTGAAATTAGAGACTCCCATAAACAACTCGATCAGTCCATAGCCGATTACGAAATACTTGGCTTTAATGGGGATCGGTATAAACATGAGATACAACGGAGCATTGGGGAAAAGCATGCCGAAAGCGAGCAAAATACCGAACACGGCTCCGGAGGCTCCGATCGTTACGAGGGCGCTTACTCCGGGATCCATCGCTATTTGTTGTGAAATACTGATGCCATTTGATACGGCTAACGAATGAATCTGATAGAGCCAGGTCAACTCCTGTACAAGGGCTGCACCGATACCCGTCACCAGATAGAAGGTCAGAAAGCGTTTCGGTCCCCAAGTGACTTCCAAGATTCGTCCGAACATGAAAACGGCGAACATGTTGAAGAAAATATGTCCGAACGAACCGGTATCATGCATGAACATGTATGTGATCAACTGATACAATTTGAAGTCTTTAGTCCCGGGAAAATGAAGTCCCAACCAGTCGATCAGATGGATGCCGAGTTTGGGTAATACCAAGGTCGCCAGCCAACACAGAGCGTTAATTATAATTAAATTCTGAGTCACCGGAGGGATGCTTTGAGTTAGTCCGAATCTGTTTTGCATTGTCATCTGTTTCTTGTTTTGAGGCAAAAATAATGTATATTTTTGGCTTTCGCATCGGATTTTACCGGAAAATTGTACTTTCTCGAAAAAAAACGTTCCATAATTGTTGGTAGTCGAATTTTCAAACTATATTTGAGGCCTGAAATAAAGTAAAAAGATGGAACAGATAGATTATTGATTAATACTTTTTATTATTTTTAAATTACAACATTATGAACAAAACAGAGTTTATTGATGCTGTTGCCGCAAAAGCAGGCTTAAGCAAAGTCGATGGAAAAAAGGCTGTTGAAGCTATGATTAAAACGATTCAAGACGAGATGAAGAAAGGCGAAAAAGTGTCCATTTTAGGATTCGGTTCTTTCTCGGTCGTAAAAAAAGCCGCTCGCAAAGGGGTAAATCCGCAGACAAAGAAAGCGATTAACATCCCGGCTCGTCAGGTTGTTAAATTCAAACCGGGTGCAAGCTTGGCTCAAGTAACCAAGTAAGACAACGTTTATTTTTACTGAAGAAAAAGCTACTCTGTAAATTATGGACAGGGTAGCTTTTTGTTTTCAGAGTTTTCAGAAAAAATATGTTTGTCGATAAAACAAAAAAGTAACCTGACGTCCGGTCTCGATGGAAAGACGTTATGTCTTCGTTACTCTTCGAGTATGACCGATGCGCTTTTTACTTCACCTCCCAGAGGAGGAGATTGCTTCGAAATCTTCAATGTAAATCCGGAAAGTTCGGGAAAATGTGTTTTTAACGCTTTCAGAATCCGTCCGGCTACATGCTCGAGCAGTTGCGATGGAATAGCCATTTCGGCTTTTACGAGTTCATATACTTCCGCATAACTGACCGTATCGGCCAAATTGTCGGTTTGTAGAGACTTGAAGTGCGACATCGAAAAAGACAGATCAACCACAAATACTCCTCCTACCCGTGTTTCCTGCGGCAAAACCCCGTGATACGCATGAAATATCATGCCTTGCAATTCGATTTTTCCTTTCATTCTTGTTAATTTGTCTGTAAAAATAAGCAAAAAAACTTTCTTTGAAAAGAATAATATCTATATTTGCGACAAACCAAATTAAAAAAAACATGGTACGCACAAAAAATGAAGAAATACCCATTAGCAGCGGAGGAGTACATAACGTATTAGCTGCCGGAACAATTGTGACAGGAAGCATCGCTTCGGATTCCGATTTTCGTTTGGACGGACGGATCGAAGGCGATATCAATTGTAAAGGAAAAATCGTCATCGGTCCCAAAGGCAGTATCGTAGGGAATATCATTTCGGATAATGCCGAAATCTTGGGCGATGTGGAAGGTTCGATTCGCATCAAGGAAAAGCTGGTATTTAAATCTACCGCTATCATCAAAGGGGATATTTTTACACAGACGCTCGAAATCGAACCGGGTGCTCACTTCAACGGAACGTGTACGATGTCCGGTAAGAGCCAAATGGACGGAATGCAGGCTCCCGGAAATAAAAAAGCCAACGTCACTCCAATCAAGTGATTGTATTTGTGCGATGACTCTTTGAGAGCATCGCACGAATTTTTTGGTTGAAATCGGAGGCTTTCAAAAGCTGTTCGAGAGGGATATGTATGCGGTAGCGCCAATAATGATTCGGGTCTGCCGGGATATTGATACGCTCTTGTCGGGCATCTTTCCGTCTCAATTCATGGTCCATGGCCAACCAATCCTGCAAGGGAAGGATGGTCAACATGGAGTGTGCATACAGGTGTTCCGTGATTATTTGCTCGGCTATTTCAGGTGTACATTCTGCCGTTGTCGATTCGGATCCTTTTAAGACAAACTGAGCATATCGTCGCGTACGTTCCGGTTCTTCTTCCCACCATGTACGCAAAGGGCTCATATCGTGTGTCGAAGTTGTGCAGACAGAGTAGTAGGGAACCGCTTTCAAGTCGGTAAATTCTTGCCCGAATGCTTTGGATATGCGACCTAATTCGAGGCTCAGGATGTGCAGGTCTTCCATTACTTCTTGTACGGAATCGGGAATCATCCCTAAATCTTCTCCGCACACCAACATCTCTGTCGTCGCAACTAAGGGACGGAGCCTGTTTAACGCCGTTGCTTTCCAGAAGTCATGATGCCGTACGTAAAAAAAGTAAGCGTAGAGTTTGTCGAAAGCACTTTGCTCGGCTTCCGTCAATTCCTGATACCGGTATGATTGAGAGGCTGAGATACGCGGATGATATTTTCCCGGCTCGTAGGGGTCTTCCAGAAAAAGCACTTCATTGGCGAGTGCATAGAGGCCGGATTCGATTTGACGGGATACTCTATCTTCATGCCCTTCGAAGATCGATTGTATCTTTCGTTGGGTATCGCAAAACGGATTCAGGATCATGTGCTCCGCATCAATAGGGGAGAGGTAGTGGTCGATAACAACTTCCGTTTGCTCACCGAATAATTCCGACAGGTATTTCCGGTGAATGACCGCTGACGTAAATTCTTTTTTGAACGTCAGACCGTACGATGCGATTTCAGCCACGGTCAACGGCAAAGCCGGTCGGAAGTGTCCGCACAACCCTTGTACGTAATCGAGCGGAATTTCCCAGATACGAAAGAACCCGAGGATATGATCGATACGAAAACTGTCGAAATAATCGCTCATCTTACCGAAGCGCTTCTTCCACCACGTGAATCCGTCTTCTTCCATGATCTCCCAATTATAGGTGGGGAAAGACCAGTTTTGCCCCATGGCCGAGAAATCATCGGGAGGGGCGCCCGCTTGACCGTTCATATTAAAGTTGCGGGTGTCTGTCCATGCTTCCACGCTCGTTCGGTGAATGCCGATCGGCAGATCACCTTTCAGGATGATTCCTTTCTCACGAGCATAGTTGGAAACAGTTTGAAATTGTGTATGCAGGACGTATTGCTGGAAATAGATGAATGAAATTTCGGGATAAGCAGAACCGTTTTCCGCAGATAGTTTTTCAATCCGGAACGGACTGTATATCGCGTCTTTTCCCCATTTTGAGTAATCGGCCGTATGATATTGGTCACGTAAATAACAAAACGCTGCGTATGGAATCAGCCATTTCTGATTGTCTGCCCGGAAACGTTTGAAATCGTTGCTCGACAAAATGGCTGCACCTTCCTGTTCGAAGAAGGCGCGGCAATACGCTGTTTTATAATGTTCAACCGCTTCGTAATCGACTTCTTCCTTTTCATTGAGAACAATCTGTTTTTCCCGAAAATAGGCCATCCGTTCCGAATCGTTAAGTATCCCCATGTCGTATAGCGAGATATACATCGGGTGCAGGGCATAAATCGAGATGGCGCTGTAAGGATAAGAGTCTCTCCACGTATGCGTACGGGTGGTGTCATTCATCGGGAGCACTTGAATGATACATTGCTGTGTCTGCTCCGCCCAGTCGATCAATAATCGGAGATCATGGAGGTCGCCCACTCCGAAGCTTTGTTCGGATCGTAACGAAAAAACAGGGATGACGGTCCCTGCTCCTTTCCATTCGGGCAAATCTTCACGATACGGATATTCTGAAATCACCGTGACCTCATATGTTTCTGAAGGTTCCTTTGTCAGCAAACGATTATCTCCTTTTTCCCAATGGCAGACCTGTTTCGCTTCATCACAAACGAAAAATTTGTACTCAAACGGAAAACGAATCTCATTAGCATTGAGGCAAACTTCCCATTCGGCAGCACCGGAGGGACGTAGAAGTTTCGCTTGCGTTGTATCCCAATGTCCCAGACAAGCTTGATTGCCGGTAAGAGCTACCTGCTGATTCTTTTGCACCCGAGGATTCGGGATTCGGATGATCAAGCTTCGATCGGGCTGCTCGTGAGTGGGTTCAGACGCGTTGTGAGCGAACAAATTTTGCGTAAATGCCGAAGTATACAGCACGATATTCTTCGGTTCTTCACGCCAATAGTCATACAGACAGTAACTTGATGCAGTACGGTCAAAAACGATGCGGTGTTTTCGGTTCCACGGTTCGGTAGCTACTTTGCCGTCTACATCTGTCAGTATATAGTGATACTCGATTTCGGTGATCTCGTCGGGTAGCTCAAGTTGCAACGACCAATGTTCACCGTCCGTGCAATCCATCTCTTTCGCCATGACCGGCTCGCCACCACCCAATTCGGGAATGGAGCCACACACGCGCATCTTCTGCTGCGGGCACGTCCGATAACCGATATGGAAGGATATGTTCATCGATCAAATGTCTATCCGCAACGTGAGGCACCGCAGTTTTTGCAGATCAGGCAGCCTTCCTGATAAACGAGCGTCTCGTAGTCGCAGTTCGGACATTTTTGTCCTTTCAGCTCCGTGCCGTTGGGCAGGTATTTTTTCAATGCGCGTGCCACGCCGTTTTTCCACGTGTTAATCGATTCATTATTCAGTTCCATCTCCTGCACCAGCTTGATGACTTGACTGATGGGCATGCCATAGCGTAAAACACCCGATATCAATTTGGCGTAATTCCAGTATTCGGGTTCGAATTTGCTGTCCAGTCCTTCGAGCGTCATCTTAAAACCACGCTTGTTCTTAAACTGAAAATCGTAATGCTTGCGTCCGTCCGCGTCGTAGCTTTTGATGATGCTTCCTTTTTCTACCGTTTTCGGTAGCATGATGCCTTCTTCGTCATCGGCCAGACCGGTAAAGATTTCGTAGGGACGTCCGTTCATCAATCCGACGAAGGCGATCCATTTTTCACGATTGTTTTGGAACTTCACCACATCGGCTTCCAGCTCCTGCGGACGTGTCGAGACAATGACCGGAGGCTCCATGCAGTCTTCACTTTTCTTTTTCTTCTTTTCTGTCGACAGCAATACGCCCGAACGTGATCCGTCTCGATAAACCGTGCACCCTTTGCATCCTGAACGCCATGCTTCTACATATAATTTATCGACCATTTCTTCCGATACGTCGTTCGGCAGATTGATCGTTACGCTAATCGAATGATCGACCCATTTTTGGATACGTCCCTGCATCCGTACTTTCTGTACCCAGTCCACATCGTTCGATGTCGCTTTGTAATAAGGAGAGTGTGCAACGAGATTGTCAATTTCCTCGGCGCTGTATTTTTTTGTAGCCGAATATCCGTTAGCCAGCATCCACGTGACGAATTTATGATGAAAGACGACGTATTCTTCGAAGGCATCGCCCGTTTCGTCGACGTAATCTATGTGCACATCGGCGTCGTTCGGATTTACTTTGCGCCGACGTTTGTAGACCGGTAGAAATACGGGTTCAATTCCTGAAGTCGTCTGGGTCATCAGACTAGTTGTACCGGTTGGTGCAATGGTCAGACACGCGATGTTACGGCGTCCGTATTTTACCATATCGTCATATAAGGCCGGGGATTCTTGTTTTAAACGTAAGATAAACGGATTGCATTCTTCGCGTTTGGCGTCGTATATTTTGAATGCTCCGCGCTCTTTGGCCATCTCGACCGATGATCCATAAGCGGCCAACGCCAGCGTTTTCTGAATTTTTTCTGCGAAGTCGGTTGCTTCTTCCGTTCCGTAGCGGAGGTTTAAGGCGGCCAACATATCGCCTTCGGCCGTGATTCCGACACCCGTACGCCTTCCGGCCAGTGTCTTTCGCTGAATTTTCTGCCACAGTTCACGTTCTGTACGCTTGATATCCTCTCCTTCCGGGTCGGAGGCAATCTTTTCCAGAATCTTTTCAATCTTTTCCGATTCCAGATCGATAATGTCGTCCATGATACGTTGTGCCAGCGCAACGTGTTTCTTAAACAAATCGAAGTCGAAATATGCATCCTTGCTGAACGGGTTCACAACATACGAGTAGAGGTTGATCGCCAGTAGTCGGCAGCTATCATACGGACAAAGCGGTATTTCGCCACACGGATTAGTTGAAACTGTGCGGAAGCCCAAATCGGCATACGAATCGGGTACTGATTCTCTAAGAATCGTATCCCAGAATAATACGCCCGGTTCGGCGGATTTCCATGCATTATGAATGATTTTTTTCCATAGCGACCTCGCGTCGATGAGCTTCGTCACCATCGGGTCATCTCCGGCAATCGGATATTGCTGGTGATACATCGCACCGCTCACTACCGCTTCCATAAATTCGTCGTCGATTTTGACCGATACGTTCGCGCCTGTTACTTTACCTTCCGTCATTTTTGCATCGATAAATGATTCGGCATCGGGGTGTTTGATGGAAACACTTAACATCAAAGCTCCGCGACGTCCGTCCTGAGCGACTTCGCGTGTCGAATTCGAATACCGTTCCATAAAAGGTACGAGTCCTGTGGAAGTCAAGGCGGAGTTTTTTACGGGCGATCCTTTCGGGCGGATATGCGATAAGTCGTGCCCGACGCCTCCTCGGCGTTTCATCAGCTGCACCTGCTCTTCATCGATACGAATCACTGCACCATACGAATCGGCACTACCTTCTACACCGACTACGAAGCAGTTTGACAATGAGGCGATCTGAAAATCGTTGCCGATGCCTGTCATCGGGCTTCCCTGTGGTACAATGTACCGGAAATGATCGAAGAGTTCAAACAACTCCTGCTCCGACAACGGATTCGGATATTTCGCTTCTATACGGGCTATTTCTCTGGCCAGACGGCGGTGCATGTCTGTGGGCGTTTGTTCGTAAATGTTTCCGAATGCATCTTTCAACGCATATTTGTTCACCCAAACCTTCGCTGCCAATTCATCACCTGTAAAGTAATCTAACGAGGCCTGGTAAGCATCGTCGAATGTGTACGTTTTTAAGCCCATATTTTCTTTATTTATTTGTTGTGTTCTTTAGGCGGCAAAAGTAGTTATTCTTTATTTTCTTTGCTAAATTATTCCATGAAAAAAGATGTGGGTGTTGATAAGTTTTCTGATTGTGTTTTTTAAAATGTATTATATGAGTGTTTTGTATTTCTTTGGTGGGTAAAAAGTTTTCCAAAAAGAAAAATATAGTGAAGCGTGCAGTGATCTAAATGGTCTAACTTTGTTTATGTACGCATTGCTTTTTTGCAACATGTCTCTCCATGGTAAAAATAAGATTTTACTTATGAAAAGAAAGGAGGGGTATGGTGGATTTATTTCGATGGAGTGGTTGGCTCAATGTCTGTCATAATTTACAAGAAAAACGTAGAGTATGGAATGAATCGCATACTCTACGCTTTGATTTTTTAGCTTTTCTTCTTTGATTAAGCCCCCGGGCTGATTGCACCCGTCGGACATGCTTCTGCGCATGTTCCACAATCGGTGCATACTTCCGGATCGATGCGGTAGATATCTCCCTCAGAGATTGCTTCCACCGGACATTCATCAATACATGTACCACATGCAATACAATCTTCGCTAATTACGTAAGCCATTTTCTTTTATTTTTTAAAGTTAAAACAATGCAAAAGTAAACGATTCTTCCGATTAAAAAAAATGTTTGTCTCTTTTTTTATTCTCTTTTTATTATTTCCTTTGTCGCAATAACTTTTTTCTTCTTCCGTTATTCATACAAATTAAAAGTAAATTGAGACGAACTATATTGATTATATTATGGGTATGTTTTTGGGCTGCTTCGTGTCTTTATGCTCAACGACAAAGACCGAAGAACCAGCCGTATGCCGATATGAAGCGGTATCATTTCGGGTTTCATGTCGGGATGCATACGCAAGATTTGATTTTAACGCATTCGGGGGTGACGACGTCTGACGGCAAAACGTGGTTTGCCGAAATACCGTCTTATTCGCCGGGATTCAGCGTTGGGGTCATCGGCAATTTATATATCAATCAATATTTGAATCTGCGTTTTACGCCGACCGTTCACTTTGGCGATAAGAAGTTTGCTTTTATTGACGCGCGAGCTTCCGATTCTCAGGCTACGTTTACCACTTCGATCCGATCGAATTATCTTGCCTTGCCGTTAGATCTGAAATATACGGCGATGCGACTTAATAACTACCGTCCTTATTTGCTTGGCGGTGTCTTTACCAGTTTTGACATGGGGCGTAAAAAAGAAACTCCGGTCTTGCTAAAGCCATTGGATTATGGAGTAGAAGTTGGCTTCGGATGTGATATTTATTTGCCTTATTTCAAGCTTTGTCCCGAGCTGAAGTTTTGTTTCGGACTGGCCGATGTCCTGCAAAAAGACCGTCGTGATTTGATCAGCGAGCCGGATCGGGTGTATACTGAGGCGCTATCGAAAGCTACTTCACGTTTGATCGTACTGACATTCAACTTTGAATAAAGACTCTTAGATAGAGCCAAATAACCGGAGTGGCCAGCATCATACTGTCGAAGCGGTCTAGTACGCCACCGTGTCCCGGAAGGAGTGTCCCGGAATCTTTGACGCCATAGGTTCGTTTAATCAGAGATTCAACCAGATCTCCCCATGTGCCGAATACAACGATAATCGTTGCGAAAGCCATCCAGTGATACCCACTCACCACAGGATAAAAATAAGCCAATGTCAACGCTGCAATCCATGCAATGACAAGCCCCCCGGCAAATCCTTCCCATGATTTCAACGGAGAAACACGCGGGAACATACGTCGTTTGCCGAATGTCGTGCCCACCAAATAAGCCCCGGTGTCATTGAGCCAGATAAAAAGAAAGATAAACAACCCATAATAAGGGAAGTATGTCTTATTTATCGGATCGAACACAACAAAATTGAGCATGGAAAAGAGCCCGGCACCATAAAACTGAGAAAAGAGTGTCGTTGCCCACCGGTTTACCGGATTTTCTTTTTTGTGATATAGGCCCGCGATTAAGATGAAAATCAGAAAAAGCAAATATGGCGCATAGATTAGTTCTGAGGCTTGTCCGCTCGCATAGAAAAAAGAGGCCGCAAAAAGATACATCCCCCCGGCGATTTCCAACCATCGGGAGAGGGCATTTTTATGATGAGGGGTAGAGATTTCTGCATCATTATTATGTCGGATAAGTGAGTGAAGCTCGTGCAGGGAAAGGCCTACAACAAGCATAAACAACGCGAGGAAAGCATAGGGATGTAGCGTCATCGCAAGTACGATGACGGCTACATACACAATTCCGGTTACTGTTCTGATGAATAATTTTTTCAAAGCACAGCGTCTTTTAAAAGCCTACTTCCGTTTCCGTATGTTGAACCGATTCCGGAATAGGAGACGACTGGTTTGTGGAACCATCCTGTTGCTCCATGATTTCCTGTGAGCGAGAAACCCAAGGGCGTTTTCCGAAAATCGCCTCCAAATCTTCCGAATAGATCACTTCGGCTACCAGCAGTTTTTCAGCCAATTGATTGTGTTGAGCCGCGTGCTCGGTCAAAATACGTTTGGCACGTTCGAACTGCGAGTTAATCATGCTTTGTACTTCCTTATCGATCAGTTGTGCCGTTTCTTCACTGTAAGGTTTGGTAAAGCCCCATTCCTGCCCTGTGGAATCGTAATAATTCAGGTTAGGCAGTCGTTCGCTCATGCCAAAATAGGTGACCATCGCGTATGCCTGTTTGGTAACACGCTCCAGATCGTTCGAAGCTCCGGTAGAGATTTCGCCGAGGAAAACTTCTTCTGCCGCGCGCCCGCCAAGCGTCGCACACATCTCGTCTAATAGTTGCTCACGTGTAGTAATCTGCCGTTCTTCCGGTAGATACCATGCGGCTCCAAGTGCTTTTCCTCTAGGTACGATGGTCACTTTAACGAGAGGATTGGCGTGTTCCAGCAACCAGCTGATGGAGGCATGGCCGGCCTCGTGGTAGGCGATGCTTTTACGTTCCTTTGCTGTCGTAATTCTGGTTCGTTTTTCCAGACCACCCACGATCCGGTCGACGGCATTCATAAAATCTTCTTTCTGCACGAAACTTTTACCGTTTCTTGCTGCAATCAGGGCTGCTTCGTTGCATACGTTTGCAATATCTGCTCCCGAGAAGCCCGGTGTTTGGCGTGCCAGAAAATCGGTATCGACCGATGAATCGATTTTAATCGGTCGAAGATGTACGCCGAAGATTTCTTTTCGTTCGTTCAAGTCGGGCAGTTCGACATGAATTTGACGGTCGAAGCGTCCCGCGCGCAATAGCGCTTTGTCGAGCACATCGGCGCGGTTCGTAGCAGCGAGGATGATCACGCCGCTGTTCGAACCGAAGCCGTCCATTTCGGTCAGCAGCTGGTTCAGTGTACTTTCACGTTCGTCATTGCTTGTCATATTGGCATTCTTTCCGCGAGCCCGTCCTACGGCGTCGATCTCGTCGATAAATACGATACAAGGAGCTTTTTCTTTCGCCTGACGGAATAAGTCGCGCACACGCGATGCCCCGACACCGACAAACATTTCCACAAAATCCGAGCCGGAGAGGGAGAAAAACGGTACATGCGCTTCGCCGGCTACTGCTTTGGCTAAAAGCGTTTTTCCTGTTCCCGGAGGGCCTACCAACAAAGCTCCTTTGGGAATTTTTCCGCCTAATTCGGTATATTTTCCCGGATTTTTCAGGAACGAGACGATTTCTTCTACTTCCTGTTTGGCTTCGACAAGTCCGGCCACGTCTTTAAATGTCACTTTGACATGCGAATTTTTGTCGAAAAGCTGCGCCTTTGATTTTCCTACGCTGAAAACGCCGCCCGGTCCTCCGGCTGCTCCCCCTGCCATGCGACGCATAAAGAACAGCCACAGTAAAATGATGATAATGAAAGGCCCGATGGATACGAGCAAGTTCCATAGCGTATCATCTCCTTCCTTGAAACTTAACTGTGCCGAGATTTGCTTCTCGGCCACCATTTTGTCGTAAAAATCCGAGAACTTATCGGCCGAAGGGATTTTGACATATACCTTTGCTTCCGTTCCGAACTGTTCTTCTTCACGGGTGAAAATTCGTTTCCGGTGGTCACTCTTGACAGTAGCCTCCAAAAGGTTTTTACGATTGTGGACGACCATTTTATCGAATACGTTGTCGGCAGCTAACTGCTGAAATTCGGTCCATCCCAACTCTTTCGAAGCCGAGAAATCATTCATCAGATATAGTCCCATCAACGCGACAAAAACAATTCCGTACATCCAATACAGGTTGAAACGGAATTTAGGCTTGTTGCCGCTATCGTTTTTCGGCAAATTATTTTTTTCTTCCATACATTATATATCAAACCGAAACGTTCAGTCTAAATCGGGAATGGCTTTAATCTTCGAATCGGCCCATAGATTTTCCAGATTATAGAACGATCGTTGTTCGGGCATAAAGATATGAACAAGAACCGTGCCATAATCCATCCCAATCCATTGTGCATTTCGGTTGCCATCCATCGAGAGTGGTTTCTCGCCGGCATCTGTGCGGACGATGTCCCAAACGGAGTCGGAGAGTGACGATACTTGTGTCGGGCTGTTCCCTTCACAAATGACCATATATTCGCAAATCGCTCCCGATAATTGACTCATATCTACTGTAACGATTCGTTTTCCTTTTTTTTCTTGCAGGCCTTTAACGACCGCATTGACAAGTGTTTTTGTTTGATTCATTCTTGCTTTTTTCAATTCTGCGGGACAAATATAAGTCATTATTTTTTGGCGGGAAAAAAAATATATGTAATTTTGCACCCGGAAAGAAGAGAAACTCTTTCCTACTTCCCATTGTTCTATGGTGTAATGGTAGCACAACAGATTCTGGTCCTGTTTGTCTAGGTTCGAATCCTAGTAGAACAACAATGAAATGTTACATGTTTCATTGTTTTCATTCTTCCCTCTCTTTTTCGAATATAAAGTGTTTCTACACTTTCAGAAAGATTTGCTTCCGATATAAAAAGTAAAGGAATAGCCAGCAGGCAGCGATGTATCCGCAACCGTTGAGAATATTTTCCCATACTTCAGGAAATTTGGCGGCAAGTCCTGCAATAAAAAAGTCGGAAATGTGTTGAAAGTCGATGATACGTTGCGCGAGGTAAATGGTGATCGAGTTCATACCAATAACCCTGAAAAACAACGTCCAGCGTCGATAACCTTCTACATCGATGATATAATAAAACAGCGCGAACATGATCAGCGAATAGCCGGCCAAAACACAGACAAAACTACTTGTCCAAAGTTGCTTGTTGATAGGAAAAACCGTATCCCAGAGGTAGCCGATAAGCATCAGTACGATGCCGGCAGCAAGCATATAGAGCGACTTCTTATAGCCTGAAATTTTCTTTTCCGGGCTTTTGACGAACTTTCCGGTTAACATTCCGAGCAGAGCTGTCACAATGGCAGGAAAGGTGCTTAATATTCCTTCGGGATCAAAGTAATTATCGCCGTAGATTAATTTACCCGGAAGCATGATACGATCTATCGTTCCGACCAAATTGTGTTCGAACGAGAATGGATCATCTCCTTCCGGCACAAGCCACAGTAGCAACCAATAGCCGATCAGAATGACCGTTGAAATGACAGTTAGCATTTTCGGTCTGAATTTCATAAAGAGCAGTGCGGCAAACATCCATGCCAATCCGATCCGTCCAAGTACACTTGCGCAGCGCAGATCATAAAAGTTCCAGTTGAACAGTCCGTTATAAACCATGCCGAGCAGTACGAGTATGAGACCGCGTTTTACAACTTTCAAGGTGATCTGTTTTTCTGTGTGTTTACTGGCGCGTTGTTTGGCGAGTGAGAACGGAAAGGAAATGCCCGCAATGAAAAGGAATAAGGGGAAAATGGTGTCGTGGTGTACCCAACCGTGCCATTCTACATGTTCCATTTGTCGAGCCATCCACTCGGCTGTTTCGGTACCCGGCCACGGTCGAGAGAAGGCCTGAATCAGGTCGGCCAGTCCCATGATAAAAAGCATATCGAAGCCTCGTAGCGCGTCAAGTGAGAGCAAACGCTCTTTTTTATTTATCTCTGCTGTCATGTTCTTTGTATGATTCAACGTTCATTTTGAAGATGCAAAAATAATTCTTTTTCTGTAATGCTTTTTTGGGGAGAGTATTTTTACCAGAGTTTTTTAGAACTCTTTTTTTGTTTTGTAGTGCTTGTTTAGTATGGATATAGTTTGACTTTATGAGTCGTTTGTTTTTGTTGTGGTAGCAGGGTCAAGAAGCGCAACTGATTATTGTCTCTGTTTTTTATTCTGGCTTGCGGATGAAAATATTCGTGAGTCTGGAAGTTACAGAGCAGAGTCTGTCTTTCGTTTTTTTGTGGTTATTGTTGAAGTTTTCACTATTTTGTTCACGTTTCAGAATAACTTGCGCCTGAATGACGGTATAATTGATAATTTATCTATCTTTGTCGCATTGAATTTATGGAGTTTAGTAATCAGGCGATAGAAATGAAAAGTTATACATTACTTTTATTGCTTTTATTGCCTTGTTTTGCAGGAAAAAGTTATGCACAATCGTTGTATGACAAGCAAGGACGGGTAATAGCAACAAAAATAAACAACGAACAAATCAATGTTACCGGATCAACCTTTCTGATTGAAGAGGGGCGAATGATTGAAGTGTTGGACGGAGCGCGTCGCGAAGATTTGGGCATTAATTATATCCGTCAGCCGGATAGCAACCGGATAGAATACATTAACAAGGAAAGCCAATTAGTGGGTTACTATGTTCCTTCGGAAAATCGATTTTATCGTGTAGAAATCCGAAGCGGTAAGGTTGATCACGTAGCTTTGCTATACGAAGGGCAGGTGTATACGTTGGATGAGAAGCCTTCTTTTCGTATAGATGCAGGTTTCCCGCCCGAGTGGGTAGGTTATGTAGTGTTCTTTTTTCTGGGATATTAAATTTACTACATACACAAACTAAAATAATCGATGAATAATAATGAAAGAAAATAACGTTATTCGACGAAGGTGGAATACCTTCACTGTTTCCATAGCAGAGTATGCGCATAAAAATATGCTGCGTTTCTGGCTGATGGCGTGTCTTATATTATGCTCTGGTACCGGAATATGGGCGCAGAGTGCTCAAGTAATCAATCCATCCGGAGGAACCGGATTAAATGATGGGCTGAAAATTCAGGTAAATACAAATGGAGCGTTAGCAGTTTATCGAAATAATATGGCTCAGTATTGTTGTTCGAATGTTTGGCCAAATGGTGCTACGGGGGGAGTGCCTCTAACATTCCGTTTCAGTAAGGGGAATTCATATAATACATCAACAGCAACTTTGACCGCTTGCTCTACGACCCCTGTACAACAGAATGGCAATACGTATACGACCAGTATTACCGGATGGGTGCGGTCTACTATCTCATCGGATTTGTTCTATGTGACAATCAATGTGACTTATACGCATCCCAATAACTATTTCTATGTAGATTATTTTGTAAGAGCAGCTTCTAATTTGTCTGCTTCTGGAGAGAATCAACTTTTACATCTCTATTTATCTCATGATACTTATATTTTGGGAAAAGACGGCTCACGAGGCTATCGTTCAATAAACGGCACCGGTGAGCTTATAGGAAACTACCGGTCAGAAACAGACAGAGGTAGCTGTGGTGGTGGAGAAAATAATCCGACATATCCTTCCACTCACGGTTTTAAAACAAAAAACGGATTCCGAAGCTATTATACCGGATCTTATAGTTCTCGTAATAATATAGGTTCAGATATTAAATTGACGAATACAATCAATACGACGTGTGTAGATGACGGAGTTGCCGTAGAGTTTACTATTGGGCCTTTTACTTCTGCCGGACAAGTATTTGCCAAGCAGGTGTTGCACGGTTACGGAAACAATCAAGGAGAATTTGATACTACACCGGTGAATGATCCTTCGGTTTCCGGATTATCTTCTTCAGCGGTAACTGTTGAACTTACCTCCAATGCCTATTCCGAACCGGAAGGAAACAGCGATCATACAACCAATACGGTCAAAATCCGTGTCAGTGGGGGGCGGTTAACTCAGGATCAGGTATGCAATTTTACGTTGCATAACGGTACCGCCCAGCAAGGTCCTCATTATACTTATGTGAAAGGGGTTACTATTCCTGCCGGAGATTATAGTACAGCGAAAGAAATAACCCTGAATAATATCACGATCAAAGGCAATACCGAATGTAATACTGACCGTACTTTCCAAATATCGATTGATGATCCCGGACAATGCAATGATTTGATACAAAAAAGTCCCACAAATAATCGGGCAACTATTACGATTCAGGATGATGAAGTTCGTCCTACGATTACGACGAACTTGCCGAATCTGGAATATCATTACGGACAGAATGTGCCTGCCGTAACGTTTGCAACGAATCCGTCGAACGCAACTGTGAGTTGGACAAACTCGAATACGAGCATCGGTCTGAATTCTTCTTCCGGAAATGGGAATTTGCCTTCGTTTATTGCGAAAAACGAGAGTACGGCTCCGATCACGGCTACGATTACCGCTACCCCGCAAGGTGCTTGTCCCGGAACGCCCAAGACATTTACAATCAAGGTACATCCCAAGCTTAAAATTACATACGAATATAATGGAGGAACAGCGCCGACTATATCCAATCCGACGACTTTCTTATATGATCAGTCGGTGACGATTGATAACGAGCCGACACGCAAAGGATATACATTTAAGGGATGGACGTGTCAGGAGCTGAATATTACAACCCCGGCAAAACCGTTTGTTATTCCCGCTCGTACGGATAAGAACCTTACACTTCGTGCCGACTGGGGGCTTGACAACTATACCATTACGTATACGCTCAATGGTGGAGTAGAGCAAGACGGAGGGAACCCAACGTTATATGACGTGAACACGCCGAGCTTCTCGCTGAAGGCTCCCAGAAAGCCCGGCTTTACTTTTACGGGCTGGACGGGTAGCAACGGGACATCTCCCAATACTTCGGTCTCGATCCCTCAAGGATCTACCGGGAATAAAAATTATACTGCTAACTGGACGGAAAATACGTATACGATTTCGTATAATTACAATTCCGGTAATGCTCCGGCTTCACCGAATAAAGCCCAATATAAGATTACGGAGGTGCCTTTTGATATTAATTCTACGGCTACCGCGAATCAGCCTACCCGTACCGGCTATGATTTTACCGGTTGGACTGGGCCTAATGCTACTTCGGCTACAAAAACCGTACATGTAACGAATGCCGTATTCGTGTCTTCTGGAGATCCTCAAAACTTGTCGTATCTGGCTAATTGGGTGCCGATCAATTATACGTTGACTTATCATCTGAACGGAGGAACGGCGTCCAATCCGGCGGACTATACCATCGAATCGCCCGAACTGAGCTTGAACAGGCCTACCCGTTCGGGATATACGTTTACCGGCTGGACCGGAACGGGGCTAAGCGGTCAAGTGATGGATGTGAAGATTCCGCGAGGCTCGACCGGAAATCGCGAATATACGGCTAATTGGACGCCGATTAATTATACCATTACGTATAAGGATGGTTCGGCTAATATTACCGTTCCGGGAGCGCCGACGCAATTCAATGATCCGCAGTTGCCGCTTACCATTAACAATGAACCGACCAAACCGGGTTGGACGTTTACCGGCTGGACGGGCGGTGCCGGAGCTGATGGTGGAAAAGTGATTACTATCCCCGACAACACGCATGCAAATCAGATATATACGGCCACGTGGAATCCGATAACCTATACGATTACATTCAATCCGAATGATGGGGTGAATCCCGCTATT
The DNA here is from genome assembly GCF_003860135.1 of Tannerella forsythia. Taxonomy (GTDB): domain Bacteria; phylum Bacteroidota; class Bacteroidia; order Bacteroidales; family Tannerellaceae; genus Tannerella; species Tannerella forsythia_A. Next base: position 122,007 of record NZ_RQYN01000005.1, read on the forward strand.
CAGCCGGAATGGACAAGTTACGATATGTCCAAGTTGCCGCTGAGTGGCGTCAGTGTGACACCTACACGTACAGGATATACCTTTAACGGATGGACAGGCCACGGTCTGACGAATCATAAGGCTCCGTTCTCGATTGCCTCTACGACAAACGGGGTGCCCGGTAATTTAACTTATACGGCACAATGGATTCTGGATACGTATAACTTGAGTTATGATTTAGGAGGAGGAGCAGTTGCGACCGCGAATCCTACGACGTATACCTATACGACGCAAACGATTACGCTCACAAATCCTACACGTAAGGGCTATACGTTTGCCGGCTGGACCGGAACGGATATTACGGGAACGAGCATGTCGGTACAGATTCCGCAGGGATCTGTCGGGCATCGTTCGTATACGGCAACGTGGACGGCCGACAGATATACGATTTCCTACAATCTGGCCGAAGGGATGGTGACTACGGCGAACCCGGATGAATATTATGTCACAACCCCTACGATTACGCTTAATAATCCGAGTCGTTCGGGCTATACGTTTGCTGGCTGGACGGGAACGGGTATTACCGGTTCGTCTACGTCGGTGCAGATTCCGTTAGGCTCTACCGGAGACCGGACCTATACGGCCACATGGACTCCAATTACGTATACAATTAAATATGTAGATGATAACGGAACGACAGAGTTGCCTGCCGGAGCACTATCGGCCGGAGCTCCCACACAGTTTGACGACACAGAGTTGCCGAAGGCTTTTACCGTAACAGCGACTAAAGCGGGTTGGACATTCGAAGGATGGGAGCAAGGAGCCGGAGCCGGGGGGACACCTGATGTGACGATTCCGAAAGCAGCCGCTTCTCACGCCCATCAGACGTACAAAGCGAAATGGACGGTGATAAATTACGATATTACGTATTCACTCGACGGTGGAACTGTCGGGGCGTCTGCTAACCCTTCGACTTATCAGGTGACTTCTGCTCCAATCACGTTGACTCCTCCTACCAAGTCGGGTTACACGTTTGCCGGCTGGACCGGTACGGACCTTGGTGGCCCGACTTTGAATGTGACAATTCCGACCGGCTCTACGGGGGCGCGTTCGTATACTGCTACGTGGACTCCTGTTACTTATACGATAAAGTATGTTGACGATAACGGCACGACGCCACTTACGACGGTATCCGCCGGCGCACCCACGCAGTTTGACGATACGCAGCTTCCGAAAACATTTCATGTAACGGCTACTAAGCCCGGTTGGACATTTGTCGGTTGGACGGGGGGTGCCGGAGCAAGCGGAAGCCAGGCTATTACAATCGCAAAAGAGTCGGCTTCGCATGCTGATCAGACTTATCGGGCGATCTGGACGGCCGATGATTATACGATTACATTCAATGCGAACGGAGGAACGAATCCTACGATTCCCATTAATCTGGCCGGTTACAAGATGACGACTTTGCCGCTTACTGCGAACGTGATACCTACTCGTACGGGTTATACGTTTGCCGGTTGGACAGGTCACGGACAGACGAATCAGACGGCTCCGTTTACGATTGCCTCGACGACAGCCGGTGTTCCCGGTGATCTGGTTTATACTGCCGGTTGGAATATCATTACCTATAATATCAGTTACGACCTCGACGGAGGAACGGTGGCGGGTAATCCTGCAACGTATCAGGTTACCGACAATGATATTACCCTGACGAATCCCACGAAGCCGGGTTGGACATTTGTCGGCTGGACGGGCACAGAGTTGGCGTCTGCCAGCCAGTCTGTAACGATCCCGCAAGGTTCGACCGGAAACAGAAGTTATAAGGCTACGTGGTCGGCTAATGCCTATACGATTACCTTCGATCCGAATCAGGGCGTGAATCCGACGAATATACCGACGCAATGGTTAGGGTATAATATGACGGATTTGCCTTTGAATAATATCAGCGTGACTCCTACCCGTCTGGGATATGATTTTACCGGTTGGACAGGTCCGGGACAGACGAATCAGACAGCGCCTTTCAGCATTACGGATGCTACTCCCACCGTGCCGGGCAATCTGGTTTACGTGGCCGGCTGGAATATCATTACCTATAATATAACGTATACACTGGATGGAGGAACAGTTACTCCGACGAATCCTGCGTCTTATCAGGTAACGACTCCGGCCATTACGCTGAACAACCCGACCCGCACGGGATATACGTTTGCCGGTTGGACAGGAACAGACTTGACTGCTCCGTCTACATCGGTGACGATTCCTACCGGTTCTATCGGACAGCGGGATTATACGGCTACATGGTCGGAAAACGGATATACCATTACGTATAACCTGAATAACGGAACGGCATCGGCTACACCGAACAAGGCAACGTTTAAGATTACGGATGTACCGTTTACCGTTAACACGACCGCTTCAGCCAACCAGCCGACGCGTACGGGGTATGACTTTACGGGTTGGACAGGACACGACTTAACCGTCGCGAACAAGACCATCAATGTGCAGGCCAGTACGTTCTCTACACCGGGAACACCCGAGAACCTGACGTATACGGCCAATTGGAATCCGATTACGTATGCGATCCATTATACGTTGGAGAATGGAACGGCAGGGGCCGGTCATGTTACGTCCTACACGATTGAGTCTCCTACATTTAATTTGGTGCCTCCGACACGGAGCGGTTGGACGTTCGTGGGGTGGACCGGTAGTAACGGTTCCGTACCGCAAACCACCGTTACGGTTCCTCAGGGCACGACCGGCGAATTGAACTATACCGCCAATTGGAGTGCCAATGCTTACACGATTACGTTCGATCCGAATAATGGCGTGAATCCGACTATTCCGTCTAATTTAGCCGGATATAATGTTACGGATTTGCCTCTTGACGTAGACTTGACCCCGACCCGCTTAGGATATACCTTCAAGGGCTGGACCGGGCACGGACTGCCGGGTACGACGGATCCGTTCCGGATCGACAACACGATGCCTGGGGTGCCGGGTAACCTGACTTTTACGGCTACGTGGGAGTTAGACAATTATACCTTGCATTATCATTTGGGCGGAGGTGTTCATGTGCCGGGAAATCCATCTAGTTATAACGTGACCCAGTTGCCGGTCGATGTGGTAACCGAACCGACCCATCTCGACCCGAATACCGTCTTTATCGGATGGACGTGCCGCGAAATGCCGACGGTTCCGATGACGCTGGCATTTACGATTCCCGATCAAACGACCGGCGAACTGAACTTCGATGCACATTGGACCAAGAGCCTGCACAGTCTGAACAACAACCATCCGGGCAATATCAACGATACGCTGTTTGTTTGTGAGGGGCCCCGTAAATTGTATGGCGACCCGCAAGGAAAATCTTGGCAATGGATATTACCCGACGGTCAAATACTGACAACCATGAACATCGATGCGAAGAAATCCGGACGTTATGTGTGCAGCACAAACTATGGAACGAAGATCATCAATGACACATTGCATGTTTACTTCCTGATGGAAAACAATCGTTCTTCGATCCGTTATATTACGACGACAGGGGCTAAATTGAACCGCGCACAGGAATTTGTGCTCGATATTCCGCGCGAGATGTGGCCGCATGTTACTTCGAACTGGAGTGTTTCCGGAGGAGGAGTGATCCGAAAATCTTCGGCCGATTCGCTGATGGTTACTTGGGGCACGATGGGTGACAAGTCGGTTACCGTCGATGTGACCTTTACGTATGCCGGTATCCGATGCAGCAAGCGATTATCGACGAATATCCAGATCGGTCAGCGTTCGCTTGGGTTCTTTGTCGATCACCGGGCGACGGGAGGACGGAAAGACGGCTCCTCTTGGCAAGATGCTTTCCTGACCATTACTGACGCGCTTGCACGTGCGACGGTGGGCGACCGTATCTGGGTGGCCAAAGGAACGTATCAGCCGGTGTCCGGACGATCTTTCGATATCCTGCAAGACAGTATCGAGATTTATGGCGGTTTCGAAGGGACGGAAGAATATCTGTATCAACGTAACATTGCTCAACATCCGACGGTTGTAAAAGGAAACGGAGCATCGGTATGGAGAATAAGAAACTCGACGGGAAGCCGTATCGACGGATTCATGATTGAAGACGGACGGGCCGAACGAGGTGCCGGTGTGCTTTATGAAAGCGCTTCGGGTACGGTTGCGAACTCGATTATCCGTGATAACGTAGCGACCAAGCAGGGTGGGGGAATCTATCTGCCTGCTCCGTTGTCTGGTCATCCGGCATCGCTGATTGTCAATACCGAGATCAGCGGAAACCAGTCGCCTGAAGGCGCCGGTCTTTACAATGATGGTGGCGAATTGCGTATGGTGAATGTGACGATTAGCGGAAACAAGGCTAAGCGTAGCGGTGGATTTTATAACAGGGCAAGCAGTCCCGTAATTACGAATACGATTATCTGGGGCAACGTGGCTACGGAAAGCGCTCCGGAGACGAATGATGTGGTCAATGACGGCGGTTCTCCCCTTTATGCGTTCAGCATCATCGGCGGTTCGAGAACATCGAACGGATGGAACGCGGCGATCGGGCGCGACAGTCAGGGCAATATGGATCGCGATCCGTTGTTCAGGCGCAAAGGGTTTGAGAGTGACGGGGTGACGATGCGTCGCGGTGATTACAAGCTTACGCATTCGAGTCCGGCGGTAGAGTCCGGTTATAACGTTACGCCGCTGCAGATCAACACGCCATGGGATGTAATTTTACAGTATCCGAAGTCATCGTTCCATTCGGGCTTACGCTTCGATTTGAACCATAAGGAGCGTATCAGCGAGAGCCGTGTGGATATCGGAGCGTATGAATACAATGCCGGCGACATTATATTCAATCCGATCTCGCGTCCGGTGACCTTGCCCGAAGTGCCGGGATTGATTACTGAGCCGGGAGCCGGAATCCACATGGTAAAGGGACATGAAAACTTTGTCTTTACCGTACGGCCGAAAGCCGGATACAGCCTCGAGTACCTAACGGTAACGACGGGTATTCCCGTTCGCGACAAGCACGGTATCCTGATGCAGAAAAACAGCGACGGTAGCGTAACCGTGACCATCCTGAAAGTCTGGGAAGCTCTTGACGTGTCGATCAACGGAGTCAGCCCCGTTTCCAACGCGTTGATACCCGAACATAAAGTGTGGGCGCACAGACAGCACCTCTATATCGAAGCTCAATATGCTACGATGATGCAAATCTATACGCTTGACGGACGACTGTATACCCAGCAGATGATTCCACAAGGTAATACGGGTCTTCCGTTAGCCGCCGGATTCTATACCGTAGTCATGGACGGTCGCGTTTACAAAGTGATGGTTGAATAAGCAACCGTTTCTTCTCTCCGGTACTCTGGAGTACTGATCAGAGGCTGCCCCGTAAATAGATGTTTACGCGGGCAGCTTTTTTTATTGAGTGCGGCGGAAGAGAAACAACGCGCGGCGTGCTAAAAAATGTTATATAACATATAAGAAGCCTGCTTCATATTTTAAAAAAATATTTTACCTTTGCGACTGCAAAAATCCTAAGTGAAGAATGAACTTCTGTACTTTTAAATTGAAATGGCCGATAGCTTGCGAACCGTATCTTAATCGGCAAAGAAATACCTCTTTCATTATAATGAATGTTAATAACAGGGGGGGGTATTTAACATGTATTTTGCTGCTTGAAGCGTCTGTCTCAGAATCATTCTTCTTTCGTTCGAACGTTTTTACGTTTTTTTTATATTTCGTCCGGTGTCCGAACATCTCCGCGCTCCTCATTACGCTTATCGGAGGTGTCCGGCAATCTTCGCACATCTCATTACGCTTATCGGAGACGTCCGAACATCTCCGCGCAGTTCATTACGCTTTCCGGAGATGTCCGAACATCTCCGCGCGGTTCGTTACGCTTTTCGGAGGCGTCCGAACATCTCCGTGCGGTTCATTAGGCTTTCCGGAGACCTCCGGCAATCTCTGCACGGTTCGTTACGCTTTCCGGAGGCGTCCGGACATCTCCGCGCGGTTCATTAGGCTTTCCGGAGACCTCCGGCAATCTTCGCGCAGCTCATCAGGCTTTCCGGAGATTGTTTGTTTATCCCGACAACCGATTCTTTTAACCCCTTAAATATTCATTTTATGTTACGTATTGCTTATTCTAAATTATCTACCAAAGTATTGGGTAACTTGTCGAACCGAACGCTCGAGGTCGTTTCGCCGGCATATCAGAGCGGAGTACTGCAACATAATCCGATTGTCGAAGTATTGAAAGCCAAGAACAAGGAGTATCAGGATGTCGTGATCAAGAATACGTATAGCGGTCTGGGCGATCCGGTGGCGCAGGCCGATATGCTGCGCGACACACTGTTTCGCAACCTTCGTCGGATGCTTCAAGGAATGGCGGCATTCAGCCATACCTCCAAAGGCAAAGCGGCCGAAGCCTTGCTGACGGTCTTTGAAGAAACGGGCGATATTAACAACTTGTCGTATGCCGACGAAAATATTGTGATACGGACGTTGATTAAACGGCTCGATGAGCCGGAAAATATGGGTCATCTTTCTACAGCCGTAGCCAAGGACGAATACGAAGCGTTGCGGTTGGCGCAGTCCGCGTTTGAAAAGATGAGCGCCGAGCAGACGGATGCCAATTCGGCTTTGCGGCAAAAGATGTCGGCCTCGAGCGCGCGGCGCGAATTGGAACAGGCGCTGCGCAATGTGTTCTCGCTCGTGTCGGCTATGAAAGATGTGGCAGGTTGGGAGGACTTGTATCACGACCTCGACGAACTGCTCAAAGAAGCCCGCCAAAGCAACCGGAAGCCTAAAAAGGAAGAGCCCGAAGAAGGCGCGTAACAAAAAACGGAAATTTTATCGATGCGAAATACCGGGGCAGCCATGCCACCGGTATTCCGGATAGAATCAACTGAATAAATTCTATTGTATAACTTAAAAAACAAAAAAGCATGAAAGTAAAAAAACTTTTTGGAGCGAGAGGTCTGCTTACACTGTTGCTGTGTATCTCGACCCTTTCGCTTTCGGCGCAAACGATTACCGTGCGGGGAACCGTGACGGATCGGAACAATGAACCGCTGATCGGAGCCACCGTTTCGGTTGCGGGAAGCACGAATCAGGGTACCATAACGGATTATGACGGGAAGTATACCTTGACCGATGTACGCAGCAATGCGAGCCTCATGTTCAGTTACGTAGGAATGAAGGCGCAGACAGTAGCTGTCAACGGTCAAACAACGATTAATGTAACACTCGAAGAAGACAGTGAAATGCTGGGCGAAGTAGTGGTGACGGCGTTGGGTATTAAACGTGAGAAGAAATCGTTGGGATATGCCTTGCAAGAAATTAAAGGTGATGAGATTATTCAGTCCAGAGAGGTGAATATGGCGAATGCGCTGTCCGGTAAGATCGCCGGTTTGCAGGTTGTTAAAGGTAGTAACGGCGTCGGAGGATCGTCTAAGATTGTACTTCGTGGTAATAATTCGTTGACCGGAGATAACCAGCCGTTGATCGTGGTAGACGGTGTGCCTATGGACAACTTTACGGGGGCAAGCAACAATGACTTTTGGAATCCGAGCATGGATATGGGTAATGGTCTGGGTGACTTGAACCCGGAAGATATTGCATCGCTTTCGGTTTTGAAAGGTGCCTCTGCCGCGGCTCTTTATGGTTCGCGTGCCGGTAACGGTGTCATCTTGATTACTACGAAAACGGGTAGTGCGCAGAAAGGACTTGGCGTTACGTTCTCCTCTACAACGGGTTTTGAAAGTGTCTTTATGATTCCGGAGGTGCAAAATGTGTTTGGTCAGGGAAGTAACGGCGTATATGATCCAGAGTCCGGATCAAGCTGGGGAGCTAAAATCGAAGGACAAGAAGTAGAGAAGTGGGATAAGAGCAAGGCTCCTCATCAAAACTATGACAATATCGGAAACTTTATGCGTACGGGAATCAATACGCAGAACTCCGTGGCTTTGTCTCGTCAATTAGGCAAAAGTTCATCGCTTTATTCTTCTCTTACGCACTCTTTAAATAATGATATCGCACCGGGATCGAAACTCGAGCGTCTGAATTTGATCAGCCGTTTTGTGGCCGGATTCGGAAAAGATAACCGATGGACGGCCGATGTGAAGATTCAGTATATTAACACCTCCGTACACAATCGTCCGATTGGTGGAAATAAAGGGGAGAACTTCTGGAGTACAGTCTTGACTATGCCTTCTACAATCGATATTCGTGAGTTCGAAGCCGGAGTTAATGAATTTGGTAACCATATTTGGTATAATCCGAAAAGTGGTTTGAACCCCTATTGGGCATACCGGTATAATATCAATGACGATAACAGAGATCGTTTCTTGATGAACGGTTCTTTAAAATATCAGATCACGGACTGGCTGAGCGCAGAAATTAAAGCCGGTACTGACTTGTATACGACGAATACGGAAGGAAAAACGTATGGTAAAGGACCACTCACTTCGACCGGAAAATACAGTTTGGGAAAAAATGTGTTTAACGAAACGAACTTGAGTTATTTGTTTAGTGCCAGCAAAGATGATTTGTTCGGTAAAGTAGGTATGGCGGCGACATTTGGCGGTAACTTGATGAGACGTGAGAATTCGTCGATTTCTTCCAGTACGGGCGAATTGGAAGTGCCTAATCTGTTCTCGTTGAATAATGCGAAAGGGCATCCCGGAGTATCACAAGGATACGGATTACATAAAATCAATTCGTTGTATGGAACGCTCCAATTTAATTATGATAAATACCTGTTCTTAGATTTTACCGGACGAAACGACTGGTCTTCTACGCTTAGCAAAGCCAATCGTTCATTCTTCTATCCTTCGGTGAGTACCTCGTTCGTATTCTCCGAACTTCTCCAGAAGACTGAATCGCTTCCGTGGCTGACATACGGTAAACTTAGAGCTTCGTACGCCGCTGTAGGTAACGATATGGGACCTTATCAATTGTATAATTTCTTCAACATCGGTAAAGACCCTAACGGCAATACGACGGCCAGCAGAAATGGAGTGTTGTATAACGATAATGTGAAAAACGAATTGATTAAATCGACCGAAATCGGTATCGAAGCGAAATTCTTTAACAATCGTTTGGGCTTCGACTTGGCTTTCTATAAATCGAATGCAACGAATCAGTTACTGAATATTCCCATTAATCCGCTGAGTGGATATAATGCTAAAAAAATCAATGCCGGAGATATCGAGAACAAAGGATTTGAGTTGATGATCAATGCGCGTCCTGTAGATTCACGTGATTTTGCCTGGGACCTCAGTGCGAATATCGCGAAAAACATCAATACGGTAGTTGAATTATCGGATGAGGTGACTCAGTATGGCTTGGGACAAGGATTCGAAAATATTCAGATTCTTGCTGCCAAAGGAGAACGCTATGGAGTCATTTACGGAAGTAAATATGCCCGGGTGGAAGATGAGAAAAGCGAACATTACGGTAAAATCATTGTCGATGAGAACGGAATCCCGACGGCTGCCGACGGAAGTCATTATCTGGGCGATCAGCAGCCGAACTTATTGTTGGGCTTGACAAATACGTTTACATATAAAAATCTTTCACTCAGTGTGCTTTTAGACGCGCGTTTCGGGGGTAAGATTTATTCCTATACCAACTACCTGTTGAAATCGAACGGACGTTCGGCAGCCACAGTAGTCAATGGAGAGCGTGCTAATATCGTGTACGACGGAGTCGTTAAACAAGGCGATCAATATGTTCCCAATACGAAAGAAGTATCGTCGCAAGTCTTTTGGACTACCTTAGCCGGAAGATCGAACAGAAACGTAGGTATTACAGAAGATAACTTGTTTGATGCGACGAATATTCGTATCCGTAACATCGCTTTAAACTATCAAGTTCCTTTTAAGTATGCTCAACTGATCGGGGCGCAAGGTGCCAAAGTGGGAGTGTCCGCCAATAATCTGTGGATGATTGCCAGCCATTTGAATGGCGTTGATCCGGAGTCGGTTTATGCAACCGGTAGCAATGCCGTAGGTCTTGAAAGTTTGTCGCCTCCTACTACAAGGTCTTTCTATTTTAATCTATCCGTAAGTTTCTAACATAAAGAAAATAAAATCATTATGAAAAATATATATTTTAAGATAGGCGCATTCGTTTGTTTATCCGCGTTGCTCACCGCGTGTGGTGATTTTGATGAGATTAACAAGAATCCGACAGCTGCCGATATAGATCAAGTACAGATTGAGTATTTTATAAACAGCTCCATTATTGGCGCGCAGCAGAATCCGCATGTTGCCGAACGTGCTTTCGTGTTATACTGGAAAGATGCCGGACATATGGACCGGATCGGAACGCTCTCTACAGGATATACCGATAACGGTTGGACAACGGATTATTTTAATGAGGCCTCGAAATGGTTGGGCGATGTAAACACCGCCATACAAGTGGGCGAGATGAAAATTCAATCGGGCAATATAGACGAGTATTCCAATAACTTATTGCAGGTAGCCAGAATATGGCGGGTTTATATGATGAGCGAATTGACCGATTTGTTCGGCCCGATACCGATGAATGGCTTTCAGGGCGTAAATCCGGATTTCAACAAGGTAGAGGAAATCTATGATTTTATGCTCAAAGAGTTGAAAGATGCCGTTGCCAAAATGAATGATAAGACGGTGATTGATCGGGTAAAGAAAACAGACCCGGCTTACCAGTATGATTTTGGCAAATGGAAAAAGTACGGTAACTCGATGCGGATGCGTTTGGCTATGCGTATTTCGAATGTTGATCCGGCACGCGCCAAAGCAGAATTTGAAGATGCGGCTAAAGGCAGCGACTTTATTGCTTCTCTGAGCGATAACTTCAAGGTTCAAGAAAAACCGGGATGGGATCCGCTTACCGGAGTGATGAGTCGTGAGTGGAATGCGCAAAGACTGTCTACCACAATTAATAATCTGTACATCGGATTAGGTGGTGTGAGTACGGAGTCGCAAGTAAAAGGAGATACAAAGGCCTTGGCAAAGGTAAAATCCGAAAATTGGATGGGTATAAAATATGAACAGCAGTTCACGACGAAAACGAATGACCCGTCTGCCGGATATTGGTTCGACGGATTACATGCCAAAATAGATCCGCGTGCTTATAAGACGTTTATTATCCCCGGACAGTTCGATAATCCGGAATATAATAAATACCCGTCATGGGCACCCGATCAGACGAGTAAGACGGAGCGTCCGTTGTTGAAACCCAGAGCTAACGATCCGGAGAAGACGGATACCCTCGTGAAGATTGATGCTGCTTATTGCTGGAATGCCGCTGTGGGAGGATCATGGGATAAGAAAGGAACTTATAATAAAGTGATAGGATGGCCGGGATGTCTTCCTCGTTTGGCGAACCGATTCAGAAACAGTTCCGAGTCGCGTATTTTCTTTGCATCGTGGGAATCTTATTTCCTGATTGCAGAAGCTGCGGTAAAAGGATGGACCGTACCGATGAGTGGTAAAGCTGCGTATGAGAAGGGTATTGAAGAAAGCTTTAAATATTGGAATGTCTCCGAACATTATGCAGCTTACATTGCTTCTGAGAATTATAACAGAGTGGGTACTTCTGTAAAATGGGAGCATGTGGCAGAACCTTCGGCCACAGTCTCGATGCAGTACAAGGACGGAGAAACCGGCGAAACGAAAACGATGGATTACAAATATCCGGTAAATACGATCTATAAGAATGGCAGTGTCAGAAACGATCTTCTTACTAAGATTATTACGCAGAAATTCCTTGCTCAAGTTCCTTGGTTACCTCTTGAGGCATGGAGTGATCACCGTCGGTTAGGATTGCCTTTCTTCGAAAATCCGGCCAGAGAATTGCCGTTGGAAGGTATGCCGGCTTTGACGGAGTCGAACTATATGACGAATAGTTGGGACTTTTTCCCGCAACGTGTTCCTTATCCGGCATTCTTGAAAAACAATGTGCCGGAAGGATATAATCAAGCTGTTAGTTTGCTCGGAGGAAAAGATGATATTCATACCGTGCTTTGGTGGGCTAAACATTAATTACGGGTAAAAGCTTAATCGCTTTATAACAACAGGCTATCCGGAGAGTGAGAACTTGACGGATAGCCTTTGTTATTTTCCGGGCTGTCTGATGTAGATGTTCGGATGACGGGTAGTGTTTCCATCCCTCGCGTGATTATCATGAAAAAGACGCTACATTTTTAAAAAACACGTGTGTTTTTCCGGAAAATGTAGCGTCTTTTTCTTTAAACCCTAATTACGCGATAGAAAGTAATGGCGAACAGTTGATTGACAGTTGATATCAGAGACGCCCCCATTGAACGCCTCTACAGAGCATGCCATGGTCATATAAGTCTAACGTGTACCCAAGAAGTATCATGTACGACAATTAACAATTGGAATATATCAGGCTTACAGCCCTCCGCCGAGGAGGTACCTTTTTTCCCCAACGCTTCGCATTGGGCTGAATGATCTCGCCCTTTCAGGGCTCTTGTTTAATTGTTAATGGTCAATGGTTAATTGTTATACCGGGTACATGGTTCGGTGGGTACCGGGCATTCCCCCTTCGAAGGGGGGGAAGGGGGGATGTTCACCGGCCAACAAATCAGCATGTCAACGAATCAACAACTCAACGCCCGCAGGGCATCCAAGGGCTGAAAGCCCGGATTATTTCAGCCCCATCCCGCAAGGGTGGGGGATCGACATCCGGACCTTGTTCGCATCTATCGCGGAATCCGGGTTAAAACGACTCAAAAAATCAACAACTTACCAAATCCCTCTAAAGGGGCTATACCTTATAGAAAAATGTAAATGAGAGAGGGGATTATACAAACTTACCCAAGATTACATTCGGTAAACGTAACCTTGGGTAAGTACTAACTATTGAGAAAAAAGGTCTGTTACTCTACGTTGTACCCCGACAGCTGTACTTTCGGGGTGTTGCCGCGCGTATCTTCGTCTTTCCAGCGGATGTTGACTGTTTTCTTCTCGCCGGGAAGCAGGGCAAAGTAATTGTCGGAGTAGAAGACGGGGAGGAATTGTAATCCGTCTTTTTCTCCGGTCACATTTACGCGGATCATCAGCGCGGGTATTGCCGTCGTATTTTCGACCGTGACGGTGGTATGCCAAGTACCGTCGGGGTCTTTCCGAGTATCGATCGCAGGGAGTAATTTTACTTTCGGCAGTTCGCGTAATGCCTGATAATTGTTTTCTTCGAGGCTTCTGTGATAGAAGTTTTCGGAAATAACCGTTCCGTTTTCGGTTAGTGTCAACTTGATAAAATGTACCTTCGAGAGGTCGGACGGAAATTCGAGACGGATACATTTGTCTGTCGTATCTTCATAACTGTCGACGGTCGCCTCTTTTTCCCACGCTACGGATGCGTCCATATTCAGCAACTGCGTTTTCGCTGTCAATCCCTTACGCATGCCACCGCTGTAATTGACCACTTCTACTTCGTCGGTGGCGGGGTTCCACTGGATATGCAACGGTTCCGAGGCTTTCTTGATGGCAAAATAGGCGGCCGTCGGCTCGAAATAATAATCGTATGTCTGCCAGACCATCGAGGGCCAACAGGGATGACTCATCCACATGAGAAGCCCTTTGCGGTTGAGGCTGCGCGACTCGAAGAGGCTGCGATGCCCGTCGTAGTTGACCCATTGCGCCAGTTCGGCAAACTCCTTCGCGTTCTGCGGCTCACCGTACCCCTTGGCGATGATTTCGTTGAACGAGGTACATCCCTGAGCACCCTCGCGTGTATAATCGTGCATTCCCCACTGATGATCCTGCGGCCAAAGCCCTTCGGGCGAGAAGGTGCGGAGCATGCTTTCGTACGTCATGACGTTGGGCATCCCGCGCTCGCTGTGGAACTTGTCGTTACCTGTTTTCAGCGTAAAATATTCTTTTGCCGGGAGCATGCGGTACGGGCCGTGTCCGCTCACCACATCGTCGGCCGAGCTGGAGATATAATGTATATCGGGATGTTTTTCCCGGACGATGCGACGCAGCGCCTGATCGATCTGAGCCGGCGGGAACCCTTCGTTTCTACCGCAATAAATGGCGATGGAGGCATGGCTGCGGATACGTTTCACGTAATCTTCGGCGTTGGCGATGAACATTTCGGGGTAGTACGGATCAGGGCCGTCGGCAGGGTTGGCCAGCCAAAAGTCCTGCCAGATCATGATGCCGTGGCGGTCGCACGCTTCGTAAAGCTCTTCGTCACCGATCATCCCGACCCAGTTACGCATCATCGTGAAATTCATATCGGCGTGATAGGCCACCGCGATATCATATTCGCGACCGCGATAGTTCAGGTTCGACTCGCTGAACCCCCAGTTTCCGCCGCGACCGATAAAACGACGTCCGTTGATGAAGAGGCTCAATATACGGTTATCTTCATTAAACGTCATCTGACGGATGCCGGCCTTGAAGTTACGTGTATCGGATACCTTATCGCCGACTTTAAACGTAAAATTCGCGTCGTAAAGATTCGGAGCACCATATCCTTTCGGCCACCACAGGCGCGGATGTCGGATGTTCAACTGCGGATAAGTTGTCGCGTCGAAAACGACTGTTTTTTCTTCGCCCGCAGCCAGCTCGACCGGTTGCTCAAACGTGATTTCGCCGATTTTGCCTTCGAGCGTACCTTGTACGGCTTTCGTGTCCCAGTTCCGGACGATGATACCGGCCGTCAGCTTGGCCGAGGTGGTATCGGGTAAGGGAAGTACGGAGCGCACGAACGGATCGGCCACGGTGACATGACCCGTCGTTGTGAGCGATACGTCGTTCCATATTCCGATGTTGCGTCCGCGCATGGTCGGAATCCAGTCCCATCCGATCGTCGCATGGAACGTCGGATTATCGGCGCCCAGAATGCCTCCGTTAAAGTCGGTGCTCTGGCGGTTCTTCTCTTTGATGGCGCCGATGTGCGCATTCTTCACAATCTCGACCGCAACCACATTCTTACCTGCAACGACAAGGTCGGTCACGTCGAACTTGCCCCGCATGAAAGCTCCCTCGATACGTCCCAGTTTATGGCCGTTCAGATACACGTCGGCTTTCCAGTTAATACCGTCGAAATTGAGGAACAGACGATCTTGTTTGAAGTTTTCGGGCAGCTCGAATTCGTCGCGATACCAGAAATTGGAGTAGAAGAACGATTCGGAGATATGCAACTGGTTATCGGCATAATTCGGTTCGGCTATGGCGCCGGCGTTTTTGAAGCTGCTCAATACCGTTCCCGGAACGGTGGCAACGAGCCAGTTCTCCGGCTTGTAGTTGGGTGTCGAAATCTCTTCGCCCTTAGCCGTTACTTCCGATGCACGGCGAATCATCCAGCTGCCGCCCGAGAGGGACATACGCCCGTCTGCTACGGCCGGTCTTTCGACAGGGTAGGGGACCAATCCTCCTACACCCATCACTTCCATCTCGCTGAGGATATAGCGGTTTCCGGCCGATGCTTCCTGCATCAGCACACGTACGTAACGTCCTTTATATTTTTTGTCGAGGGCGATCTCGTCCGTCAGCGTCTCACCGCCGGGAAGCTCGGCCACATCATCCCATTGCTGCGCATTGTCGGATACCTGCACTTTGCCGTGAACGGCTTTGTTGACCCAGCGTAATACGACCTTATCGAATTCGGAACGGCTCCCCAAATCGACATACAGCCATTCTTCGCCGGCAGAGGCACTCATCCACGCGCTGTTGAAAAACTTCGACGGTTTCATCTCCACGAGTCCCTCGGCATCATAGAAATTTGCCTCCGTAAACACCCAGCTATGAGCGCCGGCCATTTTCAGCGTCACCCGATAATAAGGGTTGTCGGCTTCCTGTTTGAAGATTATCGTCTCGTTCAGCTTTCGCACCGACATATCGACTTGTTCTGTCTGCTTATTCGGATCGGTTACCGGCACGCGGTACGATACGGCTTCGCCCGGCAGGTTGCTTCCGCTCAGGCGGCCGACTTCGACCCATTCCTTTCCATCGGCCGATGTGAGACAAACGATCTCGTAACCATCTCGGGCTACTTTATCGTCATACACAAGCGTTCCAACGAGCGAAAGTTTGCCGACCTTCGCACTGTAATTGGCAAGTGAGAACTGAAAGTACGTATCGTCACCCATAAAGGTGTTTCTTGAATATGGTCCTTCATCGACCATCCATTCACGTTCGCGACGGGGCACGTCGCCTTCGGGAGTGGAGAGATTCAGGTATTGCGGCTGCTTGTCGGTCACGATCCCGTCCGTCGCAAGTTGTGCGGTGAGGTTGTAGTCGTAGCCGGATGACGCGAAGGCTGCCCTTCGAAGAGCAATATTGCGATAGGTCATATAATCCGGCGAGAGAGAAGGAGAAAAATCTTCCTTGGGATTACCGGGATATTGTCCTATCCTGCGTGTATAATAGTCCGATCGCTCGAACGATTCACTGCTCACTTTCGTTTCTTTACATCCGCAAAGAAACACCGAGGCCGTGATGGCCGTACAAAAAGAAAAGATCTCCACAGCTCTTTTCCGCTCTTTCCATTTCTTCATGATTTATTTTGATTGTAATTTGTTATATTGCTGTTTTGTATAATCATTATCCCAATATTGTTCTATTTGTCCGGTCGTATCCGGTGGGTCGAAAAAATATCCGCAGAAAGATGGCTCGCATTATCCGGTTTTTTATCGTTTGATGCAGTTAAAGATTTATTTGATTCGCTTGACCGGCGCTACACTCGTCAGATCGACGGTTACGGTGACTGCCAGCTGTTCGATATGGAGCTGTAAACGGTTTTTCCCCAGCTTACGGATCACTCCCGAAACATGTTTCATGGCGCCATTCAAAATCTCCACTTCCTCGCCCACAGAAAGGACGTGGTTGGCCGCCTGTTCCAAGAACGAATGGATGGCATCGATCTCTTCCTGACGAATAACGGCCGGTTTTCCCGAATAGTAAATGATGCGGACTACGCCGTATACTTTCAACAGCGCCATCAACTGCGTTTCCGAACATCTTACAAAAACATACGACGAGAAGAGGGGCTTATCAACCATCTTCACTCGGTCCGACCAGACTTGCGGAGAGCGGTGCAAAGGCAAATAGCTCTCCACGCCCATCGCTTTCAGCCGTTCATCGACTTTTTTCTCCGCACGCGGCGAAGTGTAGAGAACATACCAGTTTACATTCGTTTCTGCGCTCATTCTGTTCATTTTTCGTATTCCGAGAGATAATAATAGGTTGAGCGCGAAGGCTGACTTTCCATCCGGTAACGGTTCGACGCGGTGACGCAAAACGAATACTCCTTTTCCGTATCCCGATCGATAGGCAGATACAATACGTTCTCCCGGATGCCTGTTGCCAAAATCGATTGTGCCTTGGTCATATCAATCGAGTCGGACTGTGAATAGTAAATGGTATAGGTATAGTCGTCTGAGCTTCTTCCTTTCCACGAGAGTTTGAGTCGTCCCTGTTCACGTATGACGACGATCTCTTGCGGCGCGCATGGTACGGAAGCTTTTTCATTCATCCAAATCAGAGGGGGGAGCTGCGCGGGATATTTAAAGAAGCGGTTCTTTAGTTCATTATACAGTCCTTTCTCATTTTTAATCACGAACTGCGTCCGGAAGAAAGCGCAACCCTTTACTCCCTGACGGCGCACATAATTAATCTGATCGGTAATTTCAGAGAGATTCCAGTTTCCTTCTTTTTTATTCAGGCGATAGGCTCCCAAACCGGCTACCATGTTTCGCTGTCCGGAATGTTCAAGCCAATTGTTGACAAATGGGTAGAAATCTTGTTGCTGATAATACATCATGGGCACGATCATATCCTGTTTTCCAGCTTTCAACCATGCTCTTGGGTCTTGATACGCATCTTCGTAAGCAGTCCACCGAGCATTCGGATGCTGCCTCTTGCTGTATTTGCCGAGAGGCGAACTGCTCACCTGTACCCAAGGTTTCGTCTTTTTCACCCAATCATGTACACGCGCAATCATCCGGTTGATATTATCACGTCTCCAATTTTCGAGATTCTGACCCTTCCCGTACTTTTGATACGTTTTCTTGTCGGGAAAAAATTGTGCTCCCTCCGGATAACGGATGTAATCGAACTGAATGCCGTCAATATCGTAATTTTTTACAACCTCTTTTACTAAGGATAGAAGATAATCGGACGTTCCCGGATGACCGGGATTGAGGTACCAGTCGCCGTGATGTTTTATACATAACTCCGGATGGCGTTTGACAACCGATGCTCGTCCCTGCTCCTTCACCATTTTGGCTGAACCGACGGGATAGGTCACGAAAAAGGCGTGACATTCCATGCCTCGTTTGTGGCATTCGTCAATTACGAATGCGAGCGGATCATATCCCGGCCATTTTCCGCATTGTCCGGTAAAAACGGCCGATACCGGTTCGATTTGCGAGCGGTAAATCACGTCGCCTCGCAGTCGGGTTTGTACAAAAACCGTATTGAAGTGGGCTTCTTGCAGGCGATCCAAAATGGTTCGCAACTCCTGCTTCTGCCGATTTCGCTCAGCCTCGTTCGTTGCCGGACTTGTCGGCCAGTCGAGGCCAAAGATCGTCGTCAACCATACGGCACGAATTTCGTGCTTGGGATGGTCGTAATCTGCGGCCGACAAACTGCCGGCCCAGATATACCACCACAGTAGCACGACGATCTTTCTCATCATGTGTTATTTTCGGATAAACTTCAGCGCTTCGACAGGAATGTCGGTCGTGATAAAATCTGCCCCGGCATCGATCATCTCGCGCATCAGTGTCGTATCGTTAACTGTCCAAATATTAATTCCCAATCCTTCACGTTTGGCTTCTTTGAACCATTGAGGATTTTTCCGCATCACCTCGTAATGATAATCAAGACCGGCAAAGCCTTCCTTCTTCAATTGTCTGGGTGATAACTCGCCGTTCAGATAATATACTTCGGCTTCGGGTGTCAGGCGGATAAACTCGCGTGCCGCATCCAGATTGAATGAAATATAATCCGTGCGATGTTGCAGTTTTTTTTCCTTCACCAAGTCGGTAATCATTTGTGCAGCCAAACGGTTGCGTTGAGGTGTAGCATGCGGTTTCAGTTCAAGAATCAGGCGGATACGCTTCGTACGTCTGGCAGCTTCCAGATACTCGCGCAAGGTAGGAATTTTTTCTCCATTGGCCAGCGCAATTCGCTGAATCGCTGCATAATTCGTCTCCTGTATTTTCATTTCCTTGATCGTCATATCATGAAAAACAACGGGGACGCTGTCTGCCGTTAGATGTACGTCGAACTCAGCTCCGTAGACTCCGATATCTTCCGCATTTTCAAGCGATACAATGGAATTTTCGGCAGCCCCTTTGGACTGCCAGAAACCACGATGTGCGATGATTCGGATTGTTTTCGTGAGAATTTCGGGCTCATCTGCATGTGAACAGCTTGTGAAAAAGAGACAGATGGAGACTATCCCTGTTAATATATTCATATCGCTCTGTATCTTATCTTATCTGCTCATCAAATAACGTTCTGCTTCGATGGCAGCCTTACAACCGCTTGCAGCAGCCGTAACGGCTTGTCTGTAGTGCGGGTCGGCCACATCGCCTGCTGCAAACACACCGGGAACTGTCGTTCGAGGCGTACCGGCTTCGGTTTGGATATATCCTGTTTCGTCCGTAGCCAGCCAAGGTTTGAATATCTTGGAGTTAGGATTGTGTCCGATAGCCAGAAAGAAGCCGTCGATGGCGATGTCGACCATTTCTTCGTCCGGTTCGCCTTTGCGTTTTACTAAATGAGCGCCTTCTACTCCGTTTTCTCCAAAGAGTCCGACCGTATTATGTTCGAACAGCACCTGAATATTCGGTGTGTTCATCACGCGATCCTGCATCACTTTCGAAGCACGCAGGAAAGGTTTCCGTACAATCAAATACACCTGTGAGGCCAATCCGGAAAGATACAGCGCTTCTTCGCATGCCGTATCGCCTCCGCCTACAACGGCGACTTTCTTCTTGCGGTAGAAGAAACCGTCGCACGTGGCACATGCCGAGACACCCATGCCCGAATATTTTTGTTCGTCAGGTAGTCCCAGATATTTGGCCGATGCGCCGGTGGCAATAATCAGCGTCTCCGCCTCAATCACTTTGTCATCATCGATGGTAATTTGATACGGTGCGGCCGATAGATCTGCCGCCGTAGCGATTCCCTGACGGATATCCGCACCGAAGCGTGCGGCCTGTTTCTTCATGTCTTCCATCATCTCCGTACCCGTCACACCATCGGGATAACCGGGAAAGTTCTCCACTTCGGTTGTCGTAGTCAACTGACCGCCGGGCTGAATACCTTCGTACAGTACCGGGGCTAAATTAGCTCGCGAAGCATAAATGGCAGCCGTGTATCCTGCCGGTCCCGAGCCGATAATTAAACAACGGACTTTCTCGTTTGTCATATTTTTAACTGTTTGTTTTGTTTTTGGTAATTATTTTTATCGTAAATCTATTTCTGTTACTCCCGGATAATCGGCCGGATTGAATCGGAAGACGTGCTCCGGTGGATTGATACCTGTCTGCATTTTCCGGATGCGGATCACGCTGCGTGCGCCGTTTTTCAAGGTTACCGTCAGACGCACCGGCAACGAGGTGGCGCGTTCGATCTGTACTTCGACCTTGGCCACATCGCCGTTCTTTTTCGAGGTCAGCATCACATCATCGGCCATTTTTCCGTTGTCCGACGTGCTTTGACCGATATAGGAAAGCGTGAAGCCTTTTTTATAAGAGCGAAGGAGGATCATCGGATTCGTAAATTCCAACTCGTCGCCTGTGGGGTTCGACAAGTTGACCTCATCCGTCCGGACTACGTACGTCCATTGTGTCGTACCGTCGTACCACGTCCGTGTATCGGGCGTGATGAGTACGAACTTTTCTCCTTTCATTTGTATGGTGCCTTCGAAACTTTCGGAAATACCTTGTTTCTCGTGGCGGATATTTGCCGCAAACGAAGCTTTCAGTCCGTTCGATTTTTCATAAGCCGCGGCTGCTTTATCCAAAATTGTTTCGGCTTTCTGCGCCGTCACAACTCCTACGACCGAAAGCCATAACATGATTATATATCGAATCCGTTTCATGATTTCAACGCATTTAATTTCTGTTCCAATGAATATTCGTCCTGTATCAACACTTGACGTGCCTTGCTCCCTTCGTAGGGACCGACGATGCCGGCGGCTTCGAGTTGGTCCATCAGTCGTCCCGCACGGTTATAACCGATCGAAAATTTACGTTGAATCAACGAGGTAGAGCCTTGCTGTTGGATGATGATGAGTCGTGCCGCTTCGTCGAAGAGCGGGTCACGATCGGATAAGTCAACGCCCGATGCCTTGTCTCCTTCACCTTCCGGTACATATTCCGGCAACTCGAACGCCGTGGGATAACCGGCCTGCTGACCAATGTAGGATGCCATCGCTTCCACTTCGGGCGTATCCACAAAAGCGCATTGCACGCGGGTCATGTCGCTACCCTGCGAAAAGAGCAGGTCGCCGCGCCCGATCAGCTGATTGGCGCCGGGTGAGTCGAGAATGGTACGCGAATCGATCATTGATGAGACACGGAAAGCTACGCGCACGGGAAAGTTCGCTTTAATTGTTCCCGTGATGATGTTTGTCGACGGACGTTGCGTGGCGATAATCATGTGAATACCTACGGCTCGCGCTTTCTGTGCGATTCGCGCGATCGGCATTTCAATGTCGCGTCCGGCCGTCATGATCAGATCGCCGAACTCGTCGATGATGACCACGATGTACGACATATACTTATGCCCTTTCTCCGGATTCAGCCGGCGGCTGATAAACTTTTCATTATAATCTTTGATGTTACGGACGTGTGCTTTCGTCAGTAACTCATAGCGGTTATCCATCTCCTTACAGAGCGAATTGAGCGTATGTACCACCTTCGTAAAATCGGTGATGATCGCTTTCTCTTCGTCGGGTAACTTAGCCAGATAATGACGTTCGATTTCGGCATAGATGCTAAATTCGACCATTTTGGGATCGACGAGTACGAATTTCAGTTCGGCGGGATGTTTTTTGTACAGTAACGAGGTAATGATAGCGTTGAGTCCGACGGATTTTCCCTGTCCCGTAGCACCGGCCATCAGCAGGTGAGGGGCTTTGCAGAGGTCGAACATAAAGACGTCGTTCGTGATGGTTCGTCCCAGCGCCACCGGAAGATCGTATTTGCTCTCGATAAATTTGCGCGAACTGATTACGGACTGCATCGAAACGATCTGCGGGTCTTTGTTAGGCACCTCAATGCCGATCGTTCCTTTACCGGGCATCGGGGCGATGATACGAATGCCGAGCGCGGCAAGGCTCAGGGCAATATCGTCTTCGAGGTTGCGAATTTTCGAGATTCTCACTCCCTGTGCCGGCACGACTTCGTAGAGCGTGATGGTGGGACCTACCGTTGCTTTAATCGACAGAATGCTGATACCGAAGTTTTCGAGTGTCTGCTTGATGCGTCGTTGATTATCGGTCTGCTCCGCCATGTCGACCGGTTTTTCGGTCTGTTCGTATTTTTTCAGCAGGTCAAGTGTCGGAAAACGGTAGCTGGACAGGTCGAGACGAGGATCGTAATCGCCCATGGACGAATCGTCGTACGGTTCTTCGTCCTTCGGCACTTCAATAGTAAATACCGATTCACCGTTGATGATTTTGTCGCCTTCGGCTATCGGAACGATTTGCGGCTCGTCGTCAAAATCTGCTGTCCGGTACGGATCATCGTCGTATATTATTTTTGTTCCGGGCACATATTCTTCGTCATCCTCGTTATCCTCTTCCGATATATGCCGTTTCGTCGTATGAGACTCTTTATCTTCGCCGCTCTCCTCCGTATCCGAATTATTTTCCGTCTGTGCTTGTTTGGCCGGTCTGTTCGGATTCCAAGAAAGAGTAAACATTTTTTGCAGCCACGGCATCACACGTTTGCTGGCGAAAACGGCTATGGTAAGAAAAGAGACCATCAGCAACAGCACGGTGCCCGGTATGCCGATATTGCGAATCAAGACTTCGGAAAGTTCATACCCGTGACGCCCGCCTAAATAGAGAAACGAGTCTTCATATCCTTTCAGGAAGACGAACGACAGAAAGAGCGATCCCCAGATGAGCATCGAGCTGCAGAGCATAAAGCGTTTCATGAGAGACATCCGGCAAACGCCCATCAGATAGACGCCTAACGACCCGAAAAAGTAGAGTAGAAAGAATGACGCTACCCCGAACCAGCGGTTCATAATCAAGTCAGCAATCAAAGCCCCTCGCACGCCGGCCCAGTTTTCAACGCTCCCGCGATTGGTTAGCAAGTCTTTCAACGGCACATTTTCGATGGCGCTTTGGTCTGCTCCCCCCGTGAAAAAGAACGATGCCATAGCGATGCCTACGTAAGTCACCGTGAAACAGATCGCCAGCCCTGCCAGAAAACGCAAGCGTTCACTTGTGAAGAAGACGCTCAGCAACCCCCATATATCATTATCCGTTTCTTGCGAACGTTTCTTTTTTACCGTCTTTTTTGCCATTTTTTATCGCTCATTTCCTCCCTCTTACCAAACCACAGGACGAAATCATTCAGCGGGCAAAGATAGCGATATTTCTCTAATAATTCAAGCTGAACGAACGACCTGACCAGCAACACGCGAGATGTACTTTGGGTATGAAGAAAACACCGCTTAGCGTTGTATCCTAATACAACTTTTTTGATGTTGTTATGCCGGGTACATGGTTCGGCGGGTACCATGCATAACCATTGACAGTTAACCATTGACAATTGGAATATGTCAGGCCTACAGCCCTCCGCCGAAATACGATGCCTTTTTCCCCAACGCTTCGCATTGGGCTGAATTAAGGCGCCCTTTCAGGGCTTTTACAGCAATCAGCGGTCAGCATTCAGCGGAGCCAACAACTCAACAATCAAACAACTCAACGAA
>NZ_RQYN01000041.1 GCF_003860135.1 Tannerella forsythia
TGACGTAATCATTGTCGTATATTCGTACGTCCATGATTAATGGTAAATGCCGAACAGTGTATCGCGTAATTTGGGTTAAAGGGTTGTATGATTAAGTTTTTCGTTTGTAAAAAGAGAGAGCAAATGTTCGAACTGTTGGAGGAAACGCACTTCATCATTTTGCAGGTTTTTGAGAAATCTAATCAAGAGGGTGATATAAAAAAGTAAAAGCAACTTTTTTCACAAAAGTTGCTTTTACTAAGATTTTAATAGGTATTAGTTTCTAAGGCAAAAAGATTGTTTAGGTTATCACACGCAAAATAACGGCGAATCACACTAATTTACAAATAAATTATTATATTATAAAACATGTTTTGGGGCTTGTTTATTTCCCAAACCCTTTTTCATTGCTCATATTTCAGTGGAATCTGGCAGCCATTCCCTGCACGGAATCAATGATTTGTCCGTTGCAATAAGCCAAAGCCCCGTTGACAAAAGTCTTTTGAACGGCATGATGAAATATTTGCCCTTCCATGGGCGACCATCCGCAATGATACAGGCTGTTTTCGGGAGAAACCGTCCATGTCTTGTGCGGATCGACTAATACAAGGTCTGCATAATATCCGGGACGAATGTATCCGCGGCGGTCGATACCGAAGAGGGTTGCCGGATGATGCGACATCTTTTCTACTACTTTTTCGGGGGTGAAAACACCTTGATATGCTAATTCGAGCATGGCTGTCAGCGAATGTTGCACCATCGGTCCTCCCGATGCCGCTGTAAGGCACGAACCCGCTTTTTCAGATAGCAGATGTGGAGCGTGATCGGTTGCCACAACATCAATCGTGTCGTCCGCTACGGCCGCACGTAAGGCCGTGCGATCGGCCATCGTTTTGACGGATGGATTCCATTTGATGCGGTTACCGTAGACCGCATAGTCTTCGTCGGAGAACCATAAATGGTGGATGCAAGCCTCGGCCGTGATCCTTTTTTCTTCCAGTCGTTTGGTGTTATCGAACAGCTTAAGTTCTTTCGCCGTCGACAGATGTAATACATGCAGACGTGTCCCCAATTTATCGGCTAACTCCACAGCCTCTGACGAGGAGGCATAGCACGATGCTTCGTCACGTATTTTGGAGTGAAAAGAGGCTTCTAATTCCTCTCCGAACCGGTTGATGTAAAATGATTTGTTGTGCCGGATAATCTCTTCTTTCTCTGCATGAACGGCAATCAGCAAATCTGTTTCTCCGAAGAATCGGCGTAGCGTCTCCGGACGATCTACCAACATATTACCGGTCGAAGAGCCTAAGAATAATTTCAAGCCGGGGATCCGCGTTTGATCAAGTTTGTGAATTTCTGTAAAATTATCGTTCGTACCTCCGAAAAAAAACGCGTAATTAGCTATGGAAGTCTCGGATGCACGTTGCATCTTCCATTTCCATTCGGATAAGGTGACGGTCTGAGGTTGCGTATTGGGCATGTCCATGTAGGTCGTTACTCCTCCGGCTACAGCCGCGCGGCTTTCGCCGGCAATGCAGCCTTTGTGTGTCAGTCCCGGTTCACGAAAATGTACCTGATCGTCAATCACGCCGGGTAACAACCATTGCCCCGAAGCATCCATGATCGTCGCTCCTTTCATGTCTGTCTGCGGAGAGAGAGTCTCTCCTTCGTAAATTGCGGAAATAAAACTTCCTTCAATCAGCACCGAACCGATGTATGAGCGCCCCTCGTTGATGATCGTGGCATTTCGGATCAAGGTTTTCATGATGCTTCTGTCTTTTTTCCGTGACCGATAGCAGGATGATTCTTCTTCTTTTGCGGATATTTGCGAAAGAAGCTCCACCACTTCAGTTTTAATACTCCGAATAAGGCTTCTCCAAAGATGGATGTGTTCATTTTCGAGGTGCCTAACACGCGATTTACAAAGATAATCGGCACTTCTATGATTTTGAAGCCACACTGGTGGGCCGTATATTTCATTTCGATCTGGAAAGCATAGCCCTTAAAACGTATCTTGTCCAATTCGATGGTTTCGAGCACTTCTCGTCGATAGCATTTAAATCCGGCTGTCGTGTCACGTACTTTCATGCCGGTCACGATACGTACATAAGTAGAAGCATAATAAGACATGAGCACCCGTCCGAGCGGCCAGTTCACGACATTGACCCCGTTACAATAGCGCGAACCGACTGCTACATCGGCTCCCTGTTCCGTACAGGCTGCATAGAGCCTCGGCAGATCATTCGGATTGTGGCTGAAATCGGCATCCATCTCGAAGATGAAATCATAACGATGTTCGATCGACCATTTGAAGCCGCAGATATATGCTGTTCCCAAACCTTGTTTACCCGATCGCTCAACGAGATGCAATTGCTCCGGAAACTCGTTCTGAAGTCGTTTAACAATCGCGGCCGTGCCATCCGGCGAGCCGTCGTCGATAATCAGGATATGGAATGCTTTCTCAAGGCCGAAAACGGCCCGGATGATGTTCTCGATATTTTCCTTCTCGTTGTACGTCGGAATAATGACAATGCTATCCGTTTTCATACATTATATTTATATATGCTGCGAAATCTAATGCCTGAACTTTTTCAGAGGAGGCGTTGTTTTTATTTGCTTCACAAAGGTAGAAAATAATTTTTGAAGGCCTACGGATTGGAAGATATTTGTTAAAATTTCACCTTTTTGCTTGGCTTACTTTCATTATGAAACCGGTCGAGGGTTGTCACGACATACGTGTACCTGCCCTTTGGGTCTGACATCATGCGGCAGGATGGCTCGCTCGTCACGGTAAGAATGGCAGAGGATCGTCCGGTGTCGCACTTTTCATCTTGAGCAAAACGGTAAACAACGTAACGGAAGGCCTGTTCCGGATGACCGGAATGTTGCGGAACATCCCATCGTAGTACGACCCCGTCGGTAGCACGTTCGATCCGTACATTACGCACGGTTTCGGGGGCTTGGGCGTGCATGTGTGTGTAAGGTGGGATCAATGCCGGATAGCGGTGCCAGATGCGTTTCAGGCTGTCTACGACTCCTCCGTTGTTCCAGAACAGTTCATTGGCGGGCCAGAGCACATGCCCCTGTACGTGTTTCGACTCGCGTTCTTCGAGCATCTTCGAGGTAAGCTGTCGGGCAGCCATCGTGCGCTTCACACTTTGTCCGATATAAAGAGGAATATCCGTTTTCTGGTTGTTCCACCAATGAATTAAGGTCATATAATCGGCCGATTTATGTCCGATCTCCCAATAGAGTTGCGGCACACAGTAATCGACCCATCCTTTTTTCATCCAGAGCAGGACATCGGCGTAAAGATCGTCGTAATTTTGCAGTCCGCGCGTATCGCTTCCGTGTTTGTCCGAGCTTTTGTTGCGATAAATTCCGAAAGGGCTGACCCCGAACCTCACCCATGGCTTCGTTGCGGTGATAGTCTGCTTCAACTCTTGAATAAGCCGGTTCACATTGTCTCGTCGCCAGTCGTCCCGGTTGGCAAGTGTGTAACCTGCCGGTTTGCCGTAGCGTTCGAAACTCTCCGCATCGGGAAATTCTTCGCCTGCCACCGGATACGGATAGAAATAATCGTCGATATGGATCGCGTCTACATCGTAGCGATGTACGATATCTCTCACCACTTGTCGGATAAATCTTCGGCAATCGGGAATTCCGGGATCGAACAGGGTTAATCGATTGTACTTTACAAACCATTCGGGATGAGTATGGTAGATATGCGTGTCGGCAAAGTCCGAAAAGTCGGTGGTTCCGGCACGATAAGGGTTCAGCCATGCGTGAAACTCCATTCCACGGCGATGGCAGGCATCAATAAGGAACGCCATCGGGTCAAAGTCCGGCTCGTCCGGGGCGACACCCTGAGTGCCGGTCAGAAAGCGACTCCATGGCTCGTACTGGGAGATATAAAACGCATCGGCTTCGGGACGCACCTGAAAAAGGATGGCGTTGATGCCGTAATCTTTCAATCGGTCGAGCCGTTCGTTCATCAGTTCGCGGAAGGCTTGAGACGAGAGGGTTTGGTAGTCATTCTGATGCACTGTCTGAATCCATGCTCCGCGAAATTCCCGTTTAGGATACAATAACTTCTCCTGCTTTATCATTCGTGAAGTACCACATGATGAACAGAGAACCAGTAAGCCGAACAGAAGAGGGGAGAAAGAAAGTTTGATATTTGATAGACGACAGTTATTTTTCATTGTTTGTATGTTTTTGTGTTCGATGATCTGAGGAAATCTTTTTAAATGTAAATCATGTTTTTTGTTTCGTTTCCGAAAGGTTCCGATTGGATCGTTTCGATGAGGGGAAATCCGCCCGAATCACTTCTTCCAATCCTTTACGCAAGTCGTATGATGGTTCGAAGCCGAGCGCTTCGCGCAACGGCTGCACGTCGCAAATCCAATTTCGCTGTTTCAGGATGTTGTACTTGTCGGTGTTAAGCGTTGACGGACGGTTTCGCAGACGACTGATTCTCTCGGAGCAGAAACATACGAGGTACGCGAGCCTTAACGGGATACGCGCATGAAAGACATGCTTCTTCTGAAGAAGTTCCTGTATCAATCCGGCAAATTGTGTATCGGTATGAACATCGCCGTCGGCAACAAAGAAGTGACGGTTTACGATCTCTTTATTTTCCAAGGCCAGAAAAACGGCTTTAGCCAAGTCCTTCACATAGATAAATGTAAGCCGCTGGGGGATTTTTCCGACTTTAAAGTCGAATCCCGAACGGATGCTTGCGATGGCCATTCCGTAGTCTTTGTCGCCCGGTCCGTAGACGCCGGTAGGTCGGAGAATGATATAAGGGAATGCCTTCTGCTTTCGCACATAGCTTTCGGCCAGTAGTTTGCTTTTTCCGTAAATGGTGTCAGGTCTCTGCGGGTCGTTCAGCGAGATGGGGCGGAATGTTTGCTCATCGCCTTTGCCATAGACGCTCAGGCTGCTCATCAGCAGGAATTTTTGGGGATGTCCGTTGGTTGCGGCCAAGGCTTCGAGCAGGCGGCGTGTGTTTTCGGCGTTGACCTCAAAGAAGTCGGCCGACTGCACAGCCTTTGTCAGCCCCGCGTTATGCACGACAAAATCCCATGCTCCGTGCACCGAAATATGCTCTTGCAGTTGTTGGGTCAGCATGTCGACATCGTTGTAACGAAGATCGATACAATGTATTTGGTCTTTCGGCAAACGGTCCAGCGAGCTGCTTTTACGCACACCGGCCCACACTTCGTAGCCTCGCGCGAGGGCTTCCTGAACGAGAAAACTCCCGATGAATCCGCTTGCTCCTGTAATCAATATTTTCATCGGTACAAAGATAAACACTTTTCGCCTACAGAAACAAGATAGACTATGAATATTTTGCGGCGGTCTGCTGTTCCGGTGAAGGTTTTTGAGGTTTTAAGGTGTTTGACAAATGATCATATACTCGATCGTTTTGTTGAAAAAACAATGGTCGGAAAACATCGTATATTTTCGTTTTAATTCATATATTCGCAGCCGGATTAAGAAAAACAGATGCCGCGAAAACAAAAATACCAGCATATTAAACGCCGTGATAACTACGTTGTATCGCACTAACCTCTTGCGATAAAACATGAGGAGAGCCTCTCTGTATCGCTTTCTTTTGACAATGTGGCTTTCTCTTGTTTTTTACTTGTCTTTCTAATCTAAAACTTTTAAATATTTCAAACGAATATGGAACTTCCTTTTTCAGAATCCTACCGTATTAAAATGGTAGAAACCATCAGAAAAAGTTCGCGTCCGGAGCGCGAACGATGGATTAAAGAGGCGAAATATAACCTCTTTATGTTAAAAAGTGATCAGGTGTTTATTGATCTGCTTACCGACTCGGGTACGGGAGCAATGAGCGACAGGCAATGGTCGGCCATTATGTTGGGCGACGAGAGCTATGCCGGTGCCCGCTCTTATTATGAGATGAAGCATGCGATCAAAAACATTCTCGGGTTCGACTTCTTTTTTCCTACACATCAGGGGCGTGCAGCCGAGAATGTGTTGTATTCGGCAATCATCAAAGAAGGAGACGTGTTGCCCGGCAATTCGCACTTCGACACTACGAAAGGACACATCGAATATCGTAAGGCGACGGCGCTCGACTGCACCATCGATGAAGCGGTCGATACACAGCTCGAGATCCCTTTTAAGGGCAATGTGGATGTAAGAAAGCTTGAAAAAGCACTTCAGACAACGTCGAAAGAAAAAATCCCGTGTGTGGTGTTAACAGTGACGAACAATACGGCCGGCGGACAACCTGTTTCGATGGAAAATATCCGTGATGTATCGGCGCTCTGCAAGAAATACGGGGTACTCCTGCAAATCGATGCGGCTCGTTTTGCCGAAAATGCTTACTTTATCAAGACACGCGAGAAAGGTTATGAAAACAAAACGATCAAGGAGATCGTGAAAGAAATGTTTTCGTACGCAGACATCATGACGATGTCGTCGAAAAAAGATGCGATCGTCAATATGGGCGGTTTTGTGGCATTCAAATCCGAAGAGCTGTGGAAGCGATGCCAAATGTTTTGTATCATGAACGAAGGCTTTATCACCTACGGCGGCATGAGTGGCCGTGATATGAATGCATTGGCTGTTGGATTGGACGAAGGTACCGAGTTCGATTATCTTGAAACACGCATTAAACAGGTGGAGTATCTCGGCCGCAAGTTCGACGAATACGGCATTCCGTATCAGCGACCGGCCGGTGGACATGCGATCTTTATCGATGCGAAGAAAATCCTGATGCACGTCCCGAAGGAAGAGTTTATTGCGCAAACACTCGGTATTGAGCTTTATCTCGAAGCAGGCATTCGCGGAGTCGAAATCGGTGCTATTCTTGCCGACCGCGATCCGGTGACGCACGAAAACCGCTATCCGCGATTGGAGTTGTTGCGTCTTGCGATTCCACGTCGTACATATACGAATAATCACATGGATGTGATTGCCGTAGCATTGAAGAACGTATATGACCGACGCGAAGAAATCAAGCACGGGTATCGCATCGTCAAAGAAAACCCGATTATGCGCCATTTCACCGTCGAACTGGAGAAAGTGGAATCATGAAAATAAATGTTTATACTGAATAGATGAAATTCAAAGGAGGGGATAACCAAACAGAAAGTTTGGGTATCCCCTCTCTCGATATAAAAGTTAATAAAGCAATTCGCTTTTTTGATTATAAAAAAATAAGATCAATATCCAGGATTTTGTTTGAGAGTTCCTCTCGACAAATCAATTTCACTGAGTGGTATTGCCCACAGGTAGTCTCGTTCAGGGTTAAATTTCCGCTTCTCAATAAGTATTGGCTTCTTGTCTGTACTTCTTTTTCCGTATACCGGCTTAGTTACCGCAATTTCGGTCGTTTTCCAACTTCGGGTATCGAACAGGTACATTCCTTCAAATGTAAATTCAAGACGACGTTCCAAACGGATCGCTTCGCGCATCTGATCTTTTGTCAATCCGTTAGGTAAAGTCGGAAGTTTTACGCGTTGCCGCACTTTGTTTACCGCATCGTACACTGCCTCATCGGGAGTGCCCAGTTGTTCGTTGCGTGCTTCGGCATATGTTAGCAGCACTTCAGCATACCGGATAAAGATGAAGTTTGTCCATCCGTATTCGTTTTGCCCGTCGTTTTTGGGGTTGATGTATTTACGCATTGTGTATCCCGTTCGCGAATGGCCATCTTTCTTCTCAGCTACATACTTTTTATCGACAATCTCCTGTCCGTCCCAGAGAATGGAAGCACTCAGACGCGGATCACGATTTTCAAAGGGTTTCTCCGGATTATATAGCGGTGACTCCTTAATTGATTTTCCATCGGTACACGGATATGCGTCTACCAGATCTTGGGTAGGTGATAAAGCTTCCCATCCTCCCATCACGATAGGAGCAAAGAACTGGTCAATCAAACTGCCGAGATTACGGTCAGGAGCCTTTTCCATATACTGCCGATCGAAGATGACTTCGGCATTGTTCTCATGCTCTGGCAGGAACAAGCTTTCATAGCTATCATATAGCTTATATGTTTTTAAATCAATTACTTCTTTGCTTGCTTTCTCGGCTGCTGCATAGTCGTGGAAATAATAAGCGGTGCGTGCTTTCAGTGCCAGTGCAGCACCTTTAGTAGGACGTCCATAGGCTGATTTATCACGGCTGATCGGGAGTACGGCTGCTGCTTCGTCGAGTAACCGGGAGATATAGGCATATACTTCCTTTTCTGTTTTACGTTCGGGAACAGCTTCATTCAGTTGAAGCGGATGATCCAGTATCGGTACGCCACCCATGTATTTTACGAGTGTAGTGTAGAAAAACGCTTCAAGGAACTTTATTTCGCCTGTTAGTGACTGCTTAACATCGGCTGACATCGTAACTTTGTCGATGTTCTCTTTATATATGAGACAACGTCGGATACCCGAATATGCATCATTCCATAATTGCAGGAAATGCGCATTGCTTGCAGTCGCCGTACCGGCTGAGAGTGCGCCTTGTTCTGCAAAAACGTGTACAGGAATGGCATTATCCGTATAACAGTCTGTCATGATTGTATGGTTCTCCGTTTGTACGAGATAACGGAATGTACCAATCAGAAATTTAGTTGCGTCTTCTTCCGTTTTCCAGAAGGAAGCATCCGACTGGGCATCACGGGGCGCCCGTTCCAGAAAACTGTCGTTACATGCTGACCAACCAAGTGTCAGGCACAATGCAAGAGATATACTCTTGTAATTTATATGTATTTTTTTCATTAGTTAATTCCTCCTTTTTGATTAAAATGAGACATTCAGTCCAAATGAATAGCTGCGCGTCATCGGGTAGTATGTACCGCTTTCGCCTGTATCTCCAGCCGGTGACTCGGGATCGGCACCTTCGAATTGGGTCAATGTAAACACGTTGTCAATGCTGCAATATAGCCTGACTTTGGAAACACCTTGTTTTATCAGCCAATGATTCGGTAATGTGTAACCTAATTGGATATTACGCATCTTCAGATACGATGCATCTTGTACCCAGAACGAAGAAAGTTCGTTTTTGGGCTGGTTTTTTTCGGAGTTTTTAATACTCAGGCGAGGGAAAGAACCGTTCGGATTCTGTGGTGTCCAGCGATCGAGATGTTTGTCTGTTACCTTTCCACTGTTATAGAAAGCATAGCGTACTTCTTTTTTTACCAGTCCGTCTACAGCAGCGGCACCTTGTAAGAGGGTTGAGAAGTCGATACTTCTATATTCGAAGCCTAACCGCAGTCCGTAATTGATTTTTGGGAAGTAGCTGCCGATAAGTTTCCGGTCATTCGCATTAATCACGTTATCGGGTTTTCCGTCTTTCCCGCTGATGTCACGGTATTTCAGATCGCCCGGAACGGGAGTCCCCATCGTTTGGCGCGCATGATTTTTGATTTCTTCTTCGGTGCGGAATATGCCGTCGGATATATAGCCATAGTATGCCCATACAGGGTCACCTACTGATCGGCCACCTTTAATATCTCCACCTTGCAAGTCCGTGATTTCGTTATGCACGTAGCTAAAGTTGAAGTTCGCATAATATTTGAAATCTTTATTTGCCTGCCCATTATATCCCAGTTGTGTTTCAAATCCGATATTACGTACTTTTCCGGCGTTCTGCATGGGTGGGTTTACTCCGGCAATTCTCGGGATAGGCAGGTTTAACAGGATGTCTCGCGTATCTTTGACGAAGAAATCGCCCGAGAACGTCAGCCGGCCGTTCAGGAATCCGGCATCGACTCCCACGTTAATTTGGCTTGTCTTTTCCCATGTGATGTTTTTGTTGGCCATGGTACGGGAGATGGAAATACCCGGTGCCAGCATATTACCGAAGCTGTAAGTGGGCGAGAGGCTGGAACGGCTCTCGGCATATACATATTTTTCGTAAAATGCGTAGCTTCCGATTTCCTGATTGCCGAGTAATCCCCAAGAAGCGCGTAACTTTAGGTTGTCGACCCAGTCGGCACGGAAAAATTCTTCTTCCGAAAGACGCCATCCGAGCGATACGGATGGAAAAGCACCGAAGCGTTTGTCTTTTGGGAAGCGTGAGGTGCCGTCGTATCGTAGATTAGCCTCGATCAGGTAACGGTTGTCGTAATTGTAATTGATACGTCCGAACACAGAGCGCAGTGCATATTCCGTTTCGTAGCCGGCTGTTTGTTGCGTAGTGGCATCGCCGGCGTTGATTTGATCAAGTTGGTTGGACGAAGGTAGATTTTTTCGTGATGCCCTCAATATGCGCCAGTTATTGTATAGCTGCGAATAACCCAGCAATCCGCTCAGAGTGTGCTTGCCAAAGGTTTTATTATAATCGAGATAGGCTTGTAGATTGACCTCAAAATTTTTACGGTCTTCGTTTATGAGTGAACTCTGCTTCGATTGAATTGGTTTATCTGAGTCGGCCGTATAATATTGCATGGCATGTTCGAAGTCATGCATATCAATCAGATAAGAGGTTACGGCTGCATTTCCTCTGAGCGTAAGTCCATCGATGAGTTGGTAGTTGAGGGAAACGTTTCCATGCATATTCGTGCGGTAAGCCGTTGAAGTTCCTCCTTTTCGTGCATAAGCTACTGAATTATGTTCGTTCTTGAACAGGCCGTAGTTCCCGTTTTTAAATTGGATAGGGGTCACCGGTGTTTCTCGGAAAGCATAATGCATAATCGTTTGCATGCCGGCAGCCGGCTCAATGGATCGGCTGCGATAAGCCGAGAGATTTAGGCCGAGCGATAGTCGTTGTGTCAGGTCGGCATGAAGATTGGCACGTACATCATATTTATTGTATGATGTGTTTGGGATCAGCCCTTTCTTGTCGTGATATCCGAACGAGGTGGAATAACGCACACTTTCGCTTCCTCCCGAAATCGAGACGTAATGGTTATGAAACATTCCGTTTTCGCTCAGTAGCGTGCCCAGCCAATCACTGTCGGCGTAGTGGTCGGGGTCGGATCCGTCTCTGAATCTCTTGAGTTGTTCCTCTGTATAAGGGGCAGCAGCACCGTCGTTCGTATGCGCTTCGTTAAAAAGCACGGCAAAGTCATAAGCATTCAGGAACTTGGGTAATCGCAATGCCTTTTGCCAGCCAACGTAGTTGTCGTATGATATTTTGGCTTTGCCTTGTGTTCCTCGTCGTGTGGTAATCAGGATCACGCCGTTAGCAGCACGTACCCCATAGATCGACGAGGCTGCGGCATCTTTAAGTACAGAGATGCTCTCAATATCGTTCGGGTTGACACTGTTCATCGATGATTCCACACCGTCGACAATGACCATAGCCGAGGCTGCCGCATCGTCGTAACTGTCACGGATGGTACCGATACCGCGTACGCGCAGCAGGCCTGCGTCGGCACCGGGTTGTCCGGTATTTTGTACGATCGTTACCCCGGTCATCTGACCTGCCAGCATGTTAGCCACGTTCGGAGTGGTGCGATTTTGCAGCACATCGGAGTTGACCGAAGACACGGCGCCGGTCAGGTTGACTTTCTTTTGGGCACCGTATCCTACGACAACGACTTCTTCCAGCAGTTTTGTGTCGTTTTGCATTACGACATCGATCACTTGACGACCGTTCACAGCCACACTTTGCGGTTGCATTCCCACATAACTGAATTGCAGGGTAGCATTTGTGGGTACATCATTGAGCACATAATTTCCGTCCAGATCAGTGACTGTCCCATTCGACGTCTGGTTTTGTACAATGACCGTGGCCCCGATCACCGGCTCACGATTGGCATCGGTGACGGTGCCCCGCACCGTCGCCGTTTGCGCATAGATACTCGAGGAAAGTGCCCACAGAACGCAAAGCAGCCATCCTCGCCATAAATACATCACGTTTTTTTTCTTCATTACGATTTTAATTGTTAAATAATACGTTTGGTTTATAAAAAAATACTGTTATTGTTTTACGTTGCAAAAAAATATGCGGATAAGAAGACGATTTCTTTCCGCATATTTACTACTTATTCCGTTCTCATGGCTGTAAGCCTTCCTGATCTCCGTCGCCTCCTTCTTTCTTCAAGGTGCGATTGCTTTGCCGCGCCTCTTTGATGAGCTCGTTCAGATCGTGATAAAGGTCACTCCATCCCGACACATTCTCCATGGCCGAAACGAGTGAGAACAGATCACGCAAAGACCGTTCCAGACTGCGGCGGATACCCGATGCCGAAGCTTGCTGCCGCAAGACCGAATTCGCTTCCGTCTGCTCGGCGCTGATTTTCTCGAACGCCATCTGTGCGTTTTTCAATGCCGTGTACTCGTCCAATAGCCCGAGCATGCTCAGATGAGCCGTACTTTCGGGCCTATCCATTCGTTTGAGCAGGGTCTGCATAACGATATTCTGATCGGCATACGAGAGATTGTTAACATCGCCCGACTCCTCAAAAATCGTCAGCAAAGCCCGCGCAGCCTGTCCGCGTGCCGTGTCGGAAAACACCGCCAATCCCTGGAGCATCCGGCGGAAAGCACGATAAAGCCGGTCGCGCACTAAATCTGCTTGTGCCACCGGATCGCCCAACCCGCTGTAGATGTTCTTGACCAGCACTTGCTGATAATGGTCATTGCTCGTTTTCAATACTTCCAGCAGCGGATTATCTTTGAGCAGCGTGGCAGCGTAGACCGACGATGCGGCGATAACCCGATTGCTCAGATTGCCCAATACTTTGGTCGATAGTCTACCGTAATTGATACGTAACATTGTTTCAATGGATTAAGTTAATAAATAAACATCGTGTATGACATCCGTTCCGATCGGAATGGATGCGTCCGTAGAGTTCGCGGAAACTTCCGTCGGCAGCCGGAAGTTTGGGCGAGAGTTGCGGAAACCTTCGACGAGAATCGGATATTCCGGCGACGTACGCGGAAACCGTTCGACCAGAATCGAACATTCCGGCGACCTTTGCGGCGACTTTCGACGGAAATCGGACGTCTCCGAAACCTTCGCGAAGCCTTTCGACGGGAATCGGATGTCCTAACGATCTTCGCGAAGCCTTTCGACGAGAATCGAAGCCATTCGGCGGAATTCCGGTATCACTTGAAGGTTTCATTATCATCGTTTCTTTTAAAAGTAAGATACTTGAACAATTGCCTGTAAAGGCGGTGTTCTGTACGAGCTTATTTTTTGTTATCCCAATACGTCGTGCATCTCTTCGAGGAAAGTTTTGTAGTCGTTGAGGCAGTGCCGAATGACTTCGTAGGCTTCCTCGCACCCGTAGGTATGCGTAATTTCGACCCTTCTTTTCTCGCCCGGCATATCTTTATATGTCAGGAAGTAGTGTTTGAGCCGTTCGGTAACGACGCTGGGCAGCTCGCTGATGTCGTTGTAATTGCTGTAGGTGGCGTCGTTTTTGAGTACGGCGATGATTTTATCGTCGGCTTCCGATCCATCCAGCATCCTGAGTCCGCCGATGGGACGTGCCGAGGCGATGATATCGCCATGTGCAATGTCTTTTTCGGTCAGGATGCAGATGTCGAGCGGGTCACGGTCGCCGGAGATATTTTCGCGTTTAATCTGTTCCATACAGTGTTGAGCAAACGACTCACCGCAATAGCTCTGCGGGATGAATCCGTAGAGCGCCGGCACCACGCTCGAATAGCGCTGCGGGCGGTCGATACAGAGAAACCCATTTACTTTGTCCAGCTCATACTTGACGGTGTCGGTCGGTACCATTTCGATAAATGCCGTGACAATTTGCGGCGCTTCTTTTCCCACTTCGATGCCGTGCCATGGGTGTGACCGGTAGCGCAGCCCCATCAGACGTGTGATGGTATCGTTCAGTTTATTATACATAGCATTTCAAAGTTTGTTAACGCAAAGGTAACGTTTTTTTTATCCCTACATGTTTTTTTTCGTTTTTTTGTCGCGGAGACGGCATGGTTTTTCAACGGAAGCCGCCTCCCTCACATGCAATGATTCACTACCGACTTGAGCGATCCGATATATTGCTACAGTCAGGCCCGCTTTTGTTTATCTTCGGGAACATGTTATTTTACGACTATTTTTTTGGATATACTTTTTCCTTCTGATCGGACAGTTACAATATATATACCGACGGGAATTGCTGGTAGCGCAAGGGTTGTGATATAAGGTGCTACGGTTTGCCGGAAAACCTCCATTCCCTGCATGGAGTATATGGCCACCGAACGGCTTGCTCCTTCGTCCCCGATATGCAGCGTACGCCCTTCCGGCGATACGAATACCTGTGTGTCGTTCCTGATCAGTTCGTTGCCGACTGTTTCCCAGATAAAGACCTTGTCGTATTTCGGTGATTGATAAACCAACTTATCGTCCTGATAGAAGGCTAACAGTTCCTGGCCGGGAGAACCGGGCAAATACACGTATAGGCTGAGAAACCCGTTCGTACTGCCGATTCCTTCTATCCATACGTTTTCAAATGATGGATGATATGAGCCCGATGGAGTGATAAGAGTTGATTCGAGGGTGAATCGCCGATGATCCTTGTGGTTGATTTTAACCGTATCCACCTTTTTTACGATGTGGCGGGTGGAGTCGTCATTCCAATTCATTGTATTAGGAGCTTCCGACGAATAGAACATGCTTCCCATCGTGTAAAAAGTATCTTTTTCGGCTACATCGAAATGGTACAGCAGTCCATCCCGATTTCCCCATGCCGGACGATACCATACTTTTTTTCGTCCGATATCTTCGTACAGATATCCTCCTTTACGCCATTTTTTTGCATCTTTATCGAACGTATGATAAAGTGTCCGGTATTTCCGTCCGTCGA
The DNA here is from genome assembly GCF_003860135.1 of Tannerella forsythia. Classification (GTDB taxonomy): domain Bacteria; phylum Bacteroidota; class Bacteroidia; order Bacteroidales; family Tannerellaceae; genus Tannerella; species Tannerella forsythia_A. The sequence continues at coordinate 14,729 of NZ_RQYN01000041.1, forward strand.
TCAGGGTATCGCCTTCCAACTTGTATATGTATGTCCACTTTCCTTCTTCGTGCCGTTCCTCCAGATTGTTCCACCGGTTTGTTTCATTCAGCAGTGGAGAATAGAAATCCTCTATCTCCATCGGATCTTCGGGGATGCGGGGAGTTCCCAATTTCTCGACCAGCGGTACGATATTTTTAAAACGTGTTTTAATCATTCGGTCGAATGGCATGGAATATTTGTTTTTCTTTTCATTGGCAAAATATAACTCATCGCTTTCCAAATAAACACTATCACATTCAATTTGATAGACATCCCTCAGCCAGTCTGTTACGGCATCGGGGAAGGCTTGCTCGAAGGCCGTCGGATGGTAGCGATTGATGGCTGCGGCAAAGTCCGGATGTTTGTCTGATTTCAGGATGAAGACGAAACCCCAAGCCGTTGGAAACGTAGCACCAACCGGAACATCCTGCTTATTGGGAATATACATATAGTATTTCGCTTTGTGGGCATCTGCCGATATTCCATTCAGCATCAAGGCGGCCCATATAATCCATAAAACATTCCATTTCTTTTTCATTGTTTTTCAATTTAGATTGTGTTTGTACTGTGTATCTTCTTTTTTTTATTTTTTCCGAATTACATCATGCTCGGAGCACGATGTACTTTGTATGAACGCATAAAAATCAATTTTAAGCATCCGTGTCTATCACTTGCCAGAAGACCGCGGGCAGCCAGATGTTCGGGATATCGATTGCCTGACGGAACAATGGCGCGATTTCTTCGGGTATGAATCCTGCGATGCCGCATCCGATAGGGGTTACAAGAAAAGTCTGTTCCGGGTGCTCTTTGGCGAAAGCGACAAATTCATCGACATACGGTCTGAGGGTTTCCGCGAATCCCTGCATGGTCGGGATGGCGTAGCTTTGACCCTGCAATCCGACGCCTTGTCCCCAGATGGCGCCAAACTTCTCCGTGGCAATACGTGCCGCGCCACCGGCGTGCATACCCTGCAGGTTGCTGCCAAATACGAAGATTTGGTCTTCTTCCAATGAATCAATCCGCGTGGGAGTTGTTCTTTCTTTTCTGTTTTTCTTCATTCGTTTATTTTTTGATGGGTAAATCTGCGTAATGATAACGAAGGATACGGGTAAGCAGGTGTTTGATCCATACAACGAGAAATGCGAAGACCAAACGTGTCAGCATGACCCATAGAAACGGGGCACCGATTGCTACGAAAATCAGCGTGTCTTCGAGCTGAGAATGCGAAATGGCCAAGTGATAGTTAAGCAAGTTGCTATCGCGGCGCGAAATCTTATTCGCCTCCAGCTGCTCCATCATAATAGCGCTGCCGTAACTCAATCCCACGATGTTGCCTACGAGCCACAGAAACGAACAGTTTCGTGGAAGTCCGAAAAGCATCATGACCGGCGCCATCGCTGTCGACAGGCTTTTCAGCAGCCGGAACTCTTCGAGGATGTAATGCAGAATCATCAAGGCCGACACGATCACGAAAAATAACAGGATAATCGACAATGAACTTTTGAACCAGAGAACGAATACGTCAATTAATGAGGTGCATACACTGGTATCAGCGGCCGAACCGACTGTCATATCATATCCTTCATACGGCATCACGCGATGTACGGCGAATGCGATGACAAAGCTCATCACCACACGCAGCACAAACATCCCCGCGAACGATGAGCCGGTCTTGCTTTGTACGGCACATTCGACCAAAAGATTGTGTGAAACAAGGCACATCAGTGCAATAAGGGTGACTTCGCGGACAGTCAAAGGCATGGACGCAATCAGCGTAATCGGCGCGTATAACGGAGTGAATACACTCGTCAGGAAAATGATCGCCGTCTCGCCCGGCAGACCGATGAGCGAAAAAGCCGGTTCAAGGAAGACCGAAACTTGTGCCAGTATACCCGAATATTGAAGCAGCCGCACAAGCAGAGAGACGGGCAGAATAATTTTCAGTAGCCAGAAGCATGTTCGGCATGCTTTGGGTACGGCCGATCTGATACACCTCCCTATTCTTTGTCCGACCGTTTCCATACGTTACTTCATAAACACCCGGCTCATCTCGCGTTTATCGTCGCGCTCCTTGATGGATTGGCGCTTGTCGTATTCCTTTTTTCCCTTGGCAATGGCGATGACAACCTTGGCCAGTCCCCGGTCGTTGATAAAGAGGCGGGTAGGGATGATCGTAAAGCCGTTATCTTTTGCGGCTGTTTGAATCTTGCGAATCTCTTTCTTGTTCAGTAGCAGCTTGCGATCGCGACGAGCCACGTGGTTATTGTACGTACCGTAGAAGTATTCCGTGATATTCATGTTCTTGACCCATACTTCACCTCGCTCGACGTAGCAGTATGTATCGACCAAACTCGCTTTTCCCAAACGGAGGGATTTGATCTCCGTACCGGTCAGTACGATGCCGGCGGTAAATGTTTCGAGCAGTTCGTAATCGAACGTCGCCCGTTTATTTTTGATCAGTATGTTGTTACTTAATTTTTCTTTGGCCATGATATGCGTGTTTAAAACCGGAGTCCCGGCATCAGTAGAAATAGCAGTCGGTCGATTAGAAACGGCGTTCCGATAATGACGACCGAAGCCAATATCGTAAATTTTACTTGCTCCTCTTCTTTCACTTTCATATACGGGCGTGCTCCCATCCACACAATATAGGAAGTGTAGAGGATAAACATCCACAGAAAGATAAATTCCGGCAAGAGGGCTAATAGGATAAGGAGGACAAACATGAGCGAAGACGAATAACCGACAAATCGTTGGATCAGTTTCATGTTGCGCGGCTGTTTGAACACTGAGCGCCAGAGTTCGTTCAGCAGATAAGCGCCGAGGAAGAATCCTCCCATCGAAGCAACCAGTATTTTAATCGAAGATTTCAGGGCGATCTGGAAATCGAACTCTTTCCGCGTGAATAATACGCCCAGAAAAGCAGAGAGCGCGATTAGTCCGAATAAAGGATACACAAAGCGTGAGAGAAAAGTCTCGGTGCTTTCCTCTTTCCGGCTTAGCGCCTCCCATGCTTCCGAAGGTTTGAAGATAACGGCGATCAGCCGATTGAATATTTCTTTAAACATATATGGTCTCTTTTCCGATTGAATGGGCAAAGGTAAAAAAAAAAGGACTATTCTCTTCGCGTTCGTCCCGATAAAAATACAAAAGGCGGTGTGTCATAACGGGCGAACTGCTTCGTTGCTTGCGGAATGTGAGCTCGGTCACATACGTTCGTATGCTCCCTCGCTTTCAGCCTTAGCGCCCCCTAATTTCAGCCTTTCTTACACACCTAAAGAGGGTGTGCCCAAACATTGCGTTTTGACACACCCTCCTTTCTCAAAGTTACAAAAACAATATTGATCAGCTTTTCTGTTTATCCAGAATCAATTTCACTTCAAACGGTCCTACTTTTTCACCTTTCGCCCATTTCAACTTACCGTCTTTGACAGACGACGCATAGTTGAATCGAAGATAAAAGCGAGTGTTACCTTTGCCTTGTTCGCTGCGAGCAGCCGTTTCCAGATAATCTTTAATCTGGTAAGCATTGGCTACCATCATATCGGTTTCCGATTTGGTTCCCGGTGTCTTGACTTTGGCACGCACGAAAACATCGTAAATTCGCTCACCGCCTTCTTCCTTTACCATGTTGTCCGCATTGTATGTCAGGAACCAGTAATTCTTTTGATCCACCGGCTGCTTAAGCGCATGTCCGACGAACAGATAGCCTTTTACATAAGAAGGAAGTGGCAGGTAAGGATTCTTAATACATGGGTTTTCGATTGCCACTTCTTTTTCCAGCATCTTGGCTGTATCCGGCGCACCGGTATCTGTAAATTTCATGATCGTGTATTGGTCCAGTTCAGCCTTTTCTCTGACGACTACGGTATAGTATCCGTTCGTTTTAACGACGTTCGACGCGTTTTCCGGAGCATCATAGTTCAAGTCGAAACTTGCAACGATACATGCTCCTTCTTTCACATTCTTAAAATGCGGCGAATAAAACGGCCCGATAGGTGTGGCATTATCTAATACATGTTTCATCGCTTTTGTGTCGAGTCGCACAACGCCTACGGTTGTCCCCGACTGACTGTTACTTCCCCCATCCAGACAGGATGTTAACGTTACCGTCGCTGCTAAAGCCACAGCGCACCAACTAAATTGTTTCATTTTTCTTTTTGTTTTTTATGTGATTAATAAAATATTGTATTGTCTCTTTTTGCCTTTCATGTCTCTTTCTCTCTTTAGAGTCCTAGCCGAAGCCCGGCCTGCAAAGATACGTAAAAAGGTTTCTCCGAACGAATCGTTTCGATCGCGCTTCCGTTATCGAAGTAATAATTCGCATTCCCTTCGACGTAGGCACTCAAGTAGCGGAATAAAGGATAGCTTGCTCCCGTGCGCGCATTGACGGACCATTGCCATTCTTTCATCCGTACCGACGCATGTTGTGTATTGACCATCTCGTTTCCGTAATAATAATCGGTATCGATGCTGCCGGCCACGTTCCATTCGACCATGGCGCCGGCACCCGCATAAAAGCGTACACCCTGCCATTCGGCAATCTTGTAATTTACGCCCAGAGGGAGCCCGACAAAATGCAGCCTTTGTTTAGCCTTGCCTTGCCGAATGGCTACTGTGCGCCAAGTCGATGTCATATATGTATAGGTCAAACCGCTTTGCAGAGCCCAACGCTCTGAGAGTTGGTAGCTGACTCCTATCCCGAATGAGAGTGGTCGTTTATGCGATACATCGATTCTGTTCATCTTCTCGGCGTGATCAAAGGATTTTAGTTCCGAATAGGCCGGCAGATCATTATTCATGAAACCGTTTGCGAAAAAATTTGCTCCGTCTGCGCCGGAATGGCTACCGGTCGAGAAACTTCCGCCTCCCATCCCGAATCCCCAACGGCGTTTTGCGGCTGCTCGGTGTGAGGGCCGGGGAGAAGCATCTGCGATTAACGGCCGTTCATTGTCGTCTTGGCGGTTTTCGGGCACGGCTTCCTTTGTCGGCGTATCCTCCTTTCGGTGATCTCGCACGTCATTCGGTCGCTCTTCTTCCGCGCGTTTCTCTGTCGATGTCGTTTCGGGGGCTTTTTCACTTTTTTCAGGCGTGGGGTAGAGGCTTTGAGGTTTTTCTTTGGGCGCAGTATACGTTGCTTGTGCCGTCAGGTCTTTGTCTTTACGCACAGGCAATGGCCGGCGGGTGGCCGGCGACACCGGATTTTCATCCGTCCTCTCTGTCGCGGCCTGCCCATCGGTCTTGTTTGCTTGTGGCTTTACCGGAGATGCGGGTATGTCCCGAACGTCACTTTTCTGTACCTCTGCGATCACGGTGTCTTGCTTCTCCTGAAACCACAGTCGGTAGCCACCGCCGAGTAGCAGCAGCGACACGACAGCAGCGGCAGCCCAATAAACCCACCGTCGCGGTTTCATTCTGACAACCGGTGCTTTATCCGACAGACGGTTGGCAATCGCCTCCCAGTCGCCCGGATCCGGTGTTACTTCAAAGTGCTCCAGTTTCGTCCGGATCTCTTCTTCCCACTTATCCCGCTTTTCCATATACTTGTTTCTCTTCTTTTTCTATTTTATTCTGTTCTGTAACCAACGTCGTGCCCGCATATATTGCGAACGCGACGTACTCTCTTCAATCTGTAGCATCCCGGCTATTTCTTTATGCGAATATCCTTCGATAGCAAAAAGGTTAAATACCGCACGCAGACCGTCCGGGAGACTTTGGATCAAGTGCATCAGGTCGTCGGCCGAGAGTTTTGAAACAGCCGTTTCTTCGTTTGTCGAATAGTCTGCAATGCTGTCGATGTCGACCGTGTTGCGGTAGACGCTCGTTCTGCGCAGATGTTCCAGCGATTCGTTGACGAATATCCGGCGTATCCATGCTCCCAAAGGGCCTTCTCCCTTATATCCTCCGAAAGATGAAAAGACTTTGACAAAGCCGTCCTGCAATACATCGCGTGCAGTCTCCCTGTCGCCAATGTAGCGCAGACAGACACCCATCATTCGGGGGGAATATAATTCATACAGCTCTTTCTGAGCCGTCCGATCTCCTTCTCTACAACCTGTAATCAGTTGTTCTTCGTTCATCATTCTGTTCTCGGTACAACGTTTGCAACCGTTATCCATCCTCCATGATGCAATTCCGGGTAGAAACGTTGCACTGCCGTCCTCTTTTTTTTTGCAAAAATAATATAAATCGTGAAAGTCGATTAAGTCGATGATAGGATTCTTTTTTCGTCTTTTCTTGGTAATTTGTTTTAAGTAAGTGTGTTGTGTTTTCTTTGGAGAGCGCTGGTAAATTGTTTGCAGGGGTATATTTTCGGTATGGAAATATCGAGTAAGTAAAATCCGTATTCTAAAAAAATGACTACTTTTGTCGCAATAAAATGATCATAAACTTCAAATAGTTATGTACGGAAAATTTCAATCTTTCCTGCAACAGGAATTGGCTGATATCGAATCAGCGGGATTATACAAAAAGGAACGTATTATCAAGACACCCCAGAAAGCGGATATTCGGGTGAATGAAGGAGAAGAAGTACTGAACTTCTGTGCGAACAATTATCTCGGACTCTCAGACCATCCGCGTCTTATCGAGGCTGCTAAAAAGGCAATGGATCATCGTGGGTATGGCATGTCGTCCGTTCGTTTTATCTGCGGTACGCAGGATGTGCACAAGCAGCTCGAAGCCGAGGTGTCGGAGTATTTCAGAACGGAAGATACGATTCTTTACAGTTCGTGTTTCGATGCGAACGGCGGACTTTTCGAGCCGTTGCTCGGTGAAAACGATGCGATTATTTCGGATGCGCTGAACCATGCCTCGATTATTGACGGTGTGCGTCTTTGCAAAGCCAAACGTTATCGTTATGCCAATGCCGATATGGACGACCTTGAGCGTTGTCTGAAGGAGGCACAGGCACAGCGGTTCCGCATCATCGCCACCGACGGGGTCTTCTCGATGGACGGCAACGTAGCACCGATGGATAAGATTTGTGATCTGGCAGAGAAATATGACGCGTTGGTGATGGTCGACGAGTCTCACTCGGCGGGAGTGGTCGGACCGACGGGGCGCGGAGTGGCCGAACAGTTCGGAGCGTATGGCCGGATCGATATCTTCACCGGTACGCTCGGTAAGGCTTTCGGCGGCGCTATGGGCGGCTTTACGACCGGCCGGAAAGAAATTATAGACTTGCTGCGTCAGCGCTCGCGTCCGTATCTGTTCTCTAATTCACTGGCGCCGGCGATTGTGGGGGCAAGCATCGAGATGTTTAAGATGCTTAAAGAAAGTGACGCGTTGCATACGAAGTTGGCCGAAAACGTGACTTACTTCCGCGACAACATGCTGCAAGCGGGTTTCGATATCAAACCGACGCAATCGGCGATCTGTGCCGTGATGCTTTACGATGCGAAGCTGTCGCAGGTGTTTGCGGAACGTATGCAGGAAGAAGGTATTTACGTGACGGGATTTTATTATCCGGTCGTGCCGAAAGAGCAGGCGCGTATTCGCGTTCAGCTATCGGCCGGTCACGAAAAAGAACATCTCGACAAGGCGATCGCTGCATTTATCAAAGTCGGCAAAGCGCTGAACGTAATTAAATAATGAGCTTCCGACCGGAGAAAGAAAACGATGAATCATCCTTATGATGGACAGTAACTTTCATAGTCACTGTACTTTTTGCGACGGACGCAGTCATCCGGAAGATTTTGTGAAGTTTGCCGTTGCGCGCGGGTTTCGCGCGTACGGCTTTTCTTCGCATGCGCCTCTTCCGTTCGAGACGAGCTGGAATATGACGAGGGACGATATGCCCGAGTATCTGGTAGAAATCGAACGACTGAAAAAGAAATATGAAGGGAGAATCGAACTGTATGTCGGTCTGGAGATTGATTATCTGGACGAAACGTATCATGCCGCGATTCCTTTTTTTCAGGAACTGCCGCTCGACTATCGGATCGGGTCGCTTCATTACCTCCCTTGGCAAAAGCCGTTGGCCGAAGCGAATATGGTATGCATCGACGGACCGTACGAAGATTTCAGGGCGAGTGTCGATACGCATTATGGCGGGGATATCAGCCGACTGACGACCGACTTCTTCGAGAGCTCGATGCGGATGGTCGAAACGGGTGGATTCGATGTGGTCGGGCATATCGATAAAGTCTATATGAACGGCTGTCGTTATCCCGGATTCGACCGAAATACCGATCGTTATCGGAAACCTTTCCTTTCTCTTCTCGATCTGATTGCCGAGAAAGGACTGATTGTCGAAGTGAACAGTAAGAATGTGAAACGCAAAGGACAGACGTATCCTCATGCCGATACATACCGCGCATTGAAAGAGCGGAATATCCCTGTGATGGTCAATTCCGACTGCCATTTTCCCGATTTGGTCAATGACGGCCGCAACCAGACGATTGAGTTGCTCCGCACCGTGGGCTTCCGAACACTGCGCGAGCTGGTAAAAGGAGCATGGACGGATGTGCCGATAGATTGACCGCATTGATAAACCGTAACTATTTTATATGGTATTTAAACCGATTTGTATTGAGGACAAAGAGCTTATAACGTCTTTTACGTATTCTTCCGCGTTCCAGAATTGCGATTTCGCCTTTTCGAATATGTGCAGTTGGAGATTTCTGTACGAGAGTGAATATGCCGTCTTCGAAGGAAATCTGCTTATTCGTTTTTATATCGAAGAAAAAGAACCGAAGCGTATGGCTTATATGTTTCCTGTCGGGAACGGGGATTTAAGACGGGCGGTGGAAGCGCTCGAAAAAGATTCTTACGAGATGATGGGAGAGGGGCATCCGTTGCTCATCCTCGGGGTGACTTCCGAAGCACGGAAAAAGCTGGAAGAACTGTTTCCGAACGAATTCGCCTACGTTGCCGAGCGAGACTATTTCGACTATATTTATCTGCGTGAAGAATTGCAGGCGTTGAAAGGGAAGAAATGGCAGGCTAAACGTAATCATATCAATAAATTTAAGAGGCAGTATGAATATACGTATATTCCCATCACGCCCGAAATTGTTCCGCAGTGTATGGCGCTGGAGCGGAAGTGGGTACGGGCAAATGAAAACGAAGAGAATACGGATGAACTGTTGAACGAGCATCGTTCCATGACGTTTGCCATGCATCATTTCAAAGAGCTGGAGCTGTTCGGAGGTGCGATCGTGGTTGAGGGGGAAATCGTGGCGTTTACGTACGGCTCGCCGATTAATTATCAAACGTTCGGAGTGCATGTCGAAAAAGCCGATACGAACTACGAGGGCATTTTCAGCCTCATCAATCAGGAATTTGTGTCGCGTATTCCCGAACAATACGTTTATATCAACCGCGAGGAAGATCTGGGCATTCCGGGGCTGCGCCAATCAAAGCTGTCGTACAATCCGGTGATGCTGCTCGAAAAGAATGGGGCAATCAAAAGGCGATGAATGAGATTGCGAGACGTCGGCAGCTTGAAACGCTTTGGCAAACGGTGTTTCACGATTCGGACGAATATGTGCGGATGTTCTTCGATCGGGTTTATCTGCCGGAAAATACATTCGTCATCGAACCGGAGGGTCGGGGAGTCATCGCCATGTTGCAGACTGTTCCCTATGAAGTGAAGATCGAGTCTGCCATTCTGCCTTGTGCGTATGTGTGCGGGGTCTGTACGCATCCTTCGGAGCGAGGCAAAGGATATATGAAAGCCCTGATGCAGGATGCAATGCACGCGATGCGGAAGCGTGGGTTTGCTTTGTCGGTGCTTATCCCCGCCGAGCCGTGGCTGTTTGAGGTTTACAGACGTTACGGATATACTGTGCCGATTAACGTGGGGGGAGAACACTATGTGGTCGATCGGATGATGGAGCAGGTGGATACGTATCGAATCGTACCTTGTTCCGAAAAGACGTATGACGCATATTTCGACCTTGCCCAGCGTCGCCGTCGATGCGCTGTTCTTCACGATGCCGCCGATTTCGAAACGATCCGCCTCGACTGCCTTGCCGATGGCGGTCATGTCTGGGTAGCTCTCGATGAAGACCGTCCTGTTGGGATGGCGTTTGAAGCACCCGAATCTTCTACGGATGTTTTGATCAAAGAGATTTTGTACGACGATCCGGCCGTCAAGGATGCGTTGATCAGGTATATTTTGATTCGTCATCGCGCACAGACGGCTTTCGTGCGCGTACCGCATTCGGCCGGCCGGCCGGCGCAACCTTACGGACTTGCCTGCCCGCTTGACGAAACGGTCAAACCCTCCGACTTGCAGCGTGTTTTTATGTCGCTGATGTTGGATTGATAAGGTTTGTTCTGTTCACGTTCGGTATAGTCGAAATAAATTTCACTCTGCCTTTGTTCTATCGCAAAATGCATGATCTTGAAATTCCCTGCGCATCTCGTCCAAATTGTCTTATAGGACTTTTCAAATTGTCTTATAGGACAATTTAAATTCTCTTAT